>NZ_JBSFTU010000006.1:0-197003 GCF_053591435.1 Streptomyces sp. NPDC003027
TCCCTCTTGTTGTGGGGGCGCCCCCTCCACTGTGTTGGGGTTTTTTTTTAATTTAAACAAACCCCCCTGGGCGCCCCCCCCCTGTGTTTGTTTCACGTGAAACATCGACTCCTCTCGACTCAGCTCTGAGCCGCCCACCACTCCTTGAGGGCGGCAACGGCCGCCTCATGCTCCATGGGCCCGTTCTCCAGTCGCAGCTCCAGCAGGAACTTGTACGCCTGGCCGACGGCCGGGCCCGGACGAATGCCCAGCAGCTCCTGAATCTGGTTGCCGTCCAGGTCGGGCCTGATGGCCTCCAGCTCCTCCTGCTCCTGGAGCTGCGCGATGCGCTCCTCCAGCCCGTCGTAGGCGCGAGAGAGGGCACCGGCCTTCTTCTTGTTCCGGGTGGTGCAGTCGGAGCGCGTCAGCTTGTGGAGCCGCGAGAGCAGGGGACCCGCATCACGCACATAGCGACGCACCGCCGAGTCGGTCCACTCGCCCATTCCGTAGCCGTGGAAGCGCAGATGCAGCTCCACCAGGCGGGAGACGTCCTTGATCATGTCGTTGGAGTACTTGAGTGCGGTCATGCGCTTCTTGGTCATCTTCGCGCCGACCACCTCGTGGTGGTGGAAGGAGACGCGACCGTCCTTCTCGAAGCGCCGGGTACGCGGCTTGCCGATGTCGTGGAGCAGGGCCGCCAGCCGCAGCACCAGGTCCGGCCCGTCCTCCTCCAGGTCGATCGCCTGGTCGAGAACCGTCAGGGAGTGCTCGTAGACGTCCTTGTGCCGGTGGTGCTCGTCACTCTCCAGCCGCAGCGCCGGAAGCTCGGGCAGCACATGATCGGCGAGACCGGTGTCGACGAGCAGTCCGAGCCCCTTACGGGGGTGGGCGGAGAGCAGCAGCTTGTTGAGCTCGTCACGGACGCGCTCGGCGGAGACGATCTCGATACGGCCGGCCATCTGGGTCATCGCCGTGACGACCTCGGGCGCCACCTCGAAGTCCAGCTGCGCGGCGAAGCGCGCCGCGCGCATCATGCGCAGAGGGTCGTCGGAGAAGGACTCCTCCGGCGTTCCCGGGGTGCGCAGCACTCGCCCGGAGAGGTCCTCGAGCCCACCGTGCGGGTCGATGAAGTCCTTCGCCGGGAGGGCAACGGCCATGGCGTTGACCGTGAAATCGCGCCGGACGAGGTCCTCCTCGATCGAGTCGCCGTAGGAGACCTCGGGCTTGCGCGAGGTGCGGTCGTACGCCTCCGAGCGGTACGTCGTGACCTCGATCTGGTAGCCACTCTTCTGGCAGCCGACCGTTCCGAAGGCGATCCCGACCTCCCAGACCGCGTCGGCCCAGGGGCGGACGATCTTCAGGACCTCCTCCGGGCGGGCGTCGGTCGTGAAGTCGAGGTCATTGCCGAGCCTGCCGAGCAACGCATCCCGTACCGAGCCGCCGACCAGCGCGAGGCTGAACCCGGCCTCCTGGAAACGGAGCGCGAGGTCGTCGGCGACAGGGGACACACGCAGCAGTTCACTGACCGCGCGGCGTTGCACCTGGCTCAGTGCAGTCGGGGTGTCTTCGTTGGCGTTCGGCACAACAGAAAAGGGTACGTGCCCCGGCCCCCGGCAGCGTCCTGGATTTTCCCCCGTCCTCGGCCGCTTCCCTCCGATCAGCTGGAGCAGTCCCCGGCACTTGGCCACAGCGTGCCTCGTTACCATGCGTGGACACAGCAACCGGGAACCACCGACACCACTGATACGACGAGGACGGGCGAACGCGTGGCCGAGGCGGCAGACAACCAGGGGACCCTTCCCTCACCTGCCCGTCGCTGGCTGCGGCGCGCGGCCTCCCTGGTCATCGGAGCGCCGCTTCTGGCCGGACTCCTGCCGGGCCCCGCCGCGCCTCCGGCGACGGCCGCCGACGAGGTGGCCGGGTCCAGGACGGTCAGTGTGTCCCTCGACACGCTCACTCCGACCGCCCCTCTGGAGAGCGACACCCTCACGATCTCCGGCACGGTGACGAACCAGAGCAAGCAAGCCGTCACCGATGCCACGGTGGACCTCCGTGTCGGCCCCCGCATGACGAGCCGAAGCGAGATCGACCAGATTTCCGGTCGGACCGGCTTCCGGCCGGGCAGCGATCCGGCTGCGCTCAGCGGCGCCCATACCGTCAAGATCCCGCTGCTGGCGGCCGGCCTCAGCAAGGAGTTCACCCTCTCCGTCCCGGTCTCCAAGCTGGGACTCGAGGACGCGGGCGTCTACCAGCTGGGCGTCTCCCTCTCGGGGCGGACGGTCACGCAGCCCGGCGGGCGGGTCCTCGGCATCGAGCGGACCTTCCTGCCCTACCAGCCCGAAGCCACGGAGAAGAAGACGCAGCTCACCGCTCTCTGGCCACTCGTCTCCTCGGCCCATGTATCGGCGGAGACCGGATCCGACGATCAGCAGACGCCGGTCTTCGAGAACGACGAGCTGGCGGCCGAGCTCGCCCCGGGCGGACGCCTGGAGCAGATGGTCGCGCTGGGCAAGGACCTTCCGGTCACCTGGGTGATCGATCCGGACCTGCTCGCCACCGTCGATGCCATGACCGGCAGCTACCGCGTCAAGGCGGGCACGGACACCGTGCCGGGGAACAACCAGGCGGTCGCCGAGCGGTGGCTGGACTCGCTGGAGAAGGCGGTGGCGGACAGCAAGGTCGTCGCCCTGCCGTTCGCCGACCCGGACATCGCCTCCCTGGCGCACCGCGGGAAGGACGTCCCCGGATCGCTGAGCCATCTCCAGCTGGCGACGGAGCTGGCCGCGAGGACCGTGGAGACCACGCTCCATGTGACACCGTCCACCGACTTCTCCTGGCCGGTCGACGGAGCCGTCGACCCCTCGATCATGGATGTGGCGACCTCGGCCGGCGCCCACAAGGTGATCGCCCGCAGCGACAGCTTCCAGGACGATCTTCCCTACACCCCCACGGCCGCGCGGCCCATCGGCGGCGGCACCACCGCCATCGTCAGCGACGCCTATCTCTCGACGGCGTTCGAGGGCGACATGGTCCGCACGGGCAGCTCCACGCTCGCCGTCCAGGAGTTCCTGGCCCAGTCGCTGGCCGTCACCCTGGAGCAGCCCGACCAGCAGCGCAGCGTCGTGGTCGCCCCGCAGCGGATGCTGACGACTGCCCAGGCACAGAGCATGGCGACCGCGCTGCACGGGCTGGCCGCCCAACGCTGGACGCAGCCGCTCGATCTGATCGCCGCCGCCGCGGCGAAGCCGGACCCGGACGCCACGACCAAGGTGCCCAGCGCCTCCCGTTATCCGCAGGAGCTGCGCAAGCGGGAACTGCCGGCGGAGGCATTCCGGGACATGAAGGCCACCCGCGAGGAGCTGGACGATTTCAAGGTCATCCTGACCCAGCCGGATCGGGTGGTGACTCCCTTCGGCAACGCGATCAGCCGTGAGATGTCCACGTCCTGGCGAGGCCAGGGCCCCTCGGCCTCGCTGTACCGGATCGGCGTACTGAACTATCTGCGAGGCCTCACCAAAGAGGTCGAACTGATCGACAAGTCCGATCTCATGCTCTCCGGGCGCAGCGCCACCATCCCGGTGACCGTCCAGAACAGGCTGCTCCAGGGCGTGGACCACCTGGTGCTGCGGCTGACCCCCGGTAACAAGACCCGTCTGCAGCTCAACGGCGGTGTCGCCGTCGCCGAACGTCCGGTCAAGATCAACGGCGGGCACAGCCAGTCGGTGAAGTTCACCGCCTCGGCCAACGCCAACGGACCGGTCCCCATGACGGCCCAGCTCTTCACCGAGGACGGCAAGCCTTACGGTGAGCCGATGACCTTCACCGTGAAGGTCTCCGAGATCACGTCGACCGTGATGCTCGTCCTCGCCGGCGGTGTGCTTCTGCTCGTCCTCGCCGGCGTACGGATGTACACCCAGCGCAAGCGCGCGGCGGCCAGAAGCGCCGAAGCGGAGGCCGCGGAGGACGACGATCCCGAGCAGCCGAGTGACCCGACACCGGACACCGGTCCCGAAAGCGGCAACCCGTCGGGCGTGAGTGAGAAAGTGGACCGTTGAGCGATGTCGTGGCCGGTCGGCCGGGGACGATGAGGTGGGGTAACCATGAACGCGCCGTACGACGGTGACCGCGGCCAGGGCGCGGGCGGCACCGAGCCGTCCGGTGGAACGCCCCCGGCGTCCACGGGCCCCGGCCAGGCGCCGGTTCCGCCGCAGGCCGCTCCTGACCCCTACGCGCTGAACCAGCCCGTCCGGGATCAGCAGAGACAGGATCAGCACGGACAGGATCAGCTCCCCCAGGACCCCTATGTCCAGGAGGCCTATGCCCACGATCCCTACCGGGCACAGGACCTGTCCGCGCAGGACCCGGTGACCGAAGCGCTCTACGACCGCGCGGCGCACCCACCGCCGCCGCCGGGGACCTACCAGGAGCCTCAGCCGCTCTACCAGCAGCCGGCCGCACCCCCGCACGCCCCTGACCCGCGGGTCTGGGCGCAGACACCCGCGCCCGAGCCCGACGGCCCATCGCGCCATCTGCCCTACGGCGACGACGCCCGCACGGTCCAGTTCACCGGCGTGGACGACCTGGTAACCAGGGCCGGCGACGAGCAGCCCGAGCCGGACGCCTTCGCTCACCTCTTCCGGGACCAGCAGACCCCCGGACAGGTGCCTCCGCCCGCTCCGGAGCCGAATCCGATGCCCGCCCCCGCCCCGAAGAAGACCGGCCGCGCCTCCGGGCTGCTGAAGTCGAGCGCGGTGATGGCTGCCGGCACCCTGGTGTCCCGTCTCACCGGCTTCGTCCGCAGCCTGGTGATCACCGGCGCCCTCGGTGCCGCCCTGCTCGGTGACACCTTCACCGTCGCGTACACCCTGCCGACGATGATCTACATCCTCACCATCGGCGGCGGCCTCAACTCGGTGTTCGTGCCGCAGCTGGTCCGCTCGATGAAGAACGACGAGGACGGCGGCGAGGCGTACGCCAACCGCCTGCTGACCCTGGTCATGGTGGCCCTGGGCGCGATCGTCGCGATCGCCGTCTTCGCGGCACCCCTGCTGATCCGGCTGATGTCCAACACCATCGCCGACGACGCCGCGGCCAACAGCGTCGCCGTGACCTTCGCCCGCTACTGCCTGCCCACCATCTTCTTCATGGGCGTGCACGTGGTCATGGGTCAGATCCTCAACGCCAGGGGCAGGTTCGGGGCGATGATGTGGACCCCGGTCCTCAACAACATCGTCATGATCGTCACGTTCGGCCTGTTCATCTGGGTCTACGGCACCTCGGCCGAGTCCCAGATGGGGGTGCAGACCATTCCCGACGACGGCGTCCGCCTGCTCGGCATCGGCACCCTGCTCGGCCTGGTCGTCCAGGCCCTGGCGATGATCCCCTACCTCCGGGAAGCGGGCTTCCGATTCCGGCCCCGCTTCGACTGGAAGGGCCACGGCCTCGGCAAGACGGTCAAACTCGCCAAGTGGACCGTGCTGTTCGTCCTCGCCAACCAGGCCGGCGTTCTGGTCGTCACTCAGCTCGCCACCGCGGCCGGTGAGGAGTCCGGCAGGAGCGGCGCGGGCTTCCTCGCGTACTCCAACGCCCAGCTGATCTGGGGCATGCCGCAGGCCATCATCACCGTCTCCGTCATGGCCGCCCTTCTGCCCCGCATCTCCCGCGCGGCCCACGACGACGACCCCGGCGCCGTCCGGGACGACATCTCGCAGGGGCTGCGGAACTCCGCCGTCGCGATCGTCCCGGTCTCCTTCGCCTTCCTGGCCCTCGGCGTCCCGATGTGCACCCTGCTGTACGCCTCCAGCGGCCTCCAGGCCGCCCAGGGCATGGGCTTCATCCTGATGGCCTTCGGCCTCGGACTCATCCCGTACTCGGTCCAGTACGTCGTCCTCCGCGGCTTCTACGCCTACGAGGACACCCGGACGCCGTTCTACAACACGGTCATCGTCGCCGCCGTCAACGCGGCGGCCTCGGCCGCCTGTTACTTCGTACTGCCGGCCCAGTGGGCCGTCGTCGGCATGGCCGCCTCGTACGGTCTCGCCTACGCCGTCGGTGTCGGCGTCGCCTGGCGCCGACTGCGCAACCGGCTGGGCGGTGACCTGGACGGCGCCCATGTGATGCGGACCTACGCTCGGCTCTGTCTGGCCTCGCTGCCCGCGGCGATCGTGGCCGGGGCGGTCGGCTTCGGCCTTCTGAAGGCCCTGGGCGAAGGGGCTCTCGGCTCCCTCGTGGCCCTGACCGTCGGCGGTGTCGTCCTGCTCGGCGTCTTCTTCGTAGCGGCCAAGCGCATGCGGATCGAGGAGCTGAACTCCATGGTCGGTATGGTCCGTGGGCGCCTCGGACGGTAGGACACCGTCCCGCACAACCATCGTCGGCCGCCGTGTGTCGTGCATAGCGGCCGACTGTGGGCACAATTGGCTTGGCTGTTGGATGTGGCGCAACGGATGGGGAGGCAGGAACGACGGTGGCGGAACGTAGCACGGCTGCCGTCGACGTGGCCGACAACAGCGGTGACGACCCGCTGACCGCCAAGGCGGGCAAGGCCGCGACCGACGGGGTGGCGAAAGCGCAGGACAAGGCGGAGAAGTCCGCCGACGACGCGGACAACGAGGCCGACAACCGGCAGAACGGCGAACCCCCCTCCATCGAGACACCCGAGCTGCACAGCGGGCACAAACTGGCCAGGCGCTACCGCCTCGAGGAGTGCGTCACCCGTCTGGACGGTTTCAGCAGTTGGCGAGCCGTCGACGAGAAACTGCGCCGGGCGGTCGGCGTCCATCTCCTGCCCGCGGACCACCCCCGGGCCCGTTCGGTGCTCGCCGCCGCCCGCTCCGCGGCGCTGCTCGGCGACCCCCGCTTCGTCCAGGTCCTCGACGCGGTCGAGGAGAACGACCTCGTGTACGTGGTGCACGAGTGGCTCCCCGACTCCACGGAGCTCACGACGCTGCTCGCGTCGGGGCCGTTGGAACCGCACGACGCCTACCAGCTCGTCAGCCAGGTCTCCCAGGCCATGGCAGCCGCCCACCGCGAGGGACTGGCCCACCTTCGTCTCACCCCGAGCGCCGTACTGCGCAGCTCCACCGGCCAGTACCGGATCCGTGGTCTCGCCGTGAACGCCGCACTCCGCGGCATCAGCGCCGAGCGCCCCCAGCGCACCGACACCGAGGCGATCGGGGCCCTGCTGTACGCGGCCCTGACCCAGCGCTGGCCGTACGACAGTGACGCCTACGGCCTCTCCGGCCTTCCCAAGGGCGTGGGGCTGCTGGCTCCCGACCAGGTACGGGCCGGGGTCCACCGCGGTCTGTCCGAGATCGCCATGCGCGCCCTGGTCAACGACGGCGCCACCGCCTCACGCCAAGAGCCTCCCTGCACCACCCCGGACGAACTCGCCAAGGCCGTGGCGGCGATGCCTCGCATCCGCCCGCCGGAGCCAGAGTTCCCCACACCGCCCGACTACCAGCGCACCACTTATCAGCAGGGCACGTACGGCCGGCCGCAGCAGCGCCCGGGCGCGGCCACCCAGCCCGTGGTCGTCCCGCCGGCGCCCCTGGAGACCCGTACCGGGCGGGCCCTGAAGTGGGCCGTCTCCGCGCTGCTCATCGCCGCCCTGGGACTGGGCAGCTGGCAGATCGCCGACCGGCTGCTGGACCAGCGGAACAAGGACACCGAGACCCCGCAGAACACGCAGCCGCAGAACACCGACGACGAGAAGGAGAAGGTGGCGACGGGCAAGCCGATCGCGATCATCGGTGCCCGCGACTTCGACCCGCTCGGTTCCGGCTCCGAGAAGCCACAAGGCATAAAGAACGCCTACGACGGCGACCCGAGCAGTTTCTGGAACACCGACGGGTACTACAGCGCCGACTTCGGTCGGCTCAAGGAAGGCGTGGGCCTCATCCTCGACCTGGGCAAGGCCCAGCAGGTCGGCTCGGTCGAGATCGCCTTCCTCGGAGACACCTCCGTGCAACTGCGGACCGCCCCGGCGGACGCCTCGGCCGAGCCGACGTCTCCGGGCGGCTTCGCCACCCAGGCGTCCGGCTCCGGCACGAAGGTGTCGCTGAAGCCCACGAAGCCTGTGACGACGCGCTACGTTCTGGTCTGGCTGACCGAGCTGCCCGCCAGTAACGAGGGCGACTTCCGGGGCAAGGTCACGGATATCAAGATCACCAGCTGACGGCCGAAGGGAGGGGGGTCACCGTTGGACGATGCGATACACGGCGACATCAGCGACCAGGAACTCCTGACGCGCCATGTAGCCGGTGACCCGGATGCCTTCGGTGAGCTCGTGCGGCGCCACCGCGATCGGCTGTGGGCAGTGGCGCTGCGGACGCTGGGGGACCGCGAGGAGGCGGCTGACGCCGTCCAGGACGCCCTCGTCTCCGCCTTCCGCGCCGCCCATACCTTCCGCGGCCAGTCGGCCGTCACCACCTGGCTCCACCGCATCACGGTGAACGCCTGCCTCGACCGGGCCCGCAAGACCGCCTCCCGTAAGACGTCCCCCATGGACGACACCGCGCGCTTCGAGCAGCTCCTCGAACCGGTCGAGTCGGCCGAGGCGCCCGCCGAACGCCAAGATCTCCATCGCGAACTGCTGGCCGCGTTGGCCAAGCTCCCCGGGGACCAGCGGGCCGCTCTCGTCCTCGTCGACATGCAGGGCTACCCGGTGGCCGAGGCCGCCCGCATCCTGGATGTGCCCACCGGGACGGTGAAGAGCCGCTGTGCGCGAGGACGTGCCCGATTGCTGCCGATGCTCATCCATCTGCGCGCCGATACGGGGGGTAACGAGGCCTCCGACCGGGGAAGGAACCGGACGCCGGGGACATCCGTCCCACCGGTGTCGGGGCCAACGGATAACGGATCGAATGGTCCGGCTGCTGTGAAGGGCGGAGGTGGGCGCACGTGACTTCCACGACCGGCAGGGCCGACACAACACAGCACCCGGACGTCTCGGAGATCTCCGACCTCACGGAGGGGCTGCTTTCTCCGTCTCGCACCGCAGCCGTACGACGTCATGTCGACGGCTGCTCCTTGTGCGCGGATGTGCGGTCCTCCCTGGAAGAGATCCGGGGGCTGCTGGGGACGTTGCCGGGCCCACCGCGCATGCCCGCCGAGATCGCAGGCCGCATCGACGCCGCTCTGGCAGCGGAAGCGCTGCTCCATGCCACCACGCCTGAGGCGGACGCTCATGTTTCACGTGAAACAGCGACCGCCCATCGAGACACTCGCCCGTCCACCGCTCCCAAGCCCGCCGTGGACCGGCCCGCCGGCCGCTCTCGCGCCGCCACCGGCCCCGGCCGTCCCGCCAAGGCCCACCGGCGCCGCGTCGCGGCCCTCGGCGCCGCCTTCGGGGCCGCCGCTCTGGGGCTCAGCCTGTTCTTCGTCCAAGGCGGCATCCAGACCCTCGGCAGCGACTCGGGGGAGAAGAAGAGCGACACGGCGGTCAGCGGTGCCGCCACGACCCGCTTCGAGGGCGAGACGGTCGAAGCCCGGGTCCAGGCCCTCCTGCACCAGGACGCGCCTCTCAAGGCGCCCAAGGAGAGCAGTCCCGAGTCGATGTCCGCCGAAGGGGGCGACACCCCGAACCGCAGCATCGCCGAGGTGCTGCCCGCATGCGTCAAGGCAGGTACCGACCGCCCCGACGGGGTCATCGCCTTCCAGAGGGGCGACTACGAGGGTCGGCCCGCCTATCTCCTCGTCCTGCCGCATCCCACCGAACGCTCCCAGGTGCAGGCCTATGTAGTGGACGCCTCCTGCGCGGACGGCGGAGGAAAGGGGAAGGCCGAGGTTCTGCTGACGCAGTCCTACCCTCGCTCCTGACCCCGCTGCCGTGCCGCGCGGCGTTCTCGGGAATGCACGCCCCGTAGGATCCGTTGGGTGGGGTGAGAGTCATCGACCCGACCGCACAGTAGGCAGTAGGCAGTCTGCAGAGACGAGGAAGAAACCCGTGAGCGACGTCCGTAACGTGATCATCATCGGCTCCGGGCCCGCGGGTTACACCGCTGCGCTCTACACAGCGCGAGCGTCACTGAAGCCGCTGGTCTTCGAGGGGGCAGTCACCGCTGGTGGCGCCCTGATGAACACGACCGACGTGGAGAACTTCCCCGGCTTCCGTGACGGCATCATGGGCCCTGACCTGATGGACAACATGCGCGCCCAGGCCGAGCGTTTCGGCGCCGAGCTGGTTCCGGA
The DNA here is from genome assembly GCF_053591435.1 of Streptomyces sp. NPDC003027. NCBI lineage: Bacteria > Bacillati > Actinomycetota > Actinomycetes > Kitasatosporales > Streptomycetaceae > Streptomyces > Streptomyces sp. NPDC003027. The sequence goes on from NZ_JBSFTU010000006.1 coordinate 10,168, forward strand.
CGATGTCGTCGCCGTGGACCTGACGGGTGCCATCAAAACCGTCACGGACACCGCCGGCACCGTGCACCGCGCCAAGGCCGTCATCGTCACGACCGGCTCCCAGCACCGCAAGCTCGGTCTCCCCAACGAGGACACGCTCTCCGGCCGCGGTGTCTCCTGGTGCGCCACCTGCGACGGGTTCTTCTTCAAGGACCAGGACATCGCCGTCGTCGGCGGCGGCGACACGGCGATGGAGGAGGCCACGTTCCTCTCCCGCTTCGCCAAGTCGGTCACCATCGTCCATCGTCGTGACACCCTGCGTGCCTCGAAGGCGATGCAGGAACGCGCCTTCGCCGACCCGAAGATCAAGTTCGCGTGGGACAGCGAGGTCGCCGAGATCCACGGTGACCAGAAGCTCACCGGCCTGACGCTGCGGAACACCAAGACGGGCGAGACCAGCGAGCTCCCCGTCACCGGTCTCTTCATCGCCGTGGGCCACGACCCGCGCACCGAGCTCTTCAAGGGTCAGCTCGAGCTGGATGACGAGGGCTACCTCAAGGTCGACGCTCCCTCGACGCGGACGAACCTTCCCGGCGTCTTCGGCGCCGGCGACGTGGTCGACCACACCTACCGTCAGGCGATCACCGCCGCCGGCACCGGCTGCTCCTCGGCTCTCGATGCCGAGCGGTTCCTGGCTGCTCTCGCCGACAACGACAAGCTCGCCGAGCCGGAGAAGACCCCCGCGGTCTGACCCACCCGGCATTTCTCACCCCACACCCCGCGAAGTTTAGGAGGCCGCCGTGGCCGGCGCCCTGAAGAACGTGACCGACGCTTCCTTCGAGGACGACGTCCTCAAGAGCGACAAGCCCGTCCTGGTGGACTTCTGGGCCGCCTGGTGCGGTCCGTGCCGCCAGATCGCTCCGTCGCTCGAGGCCATCGCCGCCGAGCACGGTGAGATCGAGGTCGTGAAGCTGAACATCGACGAGAACCCGGCCACGGCTGCCAAGTACGGCGTCATGTCGATCCCGACGCTGAACGTGTACCAGAACGGTGAGGTCGTGAAGACCATCGTCGGCGCCAAGCCGAAGGCCGCGATCCTTCGCGACCTCGAGGGCTTCGTCTCCGACGAGGTCGCCAAGGGCTGACCAGCCTGCGCCATGTTTCACGTGAAACAGCGACGGCCCGCCCCTGACGGGGCGGGCCGTCGTCGTACGGGCTCATGCAAGGTCGGCTGCCGGGGCTCGCGTGAGGGTTAGAGAGGCCGAAGGGCCGGCTCCTTCTGCACCGCGCCGAGGAGTCGGTCCAGCGCCAGCTCCACGTCCTCCTTCCAGGAGAGAGTGGTTCTGAGTTCGAGCCTCAGCCGAGGATGGGCGGGGTGAGGCCGGACGGTTTTGAACCCCACCGCCAGCAGATGCTCCGCCGGCAGCACACAGGCGGGTTCCTTCCACCGAGCGTCGCCGAACGCCTCGATCGCCTTGAAGCCACGCCGCAGCAGATCCTTTGCAACGGTCTGCACCATCGTCCGGCCCAGCCCCTGCCCCTGGTACCCCGGCATGATCCAGGCCGTCATCAGCTGCACGGCGTCCGCGGAGACCGGACTGGTGGGGAAGGCCATGGAGCGGGGCACATAGGCCGGGGGCGCATAGAGAACGAAGCCGACGGGCACCTCGTCGACATAGACGACCCGACCGCAGGATCCCCATTCCAGGAGCACGGCGGAGATCCATGCCTCCTTCTCCAGCTCTGGTCGTCCTGCCTTCACCGCGGCCTCGCCACTGACCGGGTCGAGCTCCCAGAAGACACAGGAGCGACACCGTTTGGGGAGGTCCGGAAGGTTGTCCAGCGTGAGCGGTACAAGCCGACGCCCCACGGCTCTTCCTCGCTTCCCTCGGCCTACGCAGCACGGATACGCCCTTCCAGAATCGTATCGATGGGGCGATCAGGGCGATACCGTCCACAGCCAAAGGGCGGGCCGTGTCCCGGTCTTCACCGGATCACGGCCCGCCCTGGGGACAGGCTGCTGGGCGGGTCAGCCCTCGTCGTCGTCCTCACCCTGCTCGGCGTTGCCGAGGTCCATGACGCGCCCCTCTCCGGGCGCCAGCGTCGCGAGGATCCGATCGAGATCCTCCACCGAGGCGAACTCGACGACGATCTTGCCCTTCTTCTGGCCAAGGTCGACCTTCACCCGGGTCTCGAAGCGATCCGAGAGCCGGGAGGCCAGGTCAGTGAGCGCCGGAGAGACACGAGCCCCCGCACGCGGCCCCTTCGGCTTGGTGGTGGAGGTGGGCTCCGAGCCCATCAGCGTGACGATCTCCTCGACCGCACGCACCGAAAGCCCTTCCGCCACGATCCGGTACGCCAGCTTGTCCTGGGTCTCCGGGTCGTCCACGGAGAGCAGGGCGCGGGCATGTCCGGCCGACAGAACACCGGCAGCGACCCGACGCTGCACCGGGGGCGAGAGCCGCAGCAGACGCAGCGTGTTGGAGACCTGGGGGCGTGAACGCCCGATCCGATCGGCCAGCTGGTCATGGGTGCAGTTGAAGTCCTTGAGCAGCTGGTCGTAGGCGGCCGCCTCTTCCAGCGGGTTCAACTGAGCCCGGTGCAGGTTCTCCAGGAGAGCATCCAGCAGAAGCTTCTCGTCGTCCGTGGCGCGAACGATCGCGGGGATACGCTCCAGACCCGCCTCACGACAGGCCCTCCAACGGCGCTCACCCATGATGAGTTCATAACGCTCGGGACCCAACTGCCTTACGACGACGGGCTGCAGCAGGCCGACCTCCTTGATGGAGGTCACCAGCTCCGCCAGCGCGTCCTCGTCGAAGACCTCACGAGGCTGGCGCGGGTTGGGCGTGATGAACTCCAGCGGCAGCTCGGCGAAGTGCGCCCCGGCGGGGGAGTCCAGCTCCGCAACCGGCTCTGCTTCGGCCGCCGGCACGGGGACCGGCACTGCGGCGTCGGGGGACTGCGGGCTCTGCGGAAGGGCTGCCACCTTCGCCGCAGCCACGCCTCGATCCGACGACAGTGCCGGAATGGCACCGGGCGAGGTCGATCCCGACCCCATGCCGACGGCCGGCGCCTGCCGCTCCTGGGGAGCAGCAGGGATCAGCGCACCGAGCCCACGCCCCAATCCCCTACGTCGCTCACTCACTGAATCCCCTCCGACATGCTTCGCTGGCTGTTCTGCTGACCCACATGGGCGTTCTGGGCGTCGTAGTGGATACCGACTCCGCGAAACGCGATCTCGCGGGCCGCCTCGAGATACGACAGTGAACCACTGGAGCCCGGGTCGTACGTCAGTACGGTCTGTCCGTAGCTCGGCGCCTCCGAGATCCGTACGGACCTCGGAATGCTGGTCCGCAGCACCTCTTCGCCGAAGTGACTGCGCACCTCGTCGGCGACCTGGGACGCGAGCCTCGTCCGGCCGTCGTACATGGTGAGCAGAATCGTCGAGACATGGAGCGTGGGGTTGAGGTGCCCCCGCACCAGTTCGACATTCCGCAGGAGCTGGCCCAAGCCCTCCAGCGCGTAGTACTCGCACTGGATCGGGATCAGCACCTCGGCCCCCGCCACCATGGCGTTGACCGTGAGCAGACCAAGGGAGGGCGGGCAGTCGATCAGGATGTAGTCCAGCGGCTGCTCGTACGCCTGGATCGCTCGCTGGAGCCGGCTCTCACGCGCCACCAACGACACCAGCTCGATCTCCGCACCGGCGAGATCGATGGTGGCAGGGGCGCAGAAGAGGCCTTCGACATCCTGGACGGGCTGCACGACGTCGGAGAGCGGCTTGCTCTCCACCAGAACGTCATAGATCGAGGGGACGTCGGCATGGTGGTCGATGCCCAGTGCCGTCGAGGCGTTGCCCTGGGGGTCGAGGTCGATCACCAGGACCCGCGCGCCGTGCAGCGCCAGGGAAGCGGCAAGGTTGACCGTCGTGGTCGTCTTGCCTACTCCGCCCTTCTGGTTGGCGACCACCATCACGCGGGTCTGGGGAGGCCGGGGCAGGCCCTCGCCGGCACGACCCAGCGCCTCTACTGCCAGCTGGGCAGCACGACCAATGGGGGTGTCGTCCATCGGGGGCGGTGTTTCACGTGAAACATCCTCCCCCACCGATTCGGTTCGGGGACCGGGGACCGGATCGGTCATCGGTCCCGCGATGTTGGCGTTGGACCGCAAGGATTCACTCTCCTCGGCTTCAGGCTCGCGATGAACAGAGCGTGCCATGCTTTCGGGGTCGTGAACCAGCGAGGCCCGTGGTTCTGTGGATGAATCCACCTCTGTGGACAATCCCCTCACCCTCGCGGGGGGCTTCACAGGCGGTTTGCGGTCCCCGGGCGTGGCAGCCGCGCGGCCGCGGCTGATGATCCCCTGCAGCAGTGAGCGACGTTTCACGTGAAACACGATGCACTCGCCGCAGACCCAGGACCGCTCGACACTCCGAAATACGTACGTATGGCAGCTTGTACGGCTCAGTGGTGTGACATCGAGGGCTCAGCGGCGTCGGCGGGTGCGGCTCGGGCGGGCAGCCTTGGCCCGCTTGGCGGCGAAACGCACACCGCCCGGGCTCTCCCCCACCTCGACCCGTACGACGGTCGACAGCGGATCCACGATCCCCTCGCCGACCTGGAGCACCGAGGTCTTCACCACACCGAGCTTGGAGAGCGCGGCGCGGGCACCGTTGATCTCCTCTTCGGCGGTGTCCCCCTTCAGGGCCAGCATCTCGCCGTACGGGCGCAGCAGGGGAACGCCCCAGCCGGCCAGCCGATCGAGCGGGGCCACAGCGCGAGCGGTCACCACATGTACGGGTGGCAGCTTGCCGAGCATCTCCTCGGCACGGCCTCGGACCACCGTCACATGGTCGAGCCCCAGCAGCTCCACGACCTCCTGAAGGAAGTTCGTCCGGCGAAGCAGCGGCTCCAGGAGCGTGATCTTGAGATCGGGCCGGACCAGGGCCAGGGGGATTCCGGGCAGCCCGGCACCTGAGCCGACGTCGCAGACGGCGACGCCCTCGGGAACCACCTCCGAGAGCACCGCGCAGTTCAGCAGATGGCGCTCCCACAGGCGGGGAACCTCGCGTGGGCCGATCAGCCCGCGCTTGACTCCCGCGTCCGCGAGGAGCTCCGCGTACCGGACGGCCTCCGGGAAGTACTCACCGAATACCGTCTGGGCCTGCTCAGGCGCAGGGGGGAGCTCCGCTGCCTCCGTCACGGGAACCGTCCTTCCGCACCGCACGCATACCGTGCGAGGCACTGTCGTGGCTGACTATCAGGCTGACAAAGATCGGCCCCGCCTGCGAGCAGACGGGGCCGACACTGCGAGAGGGGTCAGGCAGGGAGGACGACGACGAAGCGCTGCGGCTCCTCGCCCTCGGACTCACTGCGCAGGCCGGCGGCGGCGACCGAGTCGTGCACGACCTTGCGCTCGAACGGGGTCATCGGGTCCAGCTTGACCGGGGCCCCGGTGGACTTCACCTCGTCCGCCGCCTTAGCGCCGATCTCGGCGAGTTCTTCGCGCTTCCTGGCGCGGAACCCGGCGATGTCGAGCATCAGCCGACTGCGGTCACCGGTCTCCCGGTGCACAGCCAGGCGGGTCAGCTCCTGGAGAGCCTCCAGCACCTCGCCGTCGCGGCCCACGAGCTTCTGTAGATCACGGCTGCTCGAGTCGCTGACGATGGAGACCGCGGCCCGGTCGGCCTCGACGTCCATGTCGATATCGCCATCGAGGTCGGCGATGTCGAGGAGACCCTCGAGGTAGTCGGCCGCGATCTCGCCCTCCTGCTCCAGGCGGGTCAGGGTGTCGCCACCCTCTACGGCGGCGGAGGTGGTGCCTTCCGTCACGGGATGGACTCCTTCTACTTCTTGGACGACGGGTGCTTGGGCCGCTGCTGGCCCTTGCGCTGACCGGACTTTGTCTGCCGGGAGGCCCCGGAGTTCGCCCGGCTCGGCCGCCCGGGCTTGTCGCCCTGCGCCGATTCCTTGGCGGAATCCTGAGCCGAGTCCTGCGGCTTCTTCTCCAGCGAGGTGGTGGGCTCCTCGGCGGCGTCCTCGGTGGCCTTCGCCATGGACTGCTGGCTCGTGGAAGCCTGGCGCTTCGCCTTGGTCTGACGCTTGGGCTGCTGCCGCCTGGCAGCGGCGCCGCCCTCGGTCTCGGCCGTGACGATGTCGCTCTTGATCACGGTGCCGTCGGCCTGGGCGGCGAAGCCGGCCTTCGACAGGCCCGCGAAGAAGCGGCGCTCGTTCTCGTTGCGGTCGCTGCCCTTGGCGACGATGGCCTTGACGACGCTCTTCCGGCGACGGCCCCGGACCTCACCGTGGGAGGTGATGCTCTTCAGCAGCCGCTGGAGGTAGGAGTCCTGCGCCTTGCTGCCCGGGGTCGGGTTCTGGCTGATCACGTACATCTGCTGGCCCATGGTCCACACGTTGGTGGTCAGCCAGTAGACGAGAACACCGACGGGGAAGTTGATGCCCATGACGGCGAAGATCACCGGGAAGATGTACATGAGCATCTTCTGCTGCTGCATGTACGGCGTCTTCACGGAGAGGTCGACGTTCTTCATCATCAGCTGGCGCTGCGTGTAGAACTGCGAGGCCGACATCAGGACGATCATGATCGCGGTGACGATGCGGACCGAGGTCAGCGAGGCGTCGAGGGCGGCGACGTGCTGAGCACTGTCGGTGAAGGTCGCGGCCAGCGGGGCACCGAAGATGTGCGCCTCTCGCGCACTCTCGAGCAGCGACCGGTTGATGACACCGACCTCGTCGCCCTCGGCGATGTTGGAGAGCACGTGGTAGAGCGCGAAGAAGAACGGTGACTGCGCCAGGATGGGAAGGCACGAGGAGAGCGGGTTGGTGCCCGTCTCCTTGTACAGCTTCATCATCTCTTCGGACTGACGCTGCTTGTCGCTCTTGTAGCGCTCCTGGATCGCCTTCATCTTCGGCTGGAGCGCCTGCATGTTCCGGGTGGACTTGATCTGCTTGACGAACAGCGGGATCAGGCAGATCCGGATCAGCACCACCAGGGACACGATCGACAGGCCCCAGGCCCAGCCCGTGTCAGGACCGAAGATCGCCCCGTACACCTTGTGGAACTGGACGATGACCCAGGAAACGGGCCAGGTGATGAAGCTGAAAAAACTGGCAATCGTGTCCACTAATCAGGCTCCTTGAGCATTGGGCGAGGTCTCTGCGGCCGGGCTCGTCTCGGCGGTGGACCCGCCCTTGTCGCCGCGCAGCGCGTTCCGCAGCATTTCGTGCCAGCGAGGACGCTTGCGCGGAGGCACGTGGTCCACGCCGCCGGGCGACCACGGATTGCACCGCAGGATGCGCCAGGCGGTCAGGGCTGTGCCCTTGATCGCGCCATGCCGGTCGATGGCCGTGAATCCGTAGTGGGAACACGACGGGTAGTACCGGCAGACGGGCCCGAGAAGCGGGCTGATCGTCCACTGGTACAGCTTGATGAGAGCCAGCAGCGGGTACTTCATCGCGTGCCCCCTCCCAGGAGCCGCTGAAGAGCGGCGTCCAGGTCTCGGGCCAGCTGAGAGTGGTCGGCGTCGCCGGCTCCGGGCAACGCCCGTACGACCACCAGGCTACCGGGGGGCAGCTCGGACAGCCGTTCGCGGACGAGATGGCGCAGGCGTCGCTTCACCTGGTTGCGTACGACCGCACCGCCTACGGCCTTGCTCACGACGAAACCCGCACGCGTCGGGGGAGCGCTCTCCCCAGGCGCGTGCGGGTCCGTTGAACCGCTGCGTAGGTGGACGACGAGGAGCGGGCGACCGGCCCGGCGCCCTCGGCGTACCGCGGTTGCGAAGTCCTCGCGCCGCCTCAGCCGATTCTCGGTAGGCAGCACGTCATGACCTGTTTGTTTAAGCGGATCAGGCGGACAGGCTCGCGCGACCCTTGGCACGGCGGTTCGCCAGGATGGCGCGACCGGCACGCGTGCGCATGCGCAGGCGGAAGCCGTGGGTCTTGGCGCGACGACGGTTGTTCGGCTGGAAGGTGCGCTTGCTCACTCGGGGGCTCCAGAAATGATTCGTGTGGTGGCGGGACATCGCCTGGCTGTCACCGTGCGCCCACGAGTAGCTCGCAATACGCCCGAGTGCACCGCTTCACGATCACAGACCGTGATCTTTGCCCATCGGAGGCAGGCGGCAGCAGCCATCGACAACTCGACCTGGTTACGGTACGCGCGGCTACGCCATCCGGTCAAACCGGCCGATCGCCGGGGCCCATTGTGCACAGGCTGTGGACAACAACTTGAACGAGGTCAGCCGCCGCGACTACCGTGGCTGGACTCCTAAATCTTTTTCCGTTCTGTCCTTACCTGTCCTGTCACCTGTCCTGACGGACTTCGACCAACCGTCCCGAGAACCACACATTCGTGGGACCTGCGAGGAAGCGTGCCCTGTGGCTGACGTACCTGCCGATCTTGCCGCAGTGTGGCCACGCGTGCTGGAGCACCTCCTCGGAGAGGGCCAGCAGGGCATCGAGCCCAAGGACAAGCAGTGGATCGAGCGCTGCCAGCCTCTCGCACTGGTGGCCGACACCGCGCTGCTCGCCGTCCCCAACGAGTGGGGCAAGCGGGTCCTCGAAGGCCGACTGGCGCCGCTGATCAGCGAGACCCTGAGCCGCGAATGCGGCCGGCCGATCCGGATCGCGATCACCGTCGACGACTCGGTCGGTGAGCCCACGCCGCCGGCGCCGCCGATCCACCAGCAGCAGCACCAGCAGTCGCGGTACGACGACCGTCCGTCACCGGAGTCGTACGACAAGTACGACGGCTACGGACATCGGCCGATGCAGGACGACGGGCTACCGACCGCCCGCCCCGCCTATCCGGACTACCAGCAGCAGCGTCCCGACCCGGGCTCCTGGCCGCGCACCCAGGAGGACCTCTCCTGGCAGCAGCCGCGGCTCGGCGGTTTCCAGGAGCGCGACCCCTACGCCGGCCCCCGCAACCAGCAGTCCCCGCAGCAGCGGTACGACGAGCGCCCGCCGTCGTACGAGCAGCAGCCGCAGCGACCGGAGCGCGGCGACCTTCCCGAGCCCCAGGGCCCGGGCGCCGGCCGGGGGCACCGCCCCGGCGGGCCCGCGGGCCAGGGCGGTCCCGGGGTGGGACGTCCCGGCTCGCCCTCCGGGCAGGGCTCGTCATCCGCCGCCCCCGGCGAGCAGCACGCGCGGCTGAACCCCCGCTACCTCTTCGACACCTTCGTCATCGGCTCCTCGAACCGCTTCGCGCACGCAGCCGCCGTGGCGGTGGCCGAGGCACCCGCGAAGGCTTACAACCCCCTCTTCATCTACGGGGAGTCGGGCCTCGGCAAGACGCACCTGCTGCACGCCATCGGGCACTACGCGCGCAATCTCTACCCCGGCACGCGCGTGCGGTACGTGAGCTCGGAGGAGTTCACCAACGAGTTCATCAACTCGATCCGGGACGGCAAGGGCGACACCTTCCGCAAGCGCTACCGGGATGTGGACATCCTGCTGGTCGACGACATCCAGTTCCTCGCGAGCAAGGAGTCGACCCAGGAGGAGTTCTTCCACACCTTCAACACGCTCCATAACGCCAACAAGCAGATCGTGCTCTCCTCGGACCGCCCGCCGAGGCAGCTGGTGACCCTGGAGGACCGGCTCCGCAACCGCTTCGAATGGGGCCTGACCACCGACGTGCAGCCGCCGGAGCTGGAGACGCGTATCGCGATCCTGCGCAAGAAGGCGGTGCAGGAGCAGCTCAACGCCCCGCCGGAGGTGCTGGAGTTCATCGCGTCCCGCATCTCGCGGAACATCCGTGAGCTGGAGGGCGCGCTGATCCGCGTCACCGCGTTCGCGAGCCTCAACCGCCAGCCGGTGGACCTGGGGCTCACGGAGATCGTCCTCAAGGACCTGATCCCGGGCGGAGAGGACTCGGCTCCGGAGATCACCGCCCCGGCGATCATGGCGTCCACGGCCGACTATTTCGGGCTCACCGTGGAGGACCTCTGCGGGTCCTCGCGCAGCCGCGTCCTGGTGACCGCCCGCCAGATCGCCATGTACCTGTGCCGGGAGCTCACGGACCTGTCTCTGCCGAAGATCGGCGCGCAGTTCGGCGGCCGCGACCACACGACGGTGATGCACGCGGACCGGAAGATCCGCGCGCTGATGGCCGAGCGGCGCTCCATCTACAACCAGGTCACCGAACTCACCAACCGCATCAAGAACGGCTGAGAGAGGCTCTCCGCCTCTGCCGGGCCCTCTGTCAGGCGGCTGTGAAGGGCGCTCCGGGGAACCTCCCGGGGCGCCCTTCGGCATGCTCAGGCGCCTTCGAGGGCGGCTCGGGGCGTGCCTCGGGGCCTTTCCACACGGCTGTGCACACGCTCGCTGTTCGAATACAGGGAGCGGTTGGCCACTTCTCCACAGCTTGGGGGATGATCTCCCGTCCACAGGGTGGGGACTGCGGAGTTATCCGGATCATGTCCACAGGCCCTCCGCGCGGAAGATCATCACACCAGGTCAGGGCCGTGTGGATTTGTTGGCAACCGTGATCCACAGCCTGTGGACGAATCCCTCGTCCACAGGACCCCGATCGAGTTGTCCACCGGCGGCCCACAGGCCACAAGGAGTTGCCCACAGCTTCTCCACACCCCTGTCCACTGTTCGGCAACAAAACGCCCGGGCTCCCCGCTCCGAGTGAAAGCGGTCACACCAAGGGAGACGATTGGCCTGTGGGGAACGTGGGTAAAGCTGGGGACGGCACTGGGGAGAACTCCCGGTTGCCTGTGTACCGGGTGTGCAGAACTTTCGGGCGTCCACAGAACGCCCCGGTTGTCCACCGGCTCCACCCACAGGGCCGGTGGACAAAAAACCGGCATTGACCTGCACAGATGGCGTTATCCACGGTTTCCACAGGCCCTACTACTACTCCCACATAGAGTTAGCCCGGAATCTGCTTCGAAGTGGGACCTGTGCACAACTCGAGCCCGGACCGTCGGCGACCTCTTGTCGCGACTTGACCCCGAGCCGCACCGAGTGTCGGTGGCGTGCGTCAGACTGGTTCCCGCAGTCGACGAAGAGCCAGCAACAGCAGGAGGCGGTTCCGGTGAAGATCCGGGTGGAGCGCGATGTACTCGCGGAGGCGGTGGCCTGGGTGGCCCGCAGCCTTCCGGCCCGTCCGCCGGCGCCCGTACTCGCGGGCCTTCTGCTGAAGGCCGAGGACGGCGCGCTGAGCTTCTCCAGCTTCGACTACGAGGTCTCGGCCCGGGTCTCCGTCGAGGCGGAGGTCGAGGAGGACGGCACCGTCCTCGTCTCCGGCCGCCTGCTCGCCGACATCTGCCGCGCCCTGCCGAACCGGCCGGTCGAGATCTCCACAGACGGTGTACGGGCGACCGTGGTCTGCGGCACCTCCCGCTTCACCCTCCACACCCTGCCTGTGGAGGAGTACCCGGCGCTGCCGGAGATGCCCACCGCCACCGGCACGGTGCCCGGTGAGGTCTTCGCCTCCGCCGCCGCCCAGGTCGCCATCGCCGCCGGCCGCGACGACACGCTGCCCGTCCTCACCGGTGTGCGCATCGAGATCGAGGGCGACACGGTCACCCTCGCCTCCACCGACCGCTACCGCTTCGCGGTCCGCGAGTTCCTGTGGAAGCCGGAGTCCCCGGACGCCTCGGCCGTCGCCCTGGTGCCCGCGAAGACGCTGCTGGACACCGCCAAGGCGCTCACCAGCGGCGACACGGTCACTCTGGCGCTCTCCGGCTCCGGCAAGGGCGAGGGCCTGATCGGTTTCGAGGGCGCGGGCCGCCGTACCACCACCCGGCTGCTCGAAGGTGACCTGCCGAAGTACCGGACGCTCTTCCCGACGGAGTTCAACTCCATCGCGGTGATCGAGACCGCTCCGTTCGTCGAGGCCGTCAAGCGTGTGGCCCTGGTGGCCGAGCGCAACACCCCGGTCCGGCTCAGTTTCGAGCAGGGCGTACTGATCCTGGAGGCGGGCTCCAGCGACGACGCACAGGCTGTGGAGCGTGTGGACGCGCAGTTGGACGGCGACGACATCTCGATCGCCTTCAACCCGACGTTCCTGTTGGACGGTCTGAGCGCGATCGACTCCCCGGTCGCCCAGCTCTCCTTCACGACCTCCACCAAGCCCGCGCTGCTGAGCGGCAAGCCTGCGGTCGACGCGGAGGCGGACGAGGCGTACAAGTACCTGATCATGCCGGTCCGCCTCAGCGGCTGAGCCCGGTCGGACAGCCGTCGAGTGAGCGGTTGACCCCACAGGTGTGCACCCGCGTCCGGGCGTAGGCTCGGACGCGGGTACGAACCGCACACGACGCTTAAGGAATCTCTGATGGAGCTCGGTCTCGTCGGTCTCGGCAAGATGGGCGGCAACATGCGTGAGCGCATCCGCCGCGCAGGCCACACCGTCATCGGATACGACCGCAACCCGGACCTCGCCGATGTCCACAGCCTGGAAGAGCTTGTGGGCAAGCTCAAGGGCCCGCGCGTCGTGTGGGTGATGGTCCCGGCCGGTGCCGCGACGCAGTCCACCATCGACGAGCTGGCCGAACTGCTCTCCCCCGGCGACATCGTCGTGGACGGCGGAAACTCCCGCTGGACGGACGACGAGAAGCACGCCGAGGAGCTCTCCGCCAAGGGCATCGGCTTCGTCGACTGCGGCGTCTCCGGCGGCGTCTGGGGCCTGGAGAACGGCTACGCGCTGATGTACGGCGGCGACGCCGAGAACGTGGCGAAGGTGCAGCCGATCTTCGACGCCCTCAAGCCCGAGGGCGAGTTCGGTTCCGTCCACGCGGGCAAGGTCGGCGCCGGCCACTTCGCGAAGATGGTCCACAACGGCATCGAGTACGCGATGATGCAGGCGTACGCCGAGGGCTGGGAGCTCCTGGAGAAGGTCGACTCCGTCACCGACGTGCGCGAGGTCTTCCGCTCCTGGCAGGAGGGCACGGTCATCCGCTCCTGGCTCCTCGACCTGGCGGTCAACGCCCTGGACGAGGACGAGCACCTGGACCAGCTGCGAGGTTTCGCGCAGGACTCCGGCGAGGGCCGGTGGACCGTGGAGGCCGCCATCGACAACGCCGTGCCGCTGCCCGCGATCACCGCGTCGCTGTTCGCGCGGTTCGCGTCCCGCCAGGACGACTCCCCGCAGATGAAGATGATCGCCGCGCTGCGCAACCAGTTCGGTGGCCACGCGGTCGAGTCCAAGAAGTAATCCACAGGCTGTGCACCCCGCGGTGCACAGCAGCCGGGGGAAGGTCGGCGCACACCATGCATGTCACGCATCTGTCGCTGGCCGACTTCCGCTCCTACGCCCGGGTCGAGGTCCCGCTCGATCCGGGCGTCACCGCTTTCGTGGGCCCGAACGGCCAGGGCAAGACGAATCTCGTCGAGGCCGTCGGCTATCTCGCCACCCTCGGCAGCCACCGCGTCGCCTCGGACGCGCCTCTCGTACGGATGGGGGCGGACCGGGCGATCATCCGGGCCGCCGTCACCCAGGGCGAGCGCTCCCAGCTGATCGAGCTGGAACTCAACCCGGGCCGGGCCAACCGCGCCCGTATCAACAGGTCCTCGCAGGTCAGACCCCGTGATGTGCTCGGGATCGTACGGACCGTGCTGTTCGCGCCGGAGGACCTCGCCCTGGTCAAGGGCGATCCCGGCGAGCGCCGGCGCTTCCTGGACGAGCTGATCACGGCGCGCGCGCCGCGGATGGCGGGTGTGCGCGCCGATTACGAGCGGGTGCTCAAGCAGCGCAACACGCTCCTGAAGTCCGCCGCCATGGCCCGACGGCACGGTGGCCGCGGCATGGACCTGTCGACCCTGGACGTGTGGGACCAGCACCTGGCGAGGGCCGGCGCCGAGCTGCTGGCACAGCGGCTGGACCTGATCGCCGTACTCCAGCCGCTGGCCGACAAGGCGTACGAGCAGCTGGCACCGGCGGGCGGACCGATTCTGCTGGAGTACCGGCCGTCGGCGCCGGGCCCCGGGCACACCCGGGAGGAGCTGTACGAGCAGCTGATCGCCGCGCTCGCGGAGGTGCGCAAGCAGGAGATCGAGCGGGGCGTGACGCTGGTCGGGCCGCACCGGGACGAACTCCTGCTCAAACTGGGCGACCTGCCGGCGAAGGGATACGCGAGTCACGGGGAGTCCTGGTCGTACGCGCTGGCGCTGCGGCTCGCCTCGTACGACCTGCTGCGGGCGGAGGGGAACGAGCCGGTGCTCGTCCTCGACGACGTCTTCGCCGAGTTGGACGCGCGGCGCCGGGAGCGGCTCGCGGAGCTGGTGGCGCCGGGCGAGCAGGTCCTGGTGACGGCCGCGGTGGACGACGACGTGCCCGGCGTGCTCGCGGGCGCTCGGTACGGGGTCGCGGAAGGTTCGGTGGAGCGGCTGTGAGCGAGAACGAAGGCGTCGAGGCAGGAGCCCAGGCCGCGGCGAAGGCGCCGGAGCCCTCCGGGGTCGATCTGGCGCGGGTCGCGCTGCGCGCCGCCAAGGAGCAGGCGCGGGCGCGGGGCGCGGCCGCGCAGCAGAAGAAGCAGGCCCGGCGGGGCGGCGGGCTGCGGTCCGGCGCGCACGCCGACGGCCGGGACCCGATGGCGCTCGGCTCCGCGATCAACCGGCTCATCACCGAGCGCGGCTGGGAGACGCCGGCGGCGGTGGGCGGGGTCATGGGGCGCTGGCCGCAGATCGTGGGCGAGGACCTGGCGAAGCACTGTGAGCCGCTGAAGTACGACGAGGACCCGGAGGAGCGGGTGCTCACCGTGCAGTGCGACTCGACGGCCTGGGCGACGCAGCTGCGGCTGCTCGCGCCGAGGCTGGTGGCGCGGCTGAACGAGGACCTGGGCCACGGGACGGTACGGGTGATCAAGGTGCTGGGGCCGTCGGCCGGGCCCCGGCGGGGGTACGGGCCGCTGCGGGCGCCCGGGTCCGTCGGACCGGGAGACACGTACGGCTGAGGTTGCCCGTGGGTGCGGGGCGCGGGGTGCGGTCAGCAGGGGCCCTGATACGGGCGCCCGGGTCCCGCCCTGGCTCGGTCAGCGCGTGCGCGGGGTGTGCCTGGCCGTCCCTCCCTCTAGGGCTCCGCCCGGGGGGACCCCAGGGCGGAACGGTTGCCACAACGCGCTACGAGCCGAAGCGCTGGGTGGCCGTCAGAGCCCTTTGGAGCCCCTCCCTGGATATGGGGAGTCGTCTCGCTCCCGCGCAGGGCGGCACATGCGTACTCAGGTACCGGCAAACCCCCATGACTGTCAGCGCTACCGGTAGACTGGAAGACAATCCCGCCACCCTGCGGAACATGTCGAACGACGCAGCCGCTCCCGTATGCCCGGAGAACGGCCTGTGCTGTGCCAGAAAGGGCGCTTCGTGGCCGATTCCGGCAACCCCAACGAGAACACCCAGTCCGCCAACGCTGCGTCGTACGACGCCAGCGCGATCACCGTGCTCGAGGGTCTGGACGCGGTCCGCAAGCGACCCGGCATGTACATCGGCTCGACCGGTGAGCGTGGTCTGCACCACATGGTGCAGGAGGTCGTCGACAACTCCGTCGACGAAGCCCTCGCCGGTCACGCGGACACCATCGACGTGACGATCCTGGCCGACGGCGGCGTCCGCGTCGTCGACAACGGCCGCGGCATCCCCGTCGGCATCGTCCCGTCCGAGGGCAAGCCGGCCGTCGAGGTCGTGCTGACGGTCCTGCACGCGGGCGGCAAGTTCGGCGGCGGCGGCTACGCGGTCTCCGGCGGTCTGCACGGCGTCGGCGTCTCCGTCGTCAACGCCCTCTCCACCAAGGTCTCGGTGGAGGTCAAGACCGACGGCCACCGCTGGACGCAGGACTACAAGATGGGCGTCCCCACCGCGCCCCTCGCGAAGCACGAGGCGACCGACGAGACCGGCACCTCGGTCACGTTCTGGGCCGACGGCGACATCTTCGAGACGACCGAGTACTCCTTCGAGACGCTCTCGCGCCGCTTCCAGGAGATGGCCTTCCTCAACAAGGGCCTGACGATCACGCTCACCGACGAGCGCGAGTCCGCGAAGGCCACGGTCGGCGCCGACGACCCCGACGCCGAGGCGGCGGAGGAGCAGCCGGCGAGGACGGTGAAGTACCACTACGAGGGCGGCATCGTCGACTTCGTGAAGTACCTCAACTCCCGCAAGGGTGAGCTGATCCACCCCACCGTCATCGACGTCGAGGCCGAGGACAAGGAGCGCATGCTCTCGGTCGAGATCGCGATGCAGTGGAACTCGCAGTACACCGAGGGCGTGTACTCCTTCGCCAACACCATCCACACCCACGAGGGCGGTACGCACGAAGAGGGCTTCCGCGCCGCGCTCACGGGTCTGGTGAACCGGTACGCGCGTGAGAAGAAGCTGCTGCGCGAGAAGGACGACAACCTCACCGGTGAGGACATCCGCGAGGGTCTGACGGCGATCATCTCCATCAAGCTGGGCGAGCCGCAGTTCGAGGGCCAGACGAAGACCAAGCTGGGCAACACCGAGGCGAAGACCTTCGTGCAGAAGGTCGTGCACGAGCACCTCAACGACTGGTTCGACCGCAACCCGGTCGAGGCCACGGACATCATCCGCAAGTCGATCCAGGCGGCCACCGCGCGCGTGGCGGCCCGCAAGGCCCGTGACCTCACGCGTCGCAAGGGACTGCTGGAGTCGGCGTCGCTGCCCGGCAAGCTGAGCGACTGCCAGTCGAACGACCCCGCCATGTGCGAGATCTTCATCGTCGAGGGTGACTCCGCCGGCGGCTCGGCCAAGTCCGGCCGGAACCCGATGTACCAGGCCATCCTGCCGATCCGCGGCAAGATCCTGAACGTCGAGAAGGCCCGGATCGACAAGATCCTCCAGAACACCGAGGTCCAGGCGCTGATCTCGGCCTTCGGCACCGGGGTCCACGAGGACTTCGACATCGAGAAGCTCCGCTATCACAAGATCATTCTGATGGCGGACGCCGACGTCGACGGCCAGCACATCAACACCCTGCTGCTGACCTTCCTCTTCCGCTTCATGCGTCCGCTGGTCGAGGCCGGTCACGTCTACCTCTCCCGCCCGCCGCTCTACAAGATCAAGTGGGGCCGGGACGACTTCGAGTACGCGTACTCGGACCGCGAGCGCGACGCGCTGGTCGAGCTGGGCAAGCAGAACGGCAAGCGGATCAGGGAAGACTCGATCCAGCGCTTCAAGGGTCTGGGCGAGATGAACGCCGAGGAACTGCGCATCACCACCATGGACCAGGACCACCGTGTGCTCGGCCAGGTCACTCTGGACGACGCGGCCCAGGCCGACGACCTGTTCTCGGTGCTGATGGGCGAAGACGTGGAGGCGAGGCGCTCGTTCATCCAGCGCAACGCCAAGGACGTCCGCTTCCTCGACATCTGAGTCGGTCTCAGCTGACCGCACGAAAGGACTGAAGACCAGCAATGGCCGACGAGAACACCCCTGTCACGACCGAAGAAGAAGAGCCGGTCGCCCTCCGTGTCGAGCCCGTCGGGCTCGAGACCGAGATGCAGCGCTCGTACCTCGACTACGCGATGTCCGTCATCGTGTCCCGCGCGCTGCCCGACGTACGGGACGGCCTCAAGCCCGTCCACCGGCGCGTGCTGTACGCGATGTACGACGGCGGCTACCGCCCCGAGAAGGGCTTCTACAAGTGCGCCCGCGTCGTCGGTGACGTCATGGGCACGTACCACCCGCACGGCGACTCCTCCATCTACGACGCCCTGGTCCGCCTGGCCCAGCCGTGGTCGATGCGGATGCCGCTCGTCGACTCCAACGGCAACTTCGGTTCCCCGGGCAACGACCCGGCCGCCGCCATGCGGTACACCGAGTGCAAGATGATGCCGCAGTCGATGGAGATGCTCCGGGACATCGACGAGGAGACCGTCGACTTCCAGGACAACTACGACGGCCGCAACCAGGAGCCGACGGTCCTCCCGGCCCGCTTCCCGAACCTGCTGGTCAACGGCAGCGCCGGTATCGCGGTCGGTATGGCGACCAACATCCCGCCGCACAACCTGCGCGAGGTCGCCGCCGGTGCCCAGTGGGCGCTGGAGCACCCCGAGGCCACCCACGAGGAGCTGCTCGACGCGCTCATCGAGCGGATCAAGGGCCCTGACTTCCCGACCGGTGCGCTGGTCGTGGGCCGCAAGGGCATCGAGGAGGCGTACCGCACCGGTCGTGGCTCGATCACGATGCGCGCGGTCGTCGAGGTCGAGGAGATCCAGAACCGCCAGTGCCTGGTGGTCACGGAGCTGCCCTACCAGACCAACCCCGACAACCTCGCGCAGAAGATCGCCGACCTGGTCAAGGACGGCAAGATCGGCGGCATCGCCGACGTCCGCGACGAGACCTCCTCCCGTACCGGCCAGCGGCTCGTCATCGTGCTCAAGCGCGACGCCGTCGCCAAGGTCGTGCTCAACAACCTGTACAAGCACACCGACCTGCAGACGAACTTCGGCGCGAACATGCTGGCGCTCGTCGACGGTGTGCCGCGCACCCTCTCCCTGGACGCGTTCATCCGCCACTGGGTGACGCACCAGATCGAGGTCATCGTCCGCCGGACGAAGTTCCGTCTGCGCAAGGCGGAGGAGCGCGCCCACATCCTGCGCGGCCTGCTCAAGGCGCTCGACGCGATCGACGAGGTCATCGCGCTCATCCGGCGCAGCGACACCGTCGACGTCGCGCGCGAGGGCCTGATGGGCCTGCTCCAGATCGACGAGATCCAGGCCAACGCCATCCTCGAGATGCAGCTGCGCCGGCTCGCCGCCCTGGAGCGCCAGAAGATCGTCGCCGAGCACGACGAGCTCCAGGCCAAGATCAACGAGTACAACGCGATCCTCGTCTCCGAGGAGCGCCAGCGCGCCATCGTCAGCGAGGAGCTCGCGGTCCTCGTCGAGAAGTTCGGCGACGACCGACGCTCCAAGCTGGTGCCCTTCGACGGTGACATGTCCATCGAGGACCTCATCGCCGAGGAGGACATCGTCGTCACCATCACGCGTGGCGGCTATGTGAAGCGTACGAAGACCGAGGACTACCGCTCGCAGAAGCGCGGCGGCAAGGGTGTGCGCGGTACGAAGCTGAAGCAGGACGACATCGTCGACCACTTCTTCGTGTCCACGACCCACCACTGGCTCCTGTTCTTCACCAACAAGGGCCGGGTCTACCGTGCGAAGGCGTACGAGCTTCCGGACGCCGGCCGGGACGCGCGCGGCCAGCACGTGGCCAACCTCCTGGCCTTCCAGCCGGACGAGCAGATCGCCGAGATCCTGGCGATCCGCGACTACGAGGCCGCGCCGTACCTGGTGCTCGCCACCAAGGGCGGCCTGGTGAAGAAGACCGCGCTGAAGGACTACGACTCGCCGCGTTCGGGCGGTGTCATCGCGATCAACCTCCGGGAGACCGAGGACGGCGGCGACGACGAGCTGATCGGCGCCGAGCTGGTGTCGGCCGAGGACGATCTGCTGCTCATCAGCAAGAAGGCGCAGTCGATCAGGTTCACCGCGACGGACGACGCGCTGCGCCCGATGGGGCGTGCCACATCCGGCGTCAAGGGGATGAGTTTCCGCGAGGGCGACGAGCTGCTCTCGATGAATGTCGTCCGGCCGGGTACTTTCGTCTTCACCGCCACCGACGGTGGGTACGCGAAGCGGACCAACGTCGACGAGTACCGCGTCCAGGGTCGCGGTGGCCTCGGTATCAAGGCCGCCAAGATCGTGGAGGACCGTGGTTCGCTCGTGGGCGCGCTGGTGGTCGAGGAGACGGACGAGATCCTCGCCATCACGCTCTCCGGTGGTGTGATTCGCACGCGAGTCAACGAAGTCAGGGAGACCGGCCGTGACACCATGGGCGTCCAGCTGATCAATCTGGGCAAGCGCGATGCCGTCGTCGGCATCGCACGTAACGCCGAGGCGGGCAGCGAGGCCGAAGAGGTCGTCGAGGCCGAGGACGTCGAAGGCGTCGAGGCCGCGACCGCGGCCGAGGCCGAGGCAGCCGAGGGCATCGAGCCCTCGGCCGGGGAGCACGAGGAGTAGAGCGTGAGTGGAGCCACGGGCGCCGGATCGGCGGCTGCCGGAGCTTCCGCCGGTGCTGGAGCGGACGGTGCCCGTGGTTCCACCACGGACTCCCAGGGGGTTGCGGTGACGGACAGTCGAGGGGCCAAGCCTTCGTACGACACGTACAACGGGCCGCTGCCGGGCGAGCGCGCGGGAGCGCAGCAGCCGGGCGGGCCGTACCACCCACCGCAGGCGTACGGCGCTCAGGCGCCGGCCGTCGGCGGTACGGGTGGCGCGGACGGCCAGAACGCGGCGGCGGTGCGCCGACCGCGTACGGGGGCACGCACCACGCCTCGTACGCGCAAGGCGCGGCTGCGGGTGGCCAAGGCCGATCCGTGGTCGGTGATGAAGGTGAGTTTCCTGCTCTCCATCGCCCTCGGCATCTGCACGGTCGTGGCGGCGGCGGTGCTGTGGATGGTGATGGACGCCATGGGCGTCTTCTCGACCGTCGGCGGCACGATCAGCGAGGCGACGGGCTCGAACGAGTCCAACGGGTTCGATCTGCAGTCGTTCCTCTCGCTGCCGCGGGTACTCACGTTCACGTCGGTGATCGCGGTCATCGACGTGGTCCTGATGACCGCGCTGGCGACGCTGGGCGCGTTCATCTACAACCTGTCGGCCGGTTTCGTCGGCGGTGTGGAGCTCACGCTGGCGGAGGACGAGTAACCGATTTTGGGACTGGCCCCCACGTGCGCTAATCTTCAGGAGTCAGCGCGCGGGACACCCCGCAAGAGCGCGGCGGGGCTATAGCTCAGTTGGTTAGAGCGCATCCCTGATAAGGATGAGGCCACAGGTTCAAATCCTGTTAGCCCCACAGACATGATCGGCCCGGACGGATTATCCGTCCGGGCCGATCGCTTTTGTCGTCGGTACACGGCCCGGAAGACCGGGGAGTAGGTCACCGATCGGTATCGGTCGATGTGTAGAGTGGGCGTCAGAAGTCTCCTACGTCAACGAAAGACGAGGTCGCGCGGTGAAGAAGCTTCTCCTGGTCGCACTGGCCGCCATCGGCGGGCTCCTCGTGTACCGCCAGATCCAGGCGGATCGCGCCGAGCAGGATCTGTGGACGGAGGCGACCGACTCCGTGCCCGCAGGTTCGGGTGTGTGAGACGCAGACTGTCTGTGGGCGAAGCCCCGGCCGCGCTTGAGCGGCCGGGGCTTCGTGCTGTTCGGGGGCCGGACGGAGATCCCCGCAGTTCGCGTACGTGAACGATCGCATTGCGATGGCAAATGTCAGGTGGAGGCGAGGAGAGGCGTGTGAAGACGCGGTGGGGGCGGGGCGTGCTCCGCACAGGACGGACGGCCGGAGCGCTGGTCGCGGCGGTGTGCGCGGCCGCGGCCCTTCCCGGCCAGGCGTGGGCGGCAGGCGAGAGCCCGTACACCTTCGATGGCGCGGCGCAGCGGGTCGAGGGCGCGGCCTCCAGCCTGGACGCCGAGCGGCTGACGGCCGGCGGGACCTACCGGGACACCATCGAGAAGGACGGCAAGCTCTACTACCGCGTCGATCTCGACGCCGAGCGGAACGCGTACGTCTCCGTGGTCGCCGTCCCCAAGCCCGGCGGCAAGCCCGAGTACGGTGACGGCATCAAGGTGAGCATGCGGGACGGCTCCAACTCCCAGTGCGGTCACCAGGACACGGCGTTCGAGTCCGCCGGGTTCACCCGGCCCGTCACCGCCTACGCCCACCGCACGATCGAGGCGGGCAGCTCCACCTGCCAGCAGGCCGGCACGTACTACGTGCTCGTCGAGCGGACCTCCAAGTCCTCCTCCACACCCGAGGACTGGGACCTGGAGATCCGGTACCTCACCGAGCCGGGAGTGAAGCGGACCGGCCCCACCGCGCTGCCGGACGACTGGCCCTCGTCCTCGCCCCCGCCGCCCGCGGGCGGGCCCCGGAAGCGGCAGGGCGGCGCCGGCTTCCATGACGCCACCTCGCTGCGCCAGGGCGAGTGGCGCACCGACATCAAGCCCGGCCAGACGCTCTTCTACCGCGTGCCGGTCGACTGGAACCAGCAGATCTTCGCCACCGCGGAGCTGGGCACCAGCACCTCAGGTGACACGTACATCGGCAACGCGCTCGTGCTGTCGCTCGACAACCCGGCGCGCGGGCACGTCGACCAGGACACCGTCAGCTACGACGGCGATCCCGCGACGCTGGCGCTGGACCCGCACCGGCCGGTGGCCTTCGAGAACCGGTACTCCTCCAACAGCTATACGAACGCCCTCCGGTTCGCCGGCTGGTACTACCTGTCGGCCACCCTCAGCCCGGAGGTCGCCAAGGCGTACGGGGACAAGCCGGTGCCGCTGACGCTCCGGGTGAACATCACCGGGACGCCGAAGGCCGGGCCCGCGTACGCCGGGGACGCCGGGCCCTTCCAGGTCACCGAGGACGACAAGGAAGCGGCGGCCAGCGGTCACAGCGGACCGCAGGCGCAGAAGAGCCACTCGATGCGGCTCGTCGCCGCGGCCGGCATCGGGGCCGGTTCCGTGCTGGTCCTCGCCCTCGGGGTGTGGACGGTCGTGGCGCGACGGCGGGCGGCCCGGGTACCGCAGGACGGTCCGGCGCGGTTCGGACCACCGGCGGCCTGGTAGGGGGCCCTCCGTCACGGCCCGGGAGCCGACGGCCTTCGGCCGTCAGGTCTGGGTGAGCGCCCAGATACCGACCGCGAAGCAGATCAGCGCCACGATCAGCACCGGGACCGCCACCTTCGGGGGCGGTCCCGGCCGCCTCACCGGAGTGGTCACCGGGACATCGGCGGCCTGATGCGGAACCTGCGCGGCCCGAGTGGTGTAGGGCCGGGTAGTGGCATGCTCGTACGACCCCGCGGCCGTCGGGATCTGGGCGACATCCGCCGCGCCGGCGGGATGGGCGGAGACGGCGTGCGCGGAGGGATGCCGGGCGGGGCCGGCGGCGGGCTGCCCCGGGGGCGGGGGCAGATGGAAGCTCCCCGTCTCGGAAGGTTGCGGTACCGGCTGCCGGGACTGCTCGGCGGACAGCCGCTGCTGTACGTGGATGGGGGCGGGAGCGGGCATGGCGGCCGGGGCCGGCGGCGCCGGCTTCTCGGGACCGTTCGGGCCGAAGCCGGGCGGCAGCGGCCCGATCTGGTCGAAGACCTCGACCGGCTCCTCGTCCGGGCCCGCCTCGGGCAGCAACTCGACCGCGGCGGTGAGCGCCTTGCGTACGCCCGTGGCCGTCCGGAACCGTGCCTGCGGATCCGGTTGAAGCAGACCCGCGATCACCTGCCACAGCGGCTCGGGAACGCCGTGCGGGGCGCCGGGGGTGCCGTGCGCCATGAAGTACTCGATCAGCGCCCGGGAATCGGGCTTCTGACCCTGGAGCAGATAGAGCGCGACCAGGCCGACCGCGAACAGATCGGCCGGGAAGTCCGGTTCCGAGCCCATCATTTGCTCGGGTGCGAAGTAACCCGGCGTGCCCACCACGTAGTCGGTCTCGGTCAGACGTGGTTCACCCTTGCGCATGGAGATGCCGAAATCGGACAGCCGCAGATGCGGCCGCCCGGCTCCGGTCACGTCGAGCAGGATGTTCGCCGGTTTGATGTCGCGGTGCACGACCCCCTCGGCATGCACCGCGGCGAGCCCGGACAGCAACTGGTCGAGCAGCGTGCAGACGAAGCGCGGCGGCAGCGGGCCGTAGTCGGCGATGACATGCGCCAGGGAACCGCCGGCCACCAGGTCCATGGTGAACAGCACCTTGTCGTCGTCCGCGGCCCAACTGGCCGGGGCGAGGACATGCGGGTGGTCGATCCTCAGCGCCTGCTCGCGCACGAAGCGGAGCAGCGTGTGGGCGTCGCTCTGCTGGAGGACCTTGGCCGCCACATAGCGGCGGCGCCGGTGGTCCCAGGCGCGCCAGACCGCGCCGACGCCACCACGTCCGATCGGGTCGATCAGCACGTACCGACCGGCGAAGACCTCACCCATTGCGCTGCGCCCGCTCCCCGTCGTGCCGAATCGGTTCCGTCGTGCCGAATCGGTTCCGCCGGGCCCGTTCCGATCGCTGTACGGGCGGGCCGGCGGCTCGGCGTCAGTTCTGGTGCGACTCGTAGTGCGCGACCGCGTCCGCGGTGCGCCCGGCGCCGTACACCCGGAGGAACTCTGCCAGTTCCGGATGGGCCGGGGCGAGGGAGTCGGCCGCGTCGATGATGTCGCCGGCGGCAGCCACGGAGCGCAGCAGCGACTGGATCTCGCGGACCACCCGGCGCACCGTCGGCGCACCGGAGCTGTTGGTCGTCTGGCTGGTGCCGGTCAGCACGGAGCCCCCCTGCGACTTCTTGATCTCGTCCATCCGGTCCGTGGCCTCGGCCGCGCTGACGCTGCCGTCGGCGACCTGGCTCGCCAGCTCCTGCAGCGCCTGCACGCGCTGCACCACCGCGGGGTTGCCGATCTTGGCCCGCTGGCCGCTCATCAGCTGGGAAAGCATGGGTGCCGACAGTCCGAGCACGGCCGCCAGCCTGGCCTGGTTCAGCCCGAGATCGTCGATCAGCCGACGGAAGAGCGCCCCCAGCGGCTCTCCGTACCAACTGCGCTGAAGCTCCCTGGCTCTGGCCGTGGCTTCCTGCTGCGCTGCATCCATTACTTCTCCCCATCCCTGCGGTTCGCCACTGCGAACCTCGGTCAGCATCTTACGGAGCGTGGTCGCCGACCGGGAGTCCCAATCCTTTTGCGAGATCCAGCGGATGACCCGGTACTCTGTTCTCGTTCCGGGGCCTTAGCTCAGTTGGTAGAGCGCTGTCTTTGCATGGCAGATGTCAGGGGTTCGACTCCCCTAGGCTCCACCGGATGAGACCCCTCTGAGCTGCGTAGAAGCGCTCAGGGGGGTCTTTTTTCCGCTCTGCCTGCGCCGTGCTGGGCCGTCCGCTGCCGCGTGCGGCGCTTCAGGAGCAGAAGTGGCCCAGGCTCCCCGGCGGTCAATGGACCTGTCTGGATGGGCCACCCGCTCCTAGCGTCGCTCCTATGGCGAACACCTCCTCCCGGGCTCCCCGAGCCGCCGGAGCGCCGCGAGCGCTCCTCCTCGCGCAGTTGAGCAACGCGATCGGCGACGGGGCCTTCTACGTCTCCTCGGCCCTCTACTTCACCCGGTTCGTCGGGCTCTCCGCGCCCCAGATCGGCCTCGGGCTCACCCTCGCCTGGGCGGTCGGCTCCGTCGCGGGCGTACCGCTCGGGCATCTCGCCAACCGGCGGGGCCCACGCGGCACGGCGGTTCTCCTCGCGCTCACGACCGCGGCCGCCGTCGGCTCGTTCCTCCTCATCCGCTCCTTCGTGCCGTTCCTGATCGCCGCCACCGTCTACGCCACCGCCCAGAGCGGCCTCGCCGCCGCCCGTCAGGCGCTGCTCGCCGGGCTCGTCGCTCCCACGGCCCGTACGGAGGTCCTGGCCAGGCTCCAGGCCACGCTCAACGGCGGACTCGCCGTCGGCGCGGGGATCGGCGGACTCGCCCTGCACGCCGGAACCCCCGTCGCGTACCTCTCGGTGTTCGCCCTGGACGCCCTGAGCTTCCTCGTCTGCGCGCTCGTGCTGCGCCGGCTGCCGCTGGTGCCCGGCACCCCCGCGTCCGGTGGCGGCGAGCCGCGCCTGCGGGTGCTGCGCGACCGTCCGTACGCGCTGCTCACCTTCCTGAACGCGCTGCTGCTCCTGCGGCTGCCGCTGCTCAGCCTCGCCCTGCCGCTGTGGATCGTGGAGCGGACCTCGGCACCGGGGTGGGTGGTCTCCGCGCTCTTCGTCCTCAACACGGGGGCCGTGACGCTCTTCCAGGTCCGTACCGCCAGGGCGGTGACCGGCCTCGCCGAGGCCACGCGCGCGGTGGGCCGCTCCGGCGTCATCATGCTGGCGGCGTGTGCGGTCTTCGCGGTGACGGCGGCCGGACTCGGGCCGTGGACGACGGTCGCCGTCCTCCTCCTCGCCGCCGCCCTCCAGGTCGCCGCGGAGATGCGTCACTCCGCCGGGTCCTGGCAGATCGGCTTCGCCCTGGCGCCGGCCGACCGGGTCGGGCAGTACCAGGGGTTCTTCGGCATCGGGGTCCCGGTCGCGAGGACGCTCGGACCGCTGCTGGTCACGTCGCTGCTGGTCACCTGGGGCGTGCCGGGATGGCTCGTGCTCGGCGGGATCTTCCTGGCCGCCTCGGCGGCGACCGGGCCCGCGGTGCGGTGGGCCGAGCGGTCGGGGGCTCATCCCTCCGGGGAGCCGCGGTACGGCGACCCCGTCGGGGCCCGCTGAGCCGTACGGGTGGTGTTCATCGGAAGAACTGCGCGCCGACGGCGTCGCTCCGTGGAATCCGGAAGTGCGTACACATCATGAGAAAGGTATGTAAAGCGCGCAACCCGAAATGATCCATCCGGGAACGTCACGAAAGCGAGGGGCCATGGCCACCGCCAAGGTCAAGCAGTTCTGGACCGCCTTCATCTCCGTACTCTTCGCCCTGCTCGCCTCCGTCGGCCTGGCGGGCAACGCCACCGCCGCGCAGGCCCCCTCCGTCCAGCGGCCGGAGGAGCCGACCGCCCCCGGCAGCGTCGCCCACCGCGGCACAGCTGCCTTCGCCGCCGTACCGGCACAGCGGACGCATCGGTGGAGCCCGGTGCGGGACCGCTCGCTGCCGCCCACGATCAAGCAGCGCATCAGCGCCGAGGCCCACGGTTCCTCGCCCTCCGTACGCCACCGCCGCGCCGGCTCCCCGACCGAGACGGACACGGCCGACCACTCCGAGCTCTCGGGACTGGCACTTGCCGCCGCGGCGTAGGGCGCGGGGAGTCATCTCGCTCCCCGCGCCCTGCGCCGAGGCCGCTCAGCGACGCTCGTCGCGGTCCGTGGCCTCGGTCCCCTCAGCGGCCGCCGCATCGGCTTCGGCCTGCTTGGCCTCCATCTCGGCGTCGAGAGACCCGCTGCCGTCGACGGACGACAGCGCGACCCCCTCGTCGACCTCGGTGGGAGCGGGCGGTTCGACCAGCCAGTCCGGGTTGGCCTGCTTGTCCCACCACTTCCAGGCGGCGTAGGCGCCGCCGGCCAGCACACCGAGGATCGCGAGTCGCTTTCCGAGACGTCCGGCCCTGGCCCGACGCTCGTGCTTCCTCACGATCTTCTGAATCTCCTTCGGCGTCACCTGACCGCGCAGCGCGGCCCAGGCGGCGGTGGAGCGCGACCCGGCCTCGTCGAGAACCGGACCGGTCGCGGCGACCGCGTGCTCGACACGCGGAACGGTGTAGTCGGCCGCCTGACGGGCGGCCTTGCGGGTCCGTACCGCGGCACGTTGCGCGGCGGCGTCGACCCGCGGCGGTACATGCGGTGCGACACGGGAGTCGTACTGCACACGAGCTTGAGTACGGGCCCGAAGAGCGGCCTTCGAGACTTTCGGCGCGAGCCGGACGCGTGCCGCGTGCGCGTAGAGCGCGGCGTGGTCCTTGGCCGAGCCCGCATACAGCGCGGCGTGGTCCTTGGCCGAGCCCGCATACAGCGCGGCGTGGTCCTTCGCCGTGCCGGCATAGGGCGCCACCACTTCCGCGGCGTGCAGCACGCTGTCCTTGGCCGAATCGGTCGCGGCGCGCACGCTGTCCATCCGGGTCACGGGATCCTCCTACTCGGTGGCGGTGTCGGTTTTTCGCCTTTCCACCCTTTTCGAAATCATGCCTGCCGGATCGTGGTCCGGCATGCGTTGGCGGGCATCCGGGGCATGCGAGGATCGGACCGCCAGGGGAGACCTCGGAGAAGACCTTCGGAGACGATCTTCGGAGCACCTCTCGGAGGAGGCCCCCAGAAGAGATCTATGGAAGGCGGACCGTGGCCGAGCAGCTTTACGCCACTCTGAAGACCAGCCAGGGCGACATCGAGATCCGGCTGCTGCCGAACCACGCCCCCAAGACGGTCCGGAACTTCGTGGAACTCGCCGAGGGCCGGCGCGAGTGGACCCACCCCGCCACCGGCAAGGTCTCCACCGACCGTCTCTACGACGGCACGGTCTTCCACCGCGTCATCAGCGGCTTCATGATCCAGGGCGGCGACCCGCTGGGGAACGGGACGGGCGGGCCGGGCTACGAGTTCCCGGACGAGTTCCACCCCGAGCTGTTCTTCGACCGCCCGTACCTGCTGGCCATGGCCAACGCCGGCCCGGGTACGAACGGCTCGCAGTTCTTCATCACGCTCGGCGCCACGAGCTGGCTCAACCGCAAGCACACCATCTTCGGCGAGGTGGTGGGCGAGGCGAGCAAGAAGGTCGTCGACGCGATCTCCACCACGGAGACCAACCCGCGCACCGAGCGCCCGGTGCGGGACGTGGTCCTGGAGTCGGTCGTGATCGAGAAGCGCCAGAGCTGAGCACGGGAACCGAACGCACGGGAGCCGAACGCACCGGAGCCGCCCGCCCACGTGCCCGGCCGAGCGCTCCCGAATCCGCGATCCCGGTGACCCGGTGAGCCGATGAGCCGGTGACCCGGGAACCTTTTCGCCCCGCTCATCCGTAGGGAGGGCGGGGCGGTGCCGTGCGGCCCTTCCGCCGCCGGTACGCAGACCCCAGCCGCCCCCTGAACCCGGGAGGGACCTCCATGGAGCCGGAGACCGGCCTGCCGCGCTGTTACCGCCACCCGGACGTCGAGACGGGCATCAGCTGCACCCGCTGCGAGAAGCCGATCTGCCCGCAGTGCATGGTCTCCGCGTCCGTCGGTTTCCAGTGTCCCGACTGCGTACGCACCGGCTCCGGCACGGGCCACGCGCCCGACGCCAACCAGCCGCGGACCCTGGCGGGCGGCCGGGTGGCGTCCGACGGGCGCTTCATCACCAAGATCCTCATCGCGATCAACCTCGCCCTGTTCATCGCCGTCCAGGTCGCGGGCGACCGGCTCGTGGACGAGCTGTCGCTGATCGGCTACGCGTACAACCCGGTGCTCGGCGAGGTGGTGGGCGTCGCGGACGGCGAGTGGTACCGGCTGGTGACCTCCACCGTCCTGCACCAGGAGATCCCGCACTTCCTCTTCAACATGCTGGGTCTGTGGATCATCGGCGGAATCGTCGAACCGGAGCTCGGGCGGATCCGCTACACCCTGCTGTGCCTGCTCTCCGGGCTCTCCGGCTCGGTGCTCGCGTTCCTGTTCGCCGCGCCGAACCAGCCCTCGCTGGGCGCCTCGGGCGTCGTCTTCGGCCTGATCGGCTCGTGGGTGGTGCTGGCCCGCCGGAAGCGGTACGACATGCGGCCGGTCGTCCTGTTCACCGCGCTGTCGCTGCTGCTGACCTTCACCCGCCCGGGGATCTCCTGGGAGGCGCACATCGGTGGCCTCGTCGGAGGCGCCCTGGTCACCTACGCCCTGGTGCACGCACCACGGAAACGGCGGGCCCTGGTGCAGTACGCGGCCTGCGGGCTGGTCCTTCTGATCGACCTGGGGACGGTCATCGCCCGCACGGCCGCGCTCACCTGAGCGCGAGGGGCTGTGGACGAGCTCCTGGGGAAGCTTTCCCCAGAGTTATCCACAGCGCGTGGCGGATCGGGCACCCGTCCTGGGGAACAACTGTGCCCCTCGTCCCTGACCTGGGTCTTTCCAGGAGGGACAAGGGGCGTGCGGTGCCCTCGAAGAGGCTGTCGCAGTCACACCGGCGTCAACCGAGCACCGGGTTATCCACAGATCTTCGTAAGTTATCCAGTGCTGTGCACAACGCTGTGGATAACTCGGGCGACCGGCCGGGGGACCAGCCGGGCCGCCGCACGTGGGGAGGCTACTTCCACTGGGTGGAGACGCCGAACCCGGCCGCGATGAAGCCGAAGCCCACGACGATGTTCCAGTTGTTGAGGGACTTCACCGGCAGCGTGCCGTCGGTGACGTAGAAGACGACGATCCACACCAGCCCGATCAGGAACAGCGCCAGCATCACCGGTGCCACCCAGCTGCGGTTGGTCAGCTTGATGTTGGTGGCCTGCTGGGCGGGCGGAGGCGTGAAGTCGGCCTTCTTGCGGATACGTGACTTCGGCACGAGGGACTCTCCTGTCGATGCGCTGCGTGACCGCGCAGGGAACTGTGGCTGGCGCCGGGATGTGACGTAGGAGGACCACTGCGTCCCCCGGGCGTCCGTTAGCGTAGTGCTTCCGTGGCACCGAAGGGGATCAGGGTACGTTGAGCAATTCCGCCGACTCTCCCACCGGGCCGGGCCGAGCCTTCCGATGGCGGCCCGTCCGGCTCCTCACCGCTGCTGTTTTCGCCCTCGCCGGGCTGATCTTCGTCACCAGTTTCAACACCGCCAAGGGCACCAACATCCGTACGGACGCCTCGCTCCTGAGGCTCTCCGACCTGATCGAGGAGCGCAGCCACAAGAACGCGGGCCTGGACGAGTCCACCGCCGCGGTGCGTCGGCAGGTTGACGCACTCGCCGCCCGCGACGACGGCTCCACCAGGGCCGAGGACGAGAGGCTCCGCGCCCTGGAGGCGGCCGCCGGGACCGCGGAGACCTCCGGTTCCGGGCTGACCGTCACCCTCAATGATGCCCCCGCGAACGCCCAGGCGGCCCCCGGCTACCCCGAACCGCAGGCCAACGACCTCGTGATCCACCAGCAGGACCTCCAGGCCGTCGTGAACGCCCTGTGGAAGGGCGGCGCCAAGGGGATCAAGGTCATGGACCAGCGGCTCATCTCGACCAGCGCGGTGCGCTGCGTGGGCAACACCCTGATCCTCCAGGGCCGGGTCTACTCACCGCCGTACAAGATCACCGCCGTGGGTGACCGCGGCAGGCTCGCCAAGGCGCTCGCCGACTCCCCGGCGATCCAGAACTACCAGCTGTACGTGAAGGCGTACGGGCTCGGCTGGAAAGTGGACGAGCACGGGGCGGTGACTCTCCCCGGCTACTCGGGCACGGTGGATCTCCACCACGCGAAGCCTGTGAGCTAGGGTCTTTCGTTTGGATCATGCCCGGCCCGCGGGCCCTGGCGCCTCGGAGTGGGGCGGCAGCCACCGGCTGAGCGTCCGGGCCCGCCTGGACGTCACCCGGAATGTGACGCGGGGCAAGCCGCCGGCTTTGGACAGCTGACCCCTCGCGAGGGCATCGCCCCGTAGTCTGGACCCGTAACGAACGGAAGGGGCGGCGGACGTCATGTACGGCTGGATCTGGCGGCATCTGCCGGGCAACGCGTGGGTGCGAGGCATCCTGTCGCTCGTGCTGGTCCTCGGCGTCGTCTACGCGCTCTTCCAGTATGTGTTCCCCTGGGCGGAGCCTCTGCTTCCGTTCAATGATGTGACGGTGGACGGCCAGTGAGCGCGCGGATTCTCGTCGTCGACAACTACGACAGCTTCGTCTTCAACCTCGTTCAGTACCTCTACCAGCTCGGCGCCGAGTGCGAGGTGGTGCGCAACGACGAGGTCGGACTGAGCCACGCTCAGGACGGCTTCGACGGCGTCCTGCTCTCTCCCGGGCCGGGCGCGCCCGAACAGGCCGGCGTCTGCATCGACATGGTGCGCCACTGCGCGGCCACCGGCGTGCCGGTCTTCGGTGTCTGCCTGGGCATGCAGTCGATGGCCGTGGCGTACGGCGGTGTGGTCGACCGCGCCCCCGAGCTGCTGCACGGCAAGACCTCCCTCGTCCGCCACGAGGGCAAGGGCGTCTTCGCGGGCCTGCCGTCGCCGTTCACCGCGACCCGCTACCACTCGCTGGCCGCCGAGCCCGCGGACCTCCCCGCCGAGCTGGAGGTCACGGCCCGGACCGAGGACGGCATCATCATGGGGCTGCGCCACCGCGAACACGCCGTCGAGGGCGTGCAGTTCCACCCGGAGTCGGTGCTCACCGAGCACGGCCACCTGATGCTCGCCAACTGGCTGGAGCAGTGCGGCGACAAGGGGGCGGTCGGGCGGTCGGCGGGGCTCGCGCCGGTGGTGGGCAAGGCCGTCGCGTGACGGCGGGGTCGCCGTGGTTCCGGGCGACGAACCTGCCGGAGGAACCAGAGCCTGTTCCCGCCTCGGAGTACGGAGCGCCCGTGCCGGAGTCCGCACCCCGATCCGTACCGCACGCCGTGCCGCCGCCCTCCGCTCCGGACCCCATATCCGCGCCGGGATACGAGGAGACGGCCTACCAGCCCCCCTACGGGGCCGCGGCCGGGTACGAGCCGGTAGGGGAGCCGCAGGCGTCCCAGGAGCCCCACAGGCCCCTTGAGACGGCCTACGAGGCGCCGCACGATCCGTACCAGCCGTTCGACGAGACGATGGCCCTGCGTTCCGTGGAGCCCACGCCCGCCCCCACGCCCACGCCCGACCTCGGGCCCGGCCGGGCCGAGCGCCGGCGTGCCGCCAAGGGCAAGGGCCGGCGCGGTGCGGCCCCCCCGGCGGCGGCCGCACCCGCCGCCCCCCTGTCACGCGTCGAGGCCCGCCGGGCGGCACGCGCCCGCAAGGAGAGCGTCGGCGTGGTCGCCAGCCGGGTGGTGGGCGAACTGTTCATCACCTTCGGCGTCGTCATGCTCCTGTTCGTCACCTACCAGCTGTGGTGGACCAACGTCAGGGCCGGGCAGCAGACGGACAAGGCGAAGGAGCAGATCGAGGACGCCTGGTCGAAGGGCCGCGCACCCGAGGCGTTCGAGCCGGGACAGGGCTTCGCGATCAT
Source organism: Streptomyces sp. NPDC003027 (assembly GCF_053591435.1). Lineage (NCBI taxonomy): Bacteria > Bacillati > Actinomycetota > Actinomycetes > Kitasatosporales > Streptomycetaceae > Streptomyces > Streptomyces sp. NPDC003027. The sequence continues at coordinate 42,749 of NZ_JBSFTU010000006.1, forward strand.
GTACATCCCCAAGCTCGACGTGGTCGTCCCCATCGCCGAGGGCATCAACAAGTCCAAGGTCCTGGACCGGGGCATGGTGGGCCACTACGCCGACGGCACGCTGAAGACGGCGATGCCCTCCGACAAGCAGGGCAACTTCGCCGTGGCCGGCCACCGCAACACGCACGGCGAGCCGTTCAGGTACATCAACCAGCTGCGGCCGGGCGATCCCATCGTCGTCGAGACCCAGGACACGTACTACACCTACGAGATGGCGAGCATCCTGCCGCAGACCGCGCCGTCGAACGTCGCGGTCATCGACCCGGTGCCCAAGGGGTCGGGCTTCACGGGCCCGGGGCGGTACATCACGCTGACCACCTGCACCCCCGAATTCACCAGTACCTACCGCATGATCGTGTGGGGCAAGATGGTCGAGGAACGCCCGCGCAGCAAGGGGAAACCGGACGCGCTCGTAGGCTGAGACCTCCACACCTCCAGACGGGACGACGTAGTGGCACGTGCGCGCAACCGGATCGCCGGAATCATCAGCCTCTTCGGTGAACTCCTCATCACCGCGGGCCTGGTGCTCGGTCTCTTCGTCGTCTACTCCCTGTGGTGGACCAACGTCCTCGCCGACCGCGCCGCCGACCAGGAAGGCGAGCAGGTCCGCGACCGCTGGGCCGGTGGCCCGGGCGCCCTCGACACCAAGGACGGCATCGGCTTCCTGCACGTACCCGCCATGGACAACGGCGAGATACTGGTCAAGAAGGGCACCGACAGCGACACCCTCAACAACGGCGTCGCCGGCTACTACACCGACCCGGTCAAGTCGGCCCTCCCCCAGGACAAGCAGGGCAACTTCACGCTCGCCGCGCACCGGGACGGGCACGGGGCGAAATTCCACAACATCCACAAGTTGAAGAACGGCGACTCGATCGTCTTCGAGTCCAAGGACACCTGGTTCATCTACAAGGTGTACAAGACCCTGCCGGAGACGACGAAGTACAACGTGGACGTCCTCCAGCCGGTTCCGGAGGAGTCGGGCAGGAAGAAGCCCGGCCGCTACATCACGCTGACGACATGCACACCGATGTACACCTCGGACTACCGCTACATCGTCTGGGGCGAACTGGAACGCACGGAGAAGGTCGACCGGGACCGCACGCCGCCGATGGAGCTGCGCGCTCGGTGAGAACGGGCAGGAGAGAGCCCCGGCATCCCTCTGGATGCCGGGGCTCTTCCGGTGGTGTGCGCGGCGGACCGGGGTCCCGGCCCCGCCCGGCGGATCAGCGCCGGACAGGACCTGGCCCAGGACCTAGTCGAAGAATCCGTTGCCGTCCTCGCCGCCCGCCGTGTAGACCGTGATCGTCTGACCCTGGGTGACCGGGCTGCCTTCCGGCGGGTTGGTGCCCAGGACGGTCGCGTTCCTCTTGTCCGAGCCCTGTGCCGCCACGACCAGGCCGAGCGCCTCGAGCTGCTGCTTCACTTCCTCGAACTTCTTCCCGGCGAGGCCGGTCGGGAGCGTGGTCTCCTGCTGCTGCGGGCCCTTGGAGACCTTCAGAGTGATCTGGACGTCCTTGGACTGGTCGGTGTTGGCCTCCGGCGTCTGGCCGATGACCGTGCCGGCGGGCTGGTCCGAGTCCACGTCCTGGCGGGCGATGTTGGTGAAGCCGAGCGTGCTCAGCTGCTGCACCGCCGCGTCGTAGGACTTGTTGGTGACGTCGGGCAGCGGCGTCTGCTTCTTCTTCGACACCGTGATCGTGACCTCGGTGTTCTGCTCCGCCTTCGAGCCGCCGGTCGGGTTCTGACGCAGCACCCGGCCCGGCTCCTCCTCGGACTCCTCCTTCTCGACCTTCACCCGGAAGCCCTTCGCCCGCAGCTGTTCCTCCGCGCGCTCCTGGGACTTCTCGGTGACGTCCGGGACCTCGATCTGCGGCGCGCCCTCCGAGACGACGACCGAGATCGTCTCGTTGACGTTCATCTTCGCCGTGCCGTCCGCCACCGGGTTCTGCCGGCAGATCGTGCCCTTCGGCTGGTCGCAGCGCTCCGAGCCCGACTGCGCGACCTTCACCTGGGCGTTGGTCGCGAGCCCCTCGGCTTCCTGCAGCGTCTTGCCGACGAGCTGCGGCACGGGCACCTGCTCCGCGCCCTTCTTGCCGTCGAAGATCGAGAGGCCGATCAGGACCGCGCCGACGAGCACCAGGATGCCCGCGAGGACGAGCAGGATGGTCGAGGTGTTCGACTTCTTCTGGCGGCGGCGGTCCGGGCGGTCGTCGTAGCCGTAGCCGCCGTCGTCCGGGTTGATCGGAGGCAGCATGGACGTCTGGCCGGCCGGGTCGGCCTGGCGCAGGGCCGTCGTCGGCTGGTCGTCCGGCGGGTAGCCGCCGTAACCGCCGCCGTACGCGGCCGCTCCCATCGCCGCGGCCGCCGCGACCGGCTGACCGTCGAGGCACGCCTCGATGTCGGCGCGCATCTCGTCCGCGGACTGGTAGCGGTAGTCGGGGTCCTTGACCAGTGCCTTCAGGACGATGGCGTCCATCGAGGGCGTGATCTCGGGGTCGAAGTTGCTCGGCGGCTGCGGCTCCTCCCGTACGTGCTGGTAGGCGACCGCGACCGGGGAGTCGCCCACGAACGGCGGCCGGACGGTCAGCAGCTCGTACAGCAGGCAACCGGTGGAGTACAGGTCGGAGCGGGCGTCGACCTGCTCACCCTTGGCCTGCTCCGGGGAGAGGTACTGGGCGGTGCCGATGACCGCGGCGGTCTGCGTCATGGTCATGCCCGCGTCGCCCATGGCGCGGGCGATGCCGAAGTCCATGACCTTGACCTGGCCGGTGCGCGTCAGCATGACGTTCGCCGGCTTGATGTCGCGGTGCACGATGCCGGCCCGGTGCGAGTACTCCAGCGCCTGGAGGATGCCGACCGTCATCTCGAGCGTGCGCTCGGGCAGCAGCTTGCGCCCGGAGTGAAGCAGCTCACGCAGGGTGGAGCCGTCGACGTACTCCATCACGATGTACGGGATGGAGACCCCGTCGACATAGTCCTCGCCGGTGTCGTAGACCGCGACGATCGCCGGGTGGTTGAGCGAGGCGGCGGACTGGGCCTCACGGCGGAACCGGGCCTGGAAGGACGGGTCACGGGCGAGGTCGGCCCGCAGCGTCTTCACGGCGACGGTGCGGCCGAGCCGGGTGTCGTGGGCGAGGTAGACCTCTGCCATGCCACCACGGCCGAGCACCGAGCCCAGCTCGTACCGGCCGCCGAGGCGACGCGGCTCTTCCATAACTGATCCAGCCCTCTCCGTCTGTCCCGACCGCACCCGTGTGTGGTCCGGCGGTGTGCTGTTCGCGCATACGCTACCGGCCTCACGGAAGGCGTTCCGACCGTGACCGGCACCTGATACCTGACCGGTACACGGCCGGTATCCGGCCGGTGCCCGGCCGGCGGGGTCAGCTCTTGTTCTTCAGTACCGCCTTCATCACGGCCTTGGCGATCGGGGCGGCGAGGCCGCCACCGCTGATGTCCTCGCGGGAGGTGCCCTCGGAGTCCTCGACGATGACCGCGACCGCGACAGGGGATCCCTGGTCGGTCTTGGCGTAGGAGATGAACCAGGCGTAGGGGCGCTTGGCGTTCTTCTCGCCGTGCTGGGCCGTACCCGTCTTGCCGCCGACCTTCACGCCGTCCATGTTCAGGGCGGCGTTGCGGCCGGTGCCGTTCTCGACGACGTTCTCCATCATCGTCTGGATCAGCTGGGCGTTCTGCTGCGAGACCGGGCGGCTCATCTCCTCGGGCTCGTTCCGCTTGAGCACGTCGAGGTTGGGAGCGCGCAGCTCCTCGATCATGTACGGCTTCATGAGCTTGCCGTCGTTGGCGATCGCGGCGGTGACCATCGCCATCTGGAGCGGGGTGGTGGCGGTGTTGAACTGGCCGATGGAGGAGAGCGCGTTCCCGCCGCGGTCCATCTTCTTGTCGTAGACGGAGGCGGCCGAGCGGACCGGGGTGAACTGCTCGGCGTTGAAGCCGAACTTCTCCGCCGTCTCGACCATCTTGTCGCGGCTGACCTCGTCACCGAGCTTGGCGAAGACGGAGTTGCAGGAGACTTCCAGCGCCTTGTTCAGGCTGGCGTTCTCGCAGCCCTGGGCGTGGTTGACCATGTTCTTGCTGGAGAGCGGGATCTTGTACGGCTCGGGGGTGTCCGTCGGCGCGTTGATGTCCGTGACCTTGCCGTGCTCCAGCGCCGCGGCCGCCGTGACGACCTTGAAGACGGAGCCGGGCGGGTAGATCTCGCGCAGCGCGCGGTTGAGCTTCGGCTTGTTCTTGTCCTTCTCGAGCGCGACCCACGCCTTCTCGTCCTTGCCGGAGTAGCCGGCGAAGGACGAGGGGTCGTAGGAGGGGGTGGACGCCAGCGCCAGGATCTTGCCCGTACCGGGCTCGATGGCGACGACGGCGCCCGTCTTCTTGCCGAGCCCCTCGAAGGCGGCCTTCTGGGCGGCGCCGCTCAGGGTGGTGACGACGTCGCCGCCCTTCTTCTTGTCGCCGGTGAACATCGCCAGCGTGCGGTCGAAGAAGAGCCGGTCGTCGTTGCCGGTGAGGATGCCGTCCTCGATCTTCTCGATCTGGTTGGCGTCGTACGCCTGGGAGGCGTACCCGGTCACCGGGGCCCACATGGGACCGTCGATGTAGGTCCGCTTGAACCGGTAGTACGGGTCCTGGGAGTCGACCGACCCGGTGATGGGCTTGCCGTCCACGATGATGTTGCCGCGGACGTTGGCGTACCGCTCGATCTGCACGCGCTTGTTGCGGGGGTGCGCGTTCAGTTCGTCGGCGCGGACGTACTGGATCCAGTTGTCGCGGATCAGCAGGGCGAGGACCAGCAGGCCGCAGAAGATCGCGACCCGGCGCAGGGGCTTGTTCACGGACGGACCACCTGGGTCATCTCGGCGTCGGGGGACGGGGCGGGGGCGGGCGCCGGGCGGCGCGCGGTGTCGCTGATCCGGATGAGGATGCCGATCAGGGCCCAGTTGGCGATCACGGAGGAGCCGCCGTACGCGAGGAACGGCATGGTCATACCGGTCAGCGGGATGAGGCCCATCACACCGCCGGCGACGACGAAGATCTGCAGCGCGAACGCGCCGGACAGGCCCATGGCGAGCAGCTTGCCGAACGGGTCGCGGGCCGCGAGGGAGGTGCGGACACCCCGCTCGATGATCAGGCCGTAGAGGAGGAGGAAGGCCATGACGCCGGTCAGTCCGAGCTCCTCGCCGACGGTGGCGAAGATGAAGTCGGAGTTGGCGGCGAAGCCGATCAGGTCGGAGTTGCCCTGGCCGAGGCCGGTGCCGAGGATGCCGCCGGAGCCGAAGGACATCATGACCTGGGTCATCTGGTCACAGGCGGCGACCGTTTCGGCACAGGCGAAGGGGTCCGCCCAGGCGTCGACACGAGCCTGGACGTGACTGGCGAAGGAGGCCACGCCGACGGCGCCCGCGACGGACATCAGCAGACCCATGACGATCCAGCTGGTCCGCTCCGTCGCCACGTACAGCATGATCACGAACATGCCGAAGAACAGCAGCGAGGTGCCGAGGTCGTTCTCGAAGATCAGGATGAGGAGGCTGACGGCCCAGATCGTGATGATCGGGCCGAGGTCGCGGCCGCGCGGCAGATAGAGCCCCATGAAGCGGCGGCTGGCCAGGGCCAGGGCGTCCCTCTTCACCATCAGATAGCCGGAGAAGAACACCGCGAGGACGATCTTGGCGAACTCGCCGGGCTGGATGGAGAAGCCCGCGACGTTGATCCAGATCTTCGCGCCGTAGACGGCCGTACCGAGGCCCGGCACCAGCGGGAGGAGCAGCAGGACGAGCGCCGCCACCATCGAGATGTAGGTGTAGCGCTGCAGGACGCGGTGGTCCTTCAGGATCAGCAGCACACCCACGAACATGGCGATGCCGATCGCCGAGTACAGCATCTGCTGGGGGGCGTCCGGACTGAAGCTGTCGTACAGGCGCTTGGACGTGGCGATCAGCCGCGGCGACTGGTCGAGCCGCCAGATCAGCACCAGACCGAGGCCGTTGAGCAGCGTGGCCAGCGGCAGCAGCAGCGGGTCCGCGTACGGGGCGAACTTCCGCACCACGAGATGCGCGACGCTCGCGAGCAGGCCGAGGCCCAACCCGTAGCCGAGCATCCCGGAGGGCACCTCACCGTCGATCGCGAGGCCGACGTTGAGGTACGCGAACACCGGGATGACGACGGCGAACGCGAGCAGCGCCAGCTCGGTGTTGCGGCGGCTCGGCGCCTCGATCGCGCCGATGGTGGTCGTGTTGGTGACAACGCTCATGGTGGTGAAAGGCCCCCCTACGGGTGCTTACTGCTTGCCGCAGTTCGAGGCCAGCTTCTGCTCGTCCTCCGAGAGGGTGGGGCCCGGGGAGGGAGCGGCTGTGGTGGGCTTGGTGTCGGGCGCGGTCACGCCGGCCGGGGGCTTGCTCGCCTGGTCCGCGGCCTTGTCGGCCGCCGCACGGCGCTGCTCCTGCTTCTTGCAGGCCGAGGCCTGCAGGGCGAGCTCCTGGATCTTGGTCTGCGCCTTGCCGAGGCTGCCCCCGGCGATCGTGTCCTCGACCTGCTTGCGCTGGTACGGCGGGAGGTACTTGAGTTCGATCTCGGGATGGTCCTTCTCGACCTCCGAGAGCGACAGCCAGGCGAGATCCTGGCTGATGCCCCGGTACAGCGCGACGTGCTCGTCCTTGGCACCGACGTAGTACTGGGTCTGCGTCCAGCGGTAGCCGCTGTACGCGCCGCCGCCGAGCACGGCGAGCGCGAGGATCAGGAAGAAGCTTCGCTTCAGCCACTTGCGGCCGGTGCGCGGCTTGTCGAAGTCCTCGTCGGTGTACGCCCCGAACGAGCCCTGCGGAGGCATTCCGCCGTAGCCGTGGTCGTCGCCGCTGCCGGGCGGGCCGAAGCCGCCCGCCGGCGGCTGCTGGGGCGAACCGGTGCGGCCGAGCCCGGAGGCGCGGCCGGCCGGGGTCTGCATCGCTCCGCCGTCGTGGGGCTGTGCCTGGTTCTCGGCGACCGCGCCGACGATGACGGGGGTGTCGTTGAGCTGACCGGCGAGGGTGTCGCCGCCGTCGACGTCGAGGACGTCGGCGACGATCACCGTGATGTTGTCGGGGCCGCCGCCGCGCAGCGCGAGCTGGATCAGCTCCTGCACGGTCTCCTGCGGGCCCTGGTAGCTGGCGAGGGTGTCCTCCATCGTCTGGTGGGAGACGACTCCGGACAGCCCGTCGGAGCAGATGAGGTAGCGGTCACCGGCGCGGACCTCGCGGATCGACAGATCCGGTTCGACATGGTCGCCGCTGCCCAGCGCGCGCATCAGCAGCGAGCGCTGCGGGTGGGTGGTGGCCTCTTCCTCGGTGATCCGGCCCTCGTCGACGAGCCGCTGCACCCAGGTGTGGTCCTGCGTGATCTGGGTCAGGACGCCGTCGCGCAGCAGATAGGCGCGGGAGTCGCCGACGTGGACCAGGCCGAGGCGCTGGCCCGTCCACAGCAGGGCGGTGAGCGTGGTGCCCATGCCCTCGAGCTGCGGGTCCTCCTCGACCATCATCCGCAGCTGGTCGTTGGCGCGCTGCACCGCGGCACCGAGCGAGGTGAGGATGTCCGAACTGGGGACGTCGTCGTCGAGGGTGACCAGGGTGGAGATCACCTCGGAGGAGGCGACCTCACCGGCGGCCTGGCCGCCCATGCCGTCGGCGATCGCGAGCAGCCGCGGTCCGGCGTAGCCGGAGTCCTCGTTGCCCTCGCGGATCATGCCCTTGTGGGACCCGGCGGCGAAGCGCAGTGACAGACTCATGCGCACCTGCCCTGTCGACGCCGCCTCGGGGTACAGCCGGTCTCGAGCCACACTGCCCACCCTCCGGTCGGGAGCCCGTGCCGGTGCGCGGCCCGGACCTGCCGGTCCGCCGCGCGATCCGTCGAGGGGACCGCCTCGGCCCGCTCGCTCCGCTCGCACTCATTCATGACGTAGCACTACTTCCGCAGCTCGATGACGGTCTTGCCGATGCGGATCGGCGCGCCCAGCGGAATCGGCGTGGCGGTGGTGAGGCGGGTCCGGTCGAGATACGTGCCGTTGGTGGACCCGAGATCCTCGACGATCCACTGCCCGTCCCGGTCCGGGTAGATCCTGGCATGCCGGCTGGAGGCGTAGTCGTCGTCCAGCACGATCGTCGAATCGTGGGCCCGGCCGAGCGTGATGGTCTGCCCCTGCAGGGCGACCGTCGTGCCGGTGAGGGTGCCCTCGGAGACGACCAGCTTCGTCGGGGCGCCACGGCGCTGGCGGCCGCCGCCCCCGCTCTGCTGGGCGCGCTGCTGGGGAGGCGCGGCCGCCTGGCGCGCGTTCTGCTGCGGCCTGGCGTCCTGGCGCCGCGAACCGCGCTGTGTGACACGTGTGCCGAACAGATCGCTGCGGATGACCTGAACGGCCACGATGACGAACAGCCACAGAACGGCCAGGAAACCCAACCGCATGACCGTCAGGGTCAGCTCTGACATTGCCCCCGCTTCACCCTTCGGCTTGCCGGTAAACGATGGTGGTGCTGCCCACGACGATCCGCGAGCCGTCGCGGAGCGTAGCGCGGGTGGTGTGCTGCCCGTCCACCACGATGCCGTTGGTGGACCCGAGATCCTGGATCGTCGAGGGCGTTCCGGTCCGGATCTCGCAGTGCCGACGCGAAACGCCGGGATCGTCGATCCTCACGTCCGCGTCGGTGCTGCGGCCAAGGACCAGGGTCGGGCGGGAGATCTGGTGGCGGGTGCCGTTGATCTCGATCCAACGGCGCACCTGGGCGCCGGAGGTGGGCATCGGGCCGGGCGCACCGGCCGCGGGACGGCCGGCGGCCGGAGCCGTGCGCTGGGGGCTGCCCGGCGGCGGGGCCGCGGGCATCGGCGGAGCGCCGACAGGCGGGTAGCCGTAGCCACCGGGGGCGCGGCCCTGCTGGCCGGCGGCGGGCGGCTGCGGCTGTGACGAACTCGACGCGAGGGTGCGGCTGCGCACCCGGTACAGACCGGTGTCGAGGTCGTCGGCCTTCTCCAGATGGACCTTGATGGGGCCCATGAAGGTGTAGCGCTGCTGCTTGGCGTAGTCGCGGACCAGGCCGGACAGCTCGTCGCCGAGCTGGCCCGAGTAAGGGCTGAGACGCTCGTAGTCGGGCGTGCTCAGCTCGACGATGAAGTCGTTGGGTACGACGGTCCGCTCGCGGTTCCAGATCGTCGCGTTGTTGTCGCACTCGCGCTGGAGAGCGCCCGCGATCTCGACGGGCTGGACCTCGGACTTGAAGACCTTGGCGAAGGTGCCGTTGACCAGACCTTCGAGACGCTGCTCGAACCGCTTCAGGACTCCCATGGGGCACCTCCTCCGTCGTTGCCGTCCTGGTACTGCTTACTGATCGTATCCACGCGTCGGGAAATCGGCTGGTTCCCCTTCTCTGCCCTGTGGACGAGTGTCACCTCTCACACGGATCGTAGAGGCGGCCTGTGGACAGTGTCCCGCACCCGGGGAGCGTCCTGGGAGAGCGGGGCGAAGCGGCGGGGCGGCCGGTGGGCGGTCCGTCCTGTTCCTCCCGGTACTCGACCACGTTCCCGCGCGGTCCTCGGTCGCTTTCCCGTCCGTACTCGACCGACTCGGTCCTGGTCCTCGAACGATCCGTCGGGCGCCTCCTTCTTCTTCCGGCTTCTTCTTCCGGCTTCTTCTCGCGGCCGCCGTCTCCTCCCTCGCTCGTGTCTCCTCCCTCCCTGTTCACCGGGCGGGCGGCCGAAACAACGGATGTGAATCCACGGTCTGCGGCGTGCTAATCTTCTGATGTCGCCAGGCGCTCGCACCGAAAGGTGAGGGAGCCCGGAGCACACCCAATGCGCGGGTGGCGGAATAGGCAGACGCGCTGGATTCAGGTTCCAGTGCCCGAAAGGGCGTGGGGGTTCAACTCCCCCCTCGCGCACCAGACGGAAGCCCCGTAGGTCATCGACCTACGGGGCTTCCGCGTTGTCGGTTCTTGTCCGGCTCTTTCTGCCCGGCACTTCGTGTCCGGCTCTTTCGTGCGGTGTCGGTCGCGAGGGGCCGGTCCCGAGGGCGGGGTGCGACGTTCGTCGCAGCGGCGGGCGACAAAAGTCGGACGCGGGCGGGACGGGCCGCTGCCTAGGGTGCGGGCGTGGACGCGTCTTCGAAGATCAGAGCCGGGATCGGTGCCGGGTGGCGGTGGTTCGCGGCGCCCGGCATGTGGTCGCGGCGCAGGGCCGCCGGCGAGGCGGTCCTCGCGGTGGTGATGGCGCTGCTCGCGGCCGGGACCGAGGAGCTGGTCGGCGGCGAGGGGTGGCGGCTCGTATGGGTGGCCCTGACCGCCGCCCTGCTGTCGCTGCTGCGGCGCCGGCTGCCCGCGACGGTACTCATCGCGACCGGGGCGCTCGCGCCGCTCCTGCCGGGGTTCCTGGTGCTGCTGATCCTCGTCGGCTGGTCGGCGGGACGCCATGTGGCCGGTGCGGGACGCGCACTGACGGCGTACACCGTCTCGTACGTACTGAACGTCGGCACGACCCTGCTGGAGTCCTGGGCGCAGCAGCGGATGCTCAGCCTCGTGCTGCTGACGACGCTGTACTACCTGGCGACGACGCTGGCACCCGGGCTCGCCAACCGCTACTGGACCCAGCGGCGGACGCTGCTGCACGCGCTGCAGGAACGCAACGCCCAGTTGCTGCGGGAGCGGGTCATGGTGGCGAGCCAGGCGCGGCTGCGGGAGCGGCAGCGGATCGCCCAGGACATGCACGACAGCCTCGGCCACCAGCTGGCGCTGATATCGGTGCACACCGGCGCCCTGGAGGTGGACAAGGAACTGACCGACCGGCAGCGCGAAGCGGTCGGCGTGCTGCGCGACGCGTCGGTGACCGCGATGCACGAGCTGCGCGAGGTCGTCGGCATTCTCCGGGACGGGATCGAGGCGCCGGACACGGTGCCGACCGTACCGGCGCGGGCCGGTGACGAATCGGGACGGGCGGCACGGGGGGCCGCCGGTATCGAGGGGCTCGTGGAGGCGGCGCGGGCCGCGGGGAACCAGGTGGAGCTGCGCCGGCTCGGGGGCTGTCAGCCGCTGCCGCCCGCCGCCGACCACGCGGCGTACCGGATCGTCCAGGAGGCGCTGACCAACGCCTACAAGCACGCGCCGGGTGCCCCGATCGAGGTCGAGCTGCGCTACGAACCGGACTCGTTCGTGGTGGAGATCGTCAACGAGGCGGCCGCGGAGCCACCGCGTGACGTGGTGAGCGGCGGTCAGGGGCTGACCGGGCTGCACGAGCGGGCCCGGCTGGTCGGCGGCATGGTCCACGCGGGGCCGGTGGACGGCGGGGGCTTCCGCGTCGCCGGGGTCCTGCCCTACGGCGTCGTGGAGGCAGCGCCTTTGGTAGATGTGGCCGACGACTTCCGGCAGCAGTCGACGGCACCCGTGATCGGCGACGGTGGGCGGGTGTCAGTCGGACCGGCCGACTGGACGTTCACGGAGCGGGAGTTGGCGATGGCGCTGAGCGGGGGCAGGAGCAAGGGCGGCGGGTTCGCGCTGGGATGCGGGATCGCGTTCGCGGCACTGGTGCTGCTGATGGTGGCCGTGGGCTTCGGCATCTACTTCCTGATGGGATCGGTGAAGGAGGGGATGATCGACCCGGGCCAGTACGACGCGGTGAAGGTCGGTACGGCCGAGCAGGAGGTCCGCGACCAGCTCCCCTCCGGCGACACGATCGCCACCACGGGACTGCACGGCAGAGGCCCCGCCGAGCCCGAGGGTTCGAAGTGCCTGGTGCTGATGTCGTCGGAGATAGGGGAAGGGATCGAGACGGAGCCCGTTTTCCGGTTCTGCTTCAAGGACGGCAAGCTGATCGAGAAGAAGTCGTACGAGGTCAAGCGGTAGCGCTGGGCCCGCCCGTATCGGTAGCCGTGGGGGAGTAGCTGTGGCAGGGCAGCGCATCAGGGTCGTGATCGCCGACGACGAACCGTTGATCAGGGCCGGGATCCGGATGATCCTCACCTCGGACGCGGAGATCGAGGTCGTCGCGGAGGCCGCGAACGGCCGTGAGGCGGTGGAGGAGGCGCGGGCGCACGCCGCCGACGTGGTGCTGCTCGACATCCAGATGCCGGTGCTCGACGGGCTCTCCGCCCTGCCGGAGCTGCGCAGGGCCGCGCCGGCGGCGCGGGTGATCGTGCTGACGACCTTCGGTGAGCGGGAGAACGTGCTGAGGGCGCTGGAACACGGCGGCGCCGGATTCCTGCTCAAGGACACGGCGCCGGCCGAGCTGATCCGGGCGGTCCGGGCCGCGGCGGCCGGGGACGCGTATCTCTCACCGGCCGCCACCCGGCATGTGGTCGACCGTCTGGCCTCGGGACGGGAGGCGGCCCGCGCGGAAGAGGCCCGGGGGCGGGTGGCGGCGCTGAGTGAACGGGAGCGTGAGGTGCTCGCCCTGCTGGGAGAGGGACTCTCCAACGCGGAGGCGGGGAAGCGGCTCCACATGAGCGAGGCGACGGTGAAGACGTATGTGAGCCGGATCCTGGCCAAGCTGGGCTGCGAGAACCGGGTGCAGGCGGCGCTGCTGGCCCGGGACGCGGGGCTGTAGGGGGGCTGTAGCGGGGGCGCGCGCCGTCGTGGTGGCGGGGCGGTGGTGGGGCGGATCTCGCGGTGTCGTGGCGGGGCCGGTGGCCGCGTGGCGTCGTGGTGGCGGTGCGGTGGTCAGCGGAGGGCGTCGGGGATGCCGGCGGTGCCGGCGGCGTTGTAGCGCAGCAGATACGCGGCGAACTGGGCGAGGTCCTCGGCCGACCAGTCCTTGAGGCGTTCCTGGTAAGCGGCCAGACGGCTCGCCTGGGTGGAGGAGAGGACGGCGGTGCCCGCCTCCGTCGGGTGCAGGACCTGCACGCGGTGGTCGGCCGGATCCGGGCGGCGCTCGACCAGACCCAGCTTCTCCATACCCGCCACCTGTCGGCTGACCGTCGACTTGTCCAGCAGGTAGTGCGCGGCGAGGTCGGTGGCGCGGCAGCCCCGCTGGTCGACGATGTGCGCGAGCAGCGTGTACGAGACGAGCGGCAGCTCGGGATGGAGCCGTGCCGCTGCCGCGCGCGCCCGGCGGGCGAACGCCGTCAGCTCCCGCTGAATGATCTCGACGGATGACTCGCGCGCGCCGTCGGTCATGGTGCGCTCCTTCGCTGTGGGTCGCGGACCGTCCCGCTTCAGTTGTATAGTACAACGGTTGCTTAGTTGTAAAAGCCAACCATGGAGGTCTGTCCGTGTCCGCCCCACCCGCCCCCACCGGAACGAACGCCCCGGGCGCGCTGCGGCACGTCATCGGGCACCTGCTCACCCCGCTCCTGATGTGCGTCGGCATGGGACTCGCCTACCTCGGCGCCTTCCACGCCCCCCAACCCCACGACCTGCGCGTCGACGTTGTCGGCTCCGGACCCACCGCCCAGGTCCTCGCCCAGACCCTCCACGACAAGGGCGACGGCGCCCTCGACGTCCGCACCGTCACCGACCGGGACACCGCCGTCTCCGCCCTGCGCGAGCGGTCCAGCTTCGGCGCCTACATCCCCGGCCCGCGCCCCGAACTGCTCGTGGCCTCCGCATCCTCGGACACCAGCGCCATGGCGGTGGAGAAGGTCTTCACCAAGGTCGCCGCCGCGCAGGGCGCGCCGCTCACGGTGACCGACGTCGCCCCCGTCTCCGACGGAGACCCCACCGGGCAGGGCATCTTCTTCCTGCTCGTCGCCCTCAGCATCGGCTCCTACGCCTCCGTCGCCGTGATCGGCGGCGCCGGCGCGGTCCTGCCCCCGCGGATCCGGACACTGCTCGCCACCGGCATGTCGCTCGTCGTCAGCCTCATCGGCACGCTCTTCGCCGGACCCCTGTTCCACCTCGTCGACCAGGGCCTCGCCGGCGTCTGGGCCATGTCCTGGCTGTACTCGGCCGGCATCCTGCTGATCGGCGTCGGACTCCACACCTTCCTGCGCCGCTGGACCACCCTCGGCGTGATGGTGCTGTTCGTGATGCTCAACTTCACCAGCTCCGGCGGCATCTACCGGCCCGAACTCCAACCCGGCTTCTTCGGCGCCCTCCACGCCTTCTGGAACGGCGCCGGCTTCGTCGAGGGCGTCCGCAGTCACGTGTACTTCGACGGCCACGCCCTCGGCGGACACCTCCTGGTCCTCGCACTGTGGTTCCTCGCCGGAGTCGCCACTACCGCCCTCGCCGGACTGACCGAGACACGCCGCCGATCGCCCGGTGGCGCGTCCACCGACGCCCCCGCGGAGATCGAGGAGGAGATGGAAGAGGCCGTCGGCGTCTAGCCGTACCCCCGCGGGTCAGTGAGTTGTCCACAACGCATGGGTTGTCCACAGGGGAAGACGGCCCGAACAACCCGGCGGTACGGTCAGTTCGGTTGGTGTCGGACACCGCATCGGACAGGCGCGACAACGGGGGAGGACGTCCCATGGACGAGAACCAGGCAGCGGTACCCGGACAGCGGAGCACGGGCAGCGAGCGCATCCCACACGTACCAGGGTTCGCGGCGCGCACCGCCACAGGAGCGACGGACTCCCCCAAGCAACAGGGCAAGCGGCTGCGCGAACGCGTCCCGCGCTCCGCCCACAAGGAACTGTCACTGCCCGCCGGCCGGCCCGACGCCGTCCGCGCCGTCGAGGAGTCGAGCCGTGACCGCGTACCGGACCTCGCACCGATACGCGTCGGCAGAATGGCCGCGAGCCCCTTCGCCTTCCTGCGCGGCTCCGCCGGACTGATGGCCCACGACCTCACCGGCTCACCCGTCACCGGCATCGCCGCCCAGATATGCGGCGACGCCCACGCCGCCAACTTCGGCCTCTACGGCGACGCCCGCGGCGGGCTCGTCATCGACCTCAACGACTTCGACGAGACCGTCGTCGGCCCCTGGGAATGGGACCTCAAACGGCTGGCCACCTCCCTCGTCCTCGCCGGACGCGAGGTGGGCGCCGGCGAGGAGACCTGCCGGGCCGCCGCGTTCGACACCGCCGGCGCCTACCGCCGGACCATGCGACTGCTGGCCCGACTCCCCGCCCTCGACGCCTGGAACGCGATCGCCGACGAGGAACTCGTCTCCCACACCGACGCCCGAGACCTGATCGGCACCCTCGAACGGGTCTCGGAGCAGGCCAGGAACAACACCAGCGCCCGGTTCGCCGCCAAGGCCACCGAGACCGTCGCCCCCGAGGAAGGCGGCGGCCGGCGGTTCGTGGACGCGCCACCGGTACTGCGCCGGGTCCCGGACACGGAAGCGGCCGAGGTCGCCGCCTCCCTCGGCCCCTACCTCGAAACCGTCTCCGAGGACCGGCTGCCGCTCCTCGCGCGCTACGCCGTCCACGACGTCGCCTTCCGGGTCGTCGGCACCGGCAGCGTCGGCACCCGCTCCTACGTGGTGCTGCTGCTCGACCACCGGGGCGAGGCGCTCGTCCTCCAGGTGAAGGAAGCACGGCCCTCCGCCCTGCTCCCCCACCTCCCGGCCGTCGGCTTCACGGTCGACGACCCGGGGCACGAGGGACGGCGCGTGGTGCTCGGACAGAAACGGATGCAGGTCGTCAGCGACATCCTCCTCGGCTGGACCACCGTGCGGGGCCGCCCCTTCCAGGTGCGCCAGTTCCGCAACCGCAAGGGAAGCGTCGACCCGGCCGCCCTCACCCCGGACCAGCTCGACGACTACGGCCGCATGACCGGCGCGCTGCTGGCCCGAGCCCACGCACACAGCGCCGACCCACGGCTGATAGCCGGCTACTGCGGCAAGAACGAGGAGCTGGACGAGGCGATCACGGCGTTCGCCGTGGCGTACGCCGACCGCACCACGGCGGACCACGCCGAACTGGTGACGGCGGTGAACGACGGCCGTATCGCGGCCGAACTCGGCGTGTGACGGCCGCGGGCTCCCGACGGGGGCGCCCGAGGCCGACTGCCGACGGCCGACTGCCGATGGTCGGCTGAGTCCCGCCGACGACCGGCGGTCGGCTGAGTCGACCGCCGACGACCGGCGACGCAGGGCTGGGGGTGGGGAGGGGCGGGGGAGGGAGGGGGGAGGGGCCCCCGGGGACCGTAGGCTGGTGGGGTGACGAGCCGGAACGAGGACGTGGACGTGGACCGACACGCGGACCCAGCCGTGGATCCAGGCGCCGGACAGGGCCCCGATCAGGGGGCGGGTGCCGAGCGGCCCGAGGCGCGGCTGGAGAGGGCCGTGCGGGTGGCCGAGCAGGCGCTGATCGAGTTCGAGATCGCCCTGGAGACGTTCCGGGTGGAGGTGGAGAACTTCTCCCGGCTGCACCATCAGAAGCTCGGCCCGATGTATACGCGGCTCGACGAGCTGGACGCGCGGATCGCCGAGGCGCGGGCGGCCAGGAGCGGTGATCCGGAGGATCTGCGGCGGGCCCAGGAGGCGCGGGCGGCCGTCATGCCGATGCCCGGTGTGGACGAGCTCTTCCACGACTGGATGGACTCCGACGGCCTGTCCGCCGAGGCCGCCGCGATGCTGACCGAGCAGCCGGTGCAGCCGCCGAAGCGGGTCAGGCCGGGCGAGGAGGCCCGCAAGCTGTATCGCGAGCTGGTCCGCAAGGCTCACCCCGACCTGGCACGGGAGGATGACGAGCGCAAGCGGCGCGAGGAGTTCATCACCCGGGTGAACGCGGCGTACGCCCGCGGTGACGCGGCGATGCTCCGCGAGCTGTCCGAGGAGTGGGCGGCCGGTCCGGCGCCCGCCGAGGAGCGGCTCAGCGAGAGCGAGGAGCTGTACGCGCGTCTCGAGTGGCTGTCGCAGCGCAAGGAGCTGTTGAGCGTGGTCGCGCGTGAGCTGGAGGAGAGCGCGATCGGCGCGATGCTGCGGATGGCGCCCGACGACCCGGACCGGCTCCTGGAGGAGATCGCCGAGCAGCTGCTCGCGCAGGTGTCGGAGCGTGAGGCGGAGCTGGCCGGCCTGGTGCAGTAGTTTTTCAAGGAAGTTTTCCAAGGTGCTCGAGGTCGTTCGAGCGGCTGAGACGAGAGAAGGCACGTCCCATGAATTTCGCCCCGCTGCCCTCGGTGGACGCTGCCTCTGTGCCGGCCGATGCCCTGGTGCTGGATGTCCGGGAGGACGACGAGTGGGCGGCCGGTCATGTCGAGGGCGCCCTGCACGTTCCGATGAGCGATTTCGTGGCGCGCTTCGGTGAGGTGACGGAGGCGGTGGCCGATGGGCGCCGCGCGTATGTGATGTGCCGGGTGGGCGGTCGGTCGGCGCAGGTCACGCAGTATCTGGTGCAGCAGGGGATCGACGCGGTGAACGTCGACGGTGGCATGCTCGCCTGGGACGGTGCCGGGCGTCCGATGGTGACGGACAGCGGCAACCCGGCCTTCGTCCTCTGAGCGGTCCGGGGTTTCGCCCCTGAGCGGCCCGCGGGTCGGACTTTTCCGGCTTGCCGGTGTACCGGCTCCCTGCTGGAGACCAGCGCCGTCGCCATAAAGACCGCCCTTGCCGCTTCGGCGGCCGCCTGCTGTTCCTCGGTGAAGGTGAAGTCCACAGCCTTTCCCTTCCGTTGTCGCCCGTTGCGGGTTCATGGCGGCCCGTCGCCTGACGGGCCGCCACATAGAACACGTTCTAGGTGACGAGAAGAGCTGTGCCTGGAAGGGCGGTGTCAGCGGTCGAAGTCCAGCTCCACTTCCGCGGTGGCCGGGTGGGACTGGCACGCCAGGACGTATCCGGCTTCGGTCTCCTCCGGCTCAAGGGCGAAGTTGCGGTCCATCCGAACCTCGCCGTCGACCAGGAAGGCGCGGCAGGTGCCGCACACCCCGCCCTTGCAGGCGTAGGGGGCGTCGGCGCGGGCCCGCAGCACGGTGTCGAGGAGGGTCTCTCCCTCCTGTACGGGCCAGTTGCCGGAGCGGCCGTGCAGGGTGGCCGTCAGCGTGGCGTGGACGGGCGCGTCGGCGGTCGGCGCCGAGGCGGGTGCCGAGCCGTCGTCGACGTGGAAGATCTCCTGGTGGATCCTCCCGCGTTCCACGCCGAGTCCGCGCAGGGCGCGCTCGGCGCCCTGGACGAGGCCGAAGGGACCGCACAGGAACCAGCCGTCGATCTCGTCGACCGGCAGCAGGGCCGGCAGCAGGGCGGTGAGCCGGTCCTTGTCGAGCCGCCCGGACGGCAGGCCCGACTGCTGCTCCTCGCGGGAGAGGACGGTGACGAGCTGGAAGCGGTCGGGGAAGCCGTCCTTGAGGTCGGCGACCTCGTCGAGGAACATCGTGGACGACGCGGTGCGGTCGCTCCGGACGAGGCAGAACCGGGCTTCCGGCTCCTGGGCGAGCAGGGTGGCGGCCATGGAGAGGACCGGGGTGATGCCGCTGCCGCCGACGATGGCCGCGAAGTGCCCGGGCCGGGGCGCGAGGAGGAAGCGGCCCATCGGTTCCATGACCTCGACGGTGTCGCCGACGGCCAGTTCCTTGAGCGCGTACGTGGAGAACTCGCCGCCGTCGACCAGCCGGATGCCCACGCGCAGTACGGGATCCTGTCCGGCCGGGGCGGCCGGTGCGCAGATCGAGTACGTGCGGCGGATCTCCTCGCCGTTCGACGCGGTGCGGCGCAGGGCGAGGTGCTGGCCCGGGATGTGGCGGTAGGTCTCGCGCAGTTCGGGCGGGACCGCGAAGGTGACGGCCACCGAGTCGTCCGTGAGCTGCTCGACGTCGCTCACCCGGAGCGGATGGAACCCAGCCCGTCCGGCGCTTGAGGGCACCATCTACAACTCCTTGAAGTGGTCGAACGGTTCGCGGCAGGCGACGCACCGGCGCAGCGCCTTGCAGGCGGTGGAGGAGAAGCGGCTCAGCAGCTCGGTGTCGGTGGAGCCGCAGTGAGGGCAGCGGATCGCGAGGGTGAGCGGTACCGGTCCTGCGGCGGGGCCCTGGGGGCGGGGCGGCGCGATGCCGAAGTCGGCGAGTTTGCGCCGGCCTTCCTCGCTGATGTCGTCGGTCGACCAGGCGGGGGCCAGGACGGTGACGACGGAGACCTCCGGGATGCCGTGGTCGTGCAGCGCGCGCTCGATGTCCGTGGACATCGTCTCGATGGCGGGGCAGCCGGTGTACGTGGGGGTCAGCGCGATCTCGACCCTGCCGGGGCCGAGGACGCGGGCTCCCCGCAGGACGCCGAGCTCCTCCAGGGTGAGGACGGGCAGCTCCGGGTCGGGAACGGCGCCGGCGATCCGGCTGAGCTCCTCCTCCAGGGCTGTCATGGTCACCATGTCGCCCCCGGGTGGCTGCGGTGCAGGTGCTGCATCTCGGCCAGCATCCTTCCGAAGGACTCGGTGTGGAGTCCTTGCCGGCCGGCGCCCGCGCTCCAGGCGCCGCCGCGCGGCCCGTCGGGGAGGGTGAGGGTGGCGCGGTCGAGGACGGCGGTGACCGAGGCCAGCCAGGCGGTTTCCATGGCCTTGTGGTCGACGTCGAGTCCTTCGACGGGCTGGAACAGTTCGCCGGTGTAGCGCCACAGGGCGTCGCAGGCGCGCTGCATCCGGTCGTGGCTCTCGGCGGTGCCGTCGCCGAGGCGCAGGGTCCAGTGCTCGGCGTGGTCCTGGTGGTAGGCGACTTCCTTGACGGCCTTGCCGGCGAGGCCGGCCAGGGGGCTGTCGCCGGTCGCAAGCTGGGCGTAGAGGAGCCGCTGGTAGGTGGAGAAGTAGAGCTGGCGGGCGATGGTGTGGGCGAAGTCGCCGTTGGGCTGCTCGACGAGCTGGACGTTGCGGAAGGCTCGTTCCTCGCGGAGGTAGGCCAGTTCGTCCTCGTCTCCGACGAGGGAGAGCAGGACCCGGGCCTGGCCGAGGAGGTCGAGGGCGATGTTGGCGAGGGCGACGTCCTCTTCCAGGACGGGGGCGTTTCCCGCCCATTCCCCCAGGCGCTGGGAGAGCACCAGGGCGTCGTCGCCGAGGGCGAGGGCGGCCTGCGTGACCAGTGCGGTGTCGCTCACAGGTGCTTCACCCCCTCCGGGATGTCGTAGAACGTCGGGTGCCGGTAGGGCTTGTCCGCCGACGGCTCGAAGAAGGGGTCCTTCTCGTCCGGGGAGGAGGCGGTGATCTCGGTGGAGGGGACCACCCAGATCGACACGCCTTCGTTGCGGCGGGTGTAGAGGTCGCGGGCGTTGCGCAGGGCCATCTCCGCGTCCGGCGCGTGCAGGCTGCCCGCGTGGGTGTGGGACAGTCCGCGGCGCGATCGCACGAACACCTCCCACAGGGGCCATCCGTCGGTGGTCATGCCCGTGCCTCCCCGTCCTGCCGGTCCGTGCGCGTGCCGTGCTCGGCGTGCTCGGTGTTCTTGTCGTGCGCGGTGTGGCTTCCGTGCCTGTCGTGCCTGTCGTGCCTGTCGTGCTTCTCGTGCTTCTCGGCGTAGGCCGCGGCGGCCTGCCTGACCCAGGCGCCGTCCTCGTGGGCCTGGCGCCGCTTGTCGAGCCGCTGTTCGTTGCAGGGGCCGTTGCCCTTGAGGACTTCCCAGAACTCGGTCCAGTCGATCGGCCCGAAGTCGTAGTGGCCGCGCTCTTCGTTCCACCGCAGGTCCGGGTCGGGGAGGGTGAGTCCGAGGGCCTCGGCCTGGGGGACGGCGATGTCGACGAACCGCTGGCGCAGCTCGTCGTTGGAGTGCCGCTTGATCTTCCAGGCCATCGACTGGGCGGAGTGGGCCGACTCGTCGTCGGGCGGGCCGAACATCATCAGGGAGGGCCACCACCAGCGGTTGACGGCGTCCTGCGCCATCGCGTGCTGGGCCTCGGTGCCCTGGGAGAGGGCGAGCAGCGCTTCGTACCCCTGCCGCTGGTGGAAGGACTCCTCCTTGCAGATCCGGACCATCGCGCGGGCGTACGGGCCGTAGGAGCAGCGGCAGAGCGGGACCTGGTTGGTGATGGCCGCGCCGTCGACCAGCCAGCCGATGGCGCCGACGTCGGCCCAGGTCAGCGTGGGGTAGTTGAAGATCGAGGAGTACTTCTGGCGGCCGGAGTGGAGCTTGTCGAGGAGCTCGTCGCGGCTGGTGCCGAGCGTTTCGGCGGCGCTGTACAGATACAGGCCGTGGCCGGCCTCGTCCTGGACCTTCGCCATGAGGATCGCCTTGCGCCGCAGTGAGGGCGCGCGGGTGATCCAGTTGGCTTCCGGCTGCATGCCGATGATCTCGGAGTGGGCGTGCTGGGCGATCTGCCGGACGAGGGAGGCGCGGTAGGCGTCGGGCATCCAGTCGCGCGGCTCGATGCGCTCGTCGGCGGCTACGGCGGCGTCGAACACCGCTTCGTAGGCGGCCTGGGTCGCCTGCGTGGCCGCGGTGGTGGCCGGGCCCTGTCCGGCCCGCGCGTCCTGTGCGTCCGCGGTCGCTGTTGTCGCTGCCGTCCCTGCCGTCATCAGATCCCCTACCGACCGATCGTTCGGTTGAATGACTTCAATGGTGGGTCGACGGCCCGTATGGTGTCAACCCTGTGGATAAGGCGGTGGGCCGATCGGGATCGGGGCGGGATGGACGCGTACGACGACGGGGATGTGCGTGAGGGGCCCCGCGCGGGCGCCGGCATCGCCTCCCTGTCGCTGCCGTACCAGGTCATCGCCGCCGTCGCCCTGGCCGTGATCGGGGTCTTCGCCTGCGCCCACCTCGCGATGGTGTTCCTGCACGTCGCGCCCTCGAACACGCTGACCAAGCAGCACGGCGAGGCGGTCGACGGCTGGGTCTACCCCGAGTTCGAGCAGAACTGGAAGCTGTTCGCGCCCAACCCGCTCCAGCAGAACGTCGCCGTACAGGTCCGCGCCGAGGTCGTCGGCGACGACAGTGGCCGGCGCACCACCGGCTGGATCGATCTGTCCGCGCAGGACGCGGAGGCGATCCGCGGCAGCCTGCTGCCGAGCCACGTCGACCAGAACGAGCTCCGCCGGGCCTGGGACTTCTACCTCAACTCCCACACCGACGACCACCGGCCCAACGGTCTGCGCGGCCGGCTCTCCGAGAGCTACATGCGCCGGATCGTGATGCTCCGGCTCGATGAGCGGGATCTCGGCGGCACGGTGGAGCGGATACAGCTCCGCTCCTCGGTCCGCCCGATCCCGGCCCCGGTGTGGAGCACCGAGAAGATCGACACCGAACCGGTGTACCGGGAGGTCCCCTGGTGGACGGTGAGCGCGGCCGACCTGCCCGGCAGGACGCCGGCCGAGCGTACGGAGGCCGGCCGGTGAACCGACCAGCAGGAGGCGCGGCACGCGCCCGTGACGCCCGTGAGCCGTTCGACCGCCGGCTCGCCCGGGCCGTGCAGCGCGTCACCGCCTCGGCCCTCGGCCCGTACCAGACCGCCATCGTCCGGATCGGCTTCGCGCTCACCTGGCTGCTCTTCCTGCTGCGCGAGCTGCCCCACCGCCACGAGCTCTACGGGCCGGACGGCCCCTGGTCGTGGGAGATGGGACGGCAGCTGATCGCCGATAACAGTGCCTTCACGGCGCTGATGTGGTCGGACGGCCGGCTCTGGTTCGAGATCGTCTACGGACTCGCCGTCCTCTCCGCCGTCCTGCTGCTCCTGGGCTGGCACACCCGCGCCGTGTCCGTGGTCTTCATGGCCGGGGTGCTGTCCCTGCAGAATCGCTCCATCTTCGTGGGGGACGGCGGCGACAACGTCGTGCACCTCGCCGCGATCTATCTCGTCCTGACCCGCTGCGGCCAGGTCTGGTCCCTGGACGCCCGCCGAGCCGCACGGCACGAGCGCGAGGCCCGACAGGTCCGCAACACGCGAGTGGCCCCTGAGGCGCCTGAGGCCGGCGACCAACCGGCCCCGCCGACATCGCCACGGCGGCGCGATGTCGTGGGACCGCTGCTGTGGACCGTGCTCGGCGGCTTTCTGCTCGCCGCCACCGCCTTCTCCGACGTCACGGGCGAGCCCTGGCTGCTGGTGCTGCTGTGGGTGCTGTGGCTGGGCCATGGGCTGTGGTGGCTGGTGTGCCGCCTCGCGCCCGGTGAACCGCGCACGCTCCTCGATGTGCTGGCCAACCTCGCCCACAACGCCACGCTCGTCGTGATCATGGCCGAGGTCTGTCTGATCTACGCCACGGCCGGCTGGTACAAGATCCAGGGCTCGCGCTGGCAGGACGGCACCGCGCTGTACTACCCGCTCGAGCTGGACTACTTCACCCCCTGGCCGGCCCTCTCCGACCTGCTGGGCTCCAGCGGGGTGATGGTGATGGTGCTGACCTACGGCACCGTGCTCGTCCAGGTCGCCTTCCCCTTCACGCTCTTCAACCGCAAGGTCAAGAACGTCCTTCTGGTCGCGATGATGCTGGAGCACGCGGGGATCGCCGTGCTCCTGGGGCTCCCCGTCTTCTCGCTGGCGATGATCTCCGCGGACGCGGTGTTCCTGCCGACGGCGTTCCTGGTGGGGCTCGGCGCGGCGGTGGGCCGCGGCCGGGACCGGCTGCTGTCGCGGCTGCCCGGCGGTGCGGTGCCGAAGCAGCGCCGTACGGGTGAGGAGCCGGCCCGCCGTACCCTCGTCGGGTGAGCACCACCCACGAGAACCCCGAGGCCGGCGGGTCGACCGAGCCGATCCAGTACGACGACGGGTACGCGCCCGAGGTCGGTGTCGGTCCGCACCCTCGGCCCTGGCCCCAGGGTGAGCGCTACGACCCGGAGCTGCTGGCCGGTGGGGACCGGCGCAATGTCGTCGACCGCTACCGCTACTGGACGCGCGAGGCGATCGTCGCCGACCTGGACACCCGGCGGCACGACTTCCATGTGGCGGTGGAGAACTGGGGCCACGACTTCAACATCGGTTCGGTGGTGCGGACCGCCAACGCCTTTCTGGCCAAGGAGATCCACATCGTGGGGCGGCGGCGCTGGAACCGGCGCGGCGCGATGGTGACCGACCGCTACCAGCATGTGCGCCACCACCCGGACACCGAGTCGCTGACGGCCTGGGCGGCGGCCGAGGACCTGCCGATCATCGGGATCGACAACCTGCCGGGAGCGGTGCCCCTGGAGCGGACGGTGCTGCCGCGCCGCTGTGTGCTGCTCTTCGGCCAGGAGGGGCCCGGGCTCACGGAGGAGGCCCGCAAGCACGCGCTGATGGTGTGCTCGATCGCCCAGTTCGGCTCGACCCGGTCGATCAACGCGGGGGCGGCGGCCGCGATCGCCATGCACGCGTGGGTGCAGCGGTACGCCGAGATCACCGGCGGCCAGGGGGGTGGCACGGAGGCCCCGTAGGGCCCCCGCGCGCTGCCTCAGGCCTGGCGGCGGACCTCCACCACGCGGAAGCGGTTGGAGACGAACGCTCCGTCGCACAGGGCCGCGTTCGCGGCCGGGTTGCCGCCGGAGCCGTGGAAGTCGGAGAACGCGGCGGTCTGGTTGACGTAGACCCCGCCCGTCAGATTCAGCGAGAGCTGGGCCGACTCCTCCAGGCAGACCTCCTCGACCGCGCGCTCGGTGTCGGCGGAGGTGGTGTACGCGCCGACCGTCATCGCGCCCTTCTCGCGGACCGTGCGGCGCAGCAGTTCCAGGGCGTCGGCGGTCGAGTCGACCGAGACGGCGAAGGAGACCGGGCCGAAGCACTCGGAGAAGTACGCCGCCTCCGCGTCCGGCTTGGAGCCGTCCAGCTTCACGATGACGGGCGTACGGACGACGGCGTCCGGGAAGTCGGGGTTGGGCACCTCGCGGGAGGCGAGCGCGACCTCGCCGAGGTCGGCCGCGGCCTCCAGGCGCGCCTTCACATCGGGGTTGACCAGGGCGCCGAGCAGGGCGTTCGCCCGGGCGTCGTCGCCGAGGAGGCCGCCGACCGCCGCCGCGAGGTCGGCGACGACCTCGTCGTACGACTTGGGGCCCGCGTCGGTGGTGATGCCGTCCCGGGGGATCAGCAGGTTCTGCGGGGTGGTGCACATCTGGCCGCTGTACAGCGAGAGGGAGAACGCCAGGTTGGACAGCATGCCCTTGTAGTCGTCGGTGGAGTCGACGACGACGGTGTTGACGCCCGCCTTCTCGGTGTAGACCTGCGCCTGGCGGGCGTGGGTCTCCAGCCACTCGCCGAAGGCGGTGGAGCCGGTGTAGTCGATGATCCGGATCTCGGGGCGGACTGCCAGGGTCTTGGCGATGCCCTCGCCGGGCCGCTCCACGGCCAGTGCGACCAGGTTCGGGTCGAAGCCGGCCTCGGCGAGGACCTCACGCGCCACCCGGACCGTGAGGGCCAGCGGGAGGACGGCGCGCGGGTGCGGCTTGACCAGGACGGGGTTGCCGGTCGCGAGGGAGGCGAACAGGCCGGGGTAGCCGTTCCAGGTCGGGAAGGTGTTGCAGCCGATCATCAGCGCGATGCCGCGGGGAACGGGGGTGAACTCCTTGGTCAGCTCCAGCGGGTCCCGCTTGCCCTGCGGCTTGGACCAGTCGGCGGTGCCGGGGGTGCGGGTCTGCTCCGCGTACGCGTAGGCGACCGCTTCGAGGCCGCGGTCCTGGGCGTGCGGGCCGCCGGCCTGGAACGCCATCATGAACGCCTGGCCGCTGCTGTGCATGACGGCGTGCGCGAACTCATGGGTGCGAGCGGAGATCCGGGCGAGGATCTCCAGGCAGACCAGGGCGCGGGCCTCGGGCCCGGCGTCGCGCCAGGCGGCCATGCCGGCGCGCATGGCGGGCAGCAGGACGTCGATGTCGGCGTGCGGGTACTCCACACCGAGCGCGGGGCCGTACGGCGAGATCTCGCCGCCGGTCCAGCCGTCCGTGCCGGGCTGGTCCAGCTCGAAGCGGCTGTTCAGCAGCGCCTGGTACGCGGCGAGGCCGGCGGCCGCGTCCAGCGAGCCGTTCTCGCCGTACGCCTTGGGGTGCTCGGGGTGCGGCGACCAGTAGGCGCGGGTGCGGATGGTGTCGAGAGCCTGGTCCAGTGTGGACCGGTGCGTCGCGGCCAGGTGGTCGGTGGTCAGCTGAGCGGCGGCCATGGGCGCAACTCCTCGTCGAGCTGTGCAGGGGCAGGCGGACAGAGTTAGAGTAACCGAACGATCGGTCGGGACAAGGGGGTCTGTCGAAGCTGTGGACAACCCATCGGGGAGGATCAGTCGTATGACCGCCAATGTGAGCGACGCCGGGCCGGACACCTTCCCGGACAGCGTGCCGGACACCCGGACCGACGCCCTCGACCGGAGCCGTACCGTCGCCGTCGTCGGCACGGGCACGATGGGCCAGGGAATCGCCCAGGTCGCCCTGGTCGCCGGCCATCCCGTACGGCTCTACGACAGCGCTCCCGGCCGGGCCGAAGCGGCCGTGACGGCCCTCGCCGCCCGCCTGGACCGGCTGGTCGAGAAGGGCCGGCTGGACCCGGCCGAGCGGGACGGCGCGATCTCCCGGCTGCACGCCGCGGCCGATCTGACGGAGCTGGCCGACGCCGCGCTCGTCGTCGAGGCGATCGTCGAGGAACTCGCGGTCAAGCAGGGACTCTTCACCGAGCTGGAGAAGATCGTCGGCGATGACGCGCTGCTCGCCACCAACACCTCCTCCCTCTCGGTCACGGCCATCGCTGGAGTGCTGCGACTGCCGGGCCGGTTCGTCGGTCTGCACTTCTTCAACCCGGCCCCGCTGCTCCCGCTGGTCGAGGTCGTCAGCGGCTTCGCCACCGACCCGGCCGCTGCCACGCGCGCGTACGCCACGGCGAAGAGCTGGGGCAAGACGCCGGTGCGCTGCGCCGACACCCCCGGCTTCATCGTCAACCGCATAGCCCGGCCCTTCTACGCCGAGGCGCTGCGGGTGTACGAGGAGGGCGCGGCCGACCCGGCCACCATCGACGCCGCCCTGCGCGAGTGCGGCGGCTTCCGGATGGGGCCCTTCGAGCTGACCGACCTCATCGGCCAGGACGTGAACGAGGCCGTCACCCGGTCCGTGTGGGACTCCTTCCACCAGGACCCCAAGTTCACCCCGTCGCTCGCCCAGCGCCGACTGGTCGAGTCGGCGCGGCTCGGCCGCAAGTCGGGGCACGGCTGGTTCCCGTACGGGGAGGGCGCCTCGGCCCCCGAGCCGCATACGGCGCCGCCGGCCGAACCACCCGCCTCGGTGGTGGTGCAGGGCGAGATGTACCAGGCCGAACCGCTGGTCCGCGTGCTGCGGGAGACGGCCGTCGCGGTCGAGTTCCGGCAGGACGCGGTGCCCGGTTACCCGGGCTGGATCGAGCTCCCGAGCGGCACCCGGCTCTTCCTCGCCGACGGGACCGCCGCCGACGACGCGGCGATGCCGGTCATCCACTTCGATCTCGCGCTGGACTTCTCCACGTGCGAGCGGATCGTCCTCGCGCCCGCCGCCACCGTCGACGAGCGATCCCTCCAAGAGGCGATCGGGCTGTTCCAGGCGGCCGGCAAGAAGGTCAGCGTCATCAAGGACGTCCCCGGCATGATCGTCGCCCGTACGGTCGCGATGCTCGCGGACTTCGCCCTGGACGCCGCCACGCGCGCGGTGGCGGACGCGGACGACATCGACACCGCGATGCGACTCGGCGTGAACTATCCGCGCGGGCCCCTCGCCTGGGCCGCCGAGCTGGGCGCGGACTGGGTCCTGGAGACGCTGTCGAACCTCCACGAGGAGTACCCGACGGGCCGTTACGCCCCTTCCCAGGCGCTGCGGCGCCTGGTCGCCGCCGAGTCCGCCTCGGCGGAAGCGGCGGAATCGGCCGGCGGGGTGGAGCCGGTCGCGGCGAGCTCGGCCGATGGCGTGGCGCCGGTCGCGGCGGGCGGGGAGGGCTCGTCATGACCACCGTGAAGCGTGACACGTACACGCCCGAGACGCTGCTCTCCGTCGCCGTGCGGGTCTTCAACGAGCGCGGTTACGACGGCACGTCCATGGAGCACCTGTCCAAGGCCGCCGGCATCTCCAAGTCCTCGATCTACCACCATGTCGCCGGGAAGGAGGAGCTGCTGCGGCGGGCGGTCAGCCGGGCGCTGGACGGGCTCTTCGCCGTCCTCGACGAGCCCGGTGCCGGACAGGGCCGGGCCATCGAGCGGGTCGAGTACGTCACCCGGCGCACCGTCGAGGTGCTGACGGCGGAGCTGCCGTACGTCACGCTGCTGCTGCGGGTCCGCGGCAACACCAGGACCGAGCGGTGGGCGCTGGAGCGGCGCCGCGAGTTCGACCACAAGGTGGCCGAGCTGCTCAAGGCGGCGGTGGCCGACGGCGATCTGCGGGCCGACGTGGACATCAAGCTCGCCACCCGGCTCCTCTTCGGCATGATCAACTCGCTGGTGGAGTGGTACCGGCCGCACCCGGGTGCCGACGCGGAGCGCGAGCAGCTGGCCGACACCGTCGTCCACCTCGCCTTCGACGGGCTGCGCACGGCGCGCTGAGCGGTCCTCCAGCCCTTGCTCAGCGCGGGTGGTCGGGATCGAGGTCCGTCTCCTCGAAGACCAGCAGCGTGCGGGTGGAGAGCACTTCCGGGATCGACTGGATCCTGGTGAGGACGAGCTCCCGCAGAGTCCGGTTGTCCGGTGTGTGCACCAGCAGCAGGACGTCGAAATCACCGCTGACCAGAGCGATGTGGGCGGCTCCCGGCAGCGCCTGGAGCTGTTCGCGGACCGTGCGCCAGGAGTTCTGGACGATTTTCAGCGTGATGTAGGCGGAGGCGCCGTGGCCCGCCCGCTCGTGGTTCAGCCGGGCGCTGAAGCCGCGGATCACCCCATCGTCGATCAGCCGGTTGATCCGGGCGTAGGCGTTGGCCCGGGAGACATGGACCCGTTCGGCGACGGAGCGTATCGACGCGCGACCGTCCGTCTGCAGGATGCGCAGGATGGACCGGTCGATGGCGTCCAGCGGCCGCGTGGTCGGCCCCCGCTCCCCGTCGTCGGCCATTTGTTCATCCGCCATGTCCCCCCGCCTCTCTCCCATGGACGACCTGCCTCTATCCCAGGCTGTGGAGAACCGATTGTCCACAGGCTGAGGGCGCCTGTAGCCAAAATGCCTCCACGACCGAACAATCGGTAGGTGAGGCGCGCCACACTCGCGCCACCCGCCTTCGGGTCTTATGCCCGCTCCCACGAGGAGGTGGACTCGTTGCAACAGCGCAGTTCGACAGTCCAAGAGCCGCCCGCCGCCGCCCCCGCCTACCGGCCCACCCCGCCTCCGGCGTGGAAGCCGCGCACGGACCCCGCTCCGCTGCTGCCGGACGCCGAGCCGTTCCGGATCCTCGGCACGGACGCGGTGGCCGACGCCGACCCCGAGCTGCTGCGGCGGCTCTACGCG
Organism: Streptomyces sp. NPDC003027; assembly: GCF_053591435.1. NCBI lineage: Bacteria > Bacillati > Actinomycetota > Actinomycetes > Kitasatosporales > Streptomycetaceae > Streptomyces > Streptomyces sp. NPDC003027. Next base: position 71,938 of record NZ_JBSFTU010000006.1, read on the forward strand.
GAGCTGGTGCGCGGACGGCGGTACAACGCGCAGGCCACGGCCCTGACCAAGCAGGGCCGGCTCGCCGTCTACCCGTCGACCACCGGCCAGGAGGCGAGCGAGGTGGCCGCCGCCCTGGCGCTGGAGGACCGCGACTGGCTCTTCCCCTCGTACCGCGACACCCTGGCGGCCGTCGCCCGCGGCCTCGACCCCGTGGAGGCGCTGACTCTGCTGCGCGGGGACTGGCACACCGGGTACGACCCGCGTGAGCGCCGGATCGCCCCGCTCGCCACCCCGCTCGCCACCCAGCTTCCGCACGCGGTGGGCCTGGCCCACGCGGCCCGGCTCAAGGGCGACGACGTGGTCGCGCTCGCCATGGTCGGCGACGGCGGCACCAGCGAGGGCGACTTCCACGAGGCGCTGAACTTCGCGGCCGTCTGGCAGGCACCCGTGGTGTTCCTGGTGCAGAACAACGGCTTCGCGATCTCCGTACCGCTCGCCAAGCAGACGGCCGCGCCGTCCCTGGCCCACAAGGCCGTCGGTTACGGCATGCCGGGCCGGCTCGTCGACGGCAACGACGCCGTCGCCGTCCACCAGGTGCTGGCCGAGGCCGTGGCACGCGCGCGGCGGGGCGGTGGACCGACGCTGGTCGAGGCCATCACGTACCGCATCGACGCCCACACCAACGCCGACGACGCCACCCGCTACCGCGGTGACAGCGAGGTCGAGGCCTGGCGGGCCCACGACCCGATCCTGATCCTGGAACGGGAACTGACGGAGCGCGGGATCCTCGACGAGGACGGGAAGCGGGCCGCGGCCGACGCCGCCGAGACGATGGCGGCGGCGCTGCGCGAGCGGATGAACGCCGACCCGGTGCTGGACCCGATGGACCTGTTCGCGCACGTGTACGCCGAGCAGACGACACAGCTGCGCGAGCAGGCGGCGCAGCTGCGGGCCGAACTCGACGCCGAGAGCGAGGCGTGATGACCACCGCGCAGAAGACGGCGGGCCGGGCCGCGACCAAGCCCGCCACCATGGCTCAGGCGCTGCAGCGGGCCATGCGCGACGCGATGGCCGAGGACCCGGCGGTCCACGTCCTCGGAGAGGACGTCGGCACGCTCGGCGGGGTCTTCCGGGTCACCGACGGCCTCGCCAAGGAGTTCGGCGAGGACCGGTGCACGGACACCCCGCTGGCCGAGGCGGGCATCCTCGGCACGGCGGTCGGCATGGCGATGTACGGGCTGCGGCCGGTCGTCGAGATGCAGTTCGACGCCTTCGCCTACCCGGCGTTCGAGCAGCTGATCAGCCATGTCTCGCGCATGCGGAACCGTACCCGCGGTGCGATGCCGATGCCGCTGGTGGTCCGGGTGCCGTACGGCGGCGGTATCGGCGGCGTCGAGCACCACAGCGACTCCTCCGAGGCGTACTACATGGCGACTCCGGGGCTCCATGTCGTCACGCCGGCCACCGTGGAGGACGCCTACGGGCTGCTGCGGGCGGCCATCGCCTCCGACGACCCGGTGGTCTTCCTGGAGCCCAAGCGGCTCTACTGGTCCAAGTCCGACTGGTCGCCCGAGGCGCCGGCGGCGGTGGAGCCGATCGGCCGGGCGGTGGTGCGGCGCAGTGGCCGCAGCGCCACGCTGATCACGTACGGGCCGTCCGTGCCGGTCTGTCTCGAGGCGGCGGAGGCCGCGCGGGCGGAGGGATGGGACCTGGAAGTGGTCGATCTGCGTTCGCTGGTGCCCTTCGACGACGAGACGGTCTGCGCGTCGGTGCGGCGCACGGGGCGGGCGGTCGTGGTGCACGAGTCGGCCGGATTCGGCGGGCCCGGCGGCGAGATCGCGGCCCGCGTGACCGAGCGGTGCTTCCACCACCTGGAGGCGCCGGTGCTGCGAGTCGCCGGATTCGACATCCCGTACCCGCCGCCGATGCTGGAGCGGCACCATCTGCCGGGTGTGGACCGGGTCCTCGACGCGGTGGCGCGGTTGCAGTGGGAGGCGGCGAGCTGATGGCCCAGGTGCTCGAATTCAAGCTGCCGGACCTCGGTGAGGGGCTGACCGAGGCGGAGATCGTGCGCTGGCTGGTGAACGTCGGTGACGTCGTCGCCATCGACCAGCCGGTCGTCGAGGTGGAGACCGCCAAGGCGATGGTGGAGGTGCCGTGCCCCTACGGCGGTGTGGTGACGGCCCGGTTCGGTGACGAGGGCACGGAACTGCCGGTCGGGGCGCCGCTGCTGACGGTCGCGGTGGGGGGCACGGAGGGCTCGGGCGCCCCGGGTCCGACCGCGACGTCCACCGGCTCGCCCGCCTCCGGCGACGCGCCCGCTCCTGCCGGCTCGGCCGCCGACGCCGAGTCGTCGGAGTACTCCGGCAACGTCCTGGTCGGCTACGGGACGGCAGGCCCCACGGCCCGGCGCCGCCGGGTCCGCCGCGACGACCCCGCCGTGGCGACGACGGCACCGGCCGGAGCGGAGCCCGTACGGACCGGCGGCGCACAGCCGGGCACCTCGGCCTCCCCTGCGCCCCTCGCCTCCCCCGCCGGTTCGGCGCGCGGGAACGGCGCCTCCCCCGTGGCCGGTGGCCACGACGGGCCCGTGCCGGTGATCTCGCCCCTCGTGCGCAAGCTGGCCCGGGAGCGCGGGCTCGACCTGCGGAAGGTGCGTGGGTCGGGGCCGGAAGGACTGATCCTGCGGGTGGACGTGGAGAGCGCCCTGGCGGCCGCCACGACCGGGGCGAGCGCTGACGCGGCCCCGGCCGCCCCGGTCGCCGCGCCGTCCGTCGCAGCCGTCGGCGGTGAGCGGATCCCGCTGCGCGGGGTCAGGGGCGCCGTCGCCGACAAGCTCAGCCGAAGCCGTACGGAGATCCCCGACGCGACCTGCTGGGTCGACGCCGACGCGACCGAGCTCATGGCGGCCCGGGCGGCGATGAACGCGGCGGGGGGCCCCAAGATCTCGCTGCTCGCGCTCCTCGCCCGGATCTGCGCGCACGCGCTCGCCCGCTACCCCGAGCTCAACTCCACCGTGGACACGGCGGCTCGGGAGATCGTGCGGCTGCCGTCCGTGCACCTCGGCTTCGCGGCCCAGACCCCCCGCGGTCTGGTCGTCCCCGTGGTCAGGGACGCGGGCACGCGCACGGCGGAGTCGCTGACGGCGGAGTTCGCGCGGCTGACCGAGTCGGCTCGGCAGGGGACGCTGACGCCGGCGGACCTGACCGGCGGGACGTTCACGCTGAACAACTACGGGGTGTTCGGGGTCGACGGTTCCACGCCGATCATCAACCACCCCGAGGCGGCGATGCTCGGGGTGGGCCGGATCATCCCGAAGCCGTGGGTGCACCAGGGCGAACTGGCCGTCCGCCAGGTCGTCCAGTTGTCGCTCACGTTCGACCACCGGGTCTGCGACGGCGGCACGGCGGGCGGCTTCCTCCGCTACGTCGCGGACTGCGTGGAACAGCCCGCGGTCCTGCTCCGCACCGTCTGACCCCCTGCGGGCGGGGGCGGGTCCCACGGCCCGTCCCGCCCGCACGACGCCTCATCGGCCGGCCCCGGACGTCTCCGTCCTTGAGACGTCGATGATCATCGGGCTCCAAGCGGGCGGGCGCGGCTCATACTGCTGGGATGACGACCGCGTATGACGCCATCGTGCTGGCCGGAGGGGCGGCCAGACGGCTCGGCGGGGTGGACAAGCCCCAGGTGCGGGTCGGCGGCCGGGCGCTGCTCGACCGGGTGCTCGCCGGCTGCCGGGGAGCCGGGCGGACGGTCGTCGTCGGCAGCCGACGGGAGACCGTACGGCCCGTGGAGTGGACCAGGGAGGAACCGCCCGGCGGCGGGCCGCTGGCCGCGCTGGACGCCGGGGTACGAGGGGTGACGGCGGGTACGGTGCTCGTCCTCTCGGCCGATCTGCCCTTCCTGGACGAGAAGACCGGCCACCGTCTCCTGGACGCCTTGGCCGAGGACCAGGCCCCGCGGACTCCCGAACCCGAGCCCGAACCCGAGCCCGAGCCCGAAGCCGAACCCGAGCACGAGCACGAGCTCGAACCCGAAGCCGCCGTGCTGGTCGACAGCGAAGGGCGGGACCAGCCGTTGGTCGCCGCCTATCGCACCGAGCCGCTCCGGCGTGAGCTCGCTCTCATCGCCGCCGAGCACGGCACCCTCACCGGCCTCCCGCTGCGTCTGCTCACGCGAAGGCTCCGTACCGTCCGGGTCACCGCGGAGCCCCTGGCCTCCTTCGACTGCGACACCTGGGAGGACATTGCCACGGCCCGGGCCCGGATCAGGGAGCATGGGAACGTGCTGGACGAATGGATCACCGCAGTCAAGGACGAGCTGGGTCTCGAGATCGACGTCGACACCGGCGTCCTGCTCGACCTGGCCCGTGACGCCGCCCATGGGGTCGCCCGCCCCGCCGCGCCGCTGACCACGTTCCTGGTCGGGTACGCGGCGGCCCAGGCCGCCGCCGGTGGCGAAGGGGGATCCCAGGCCGTCGCCGAGGCGGCCCGCAAGGCCGCCGCGCTCGCCCGCCGCTGGGCCGCCGAGGCGGAGCAGGACTCGGCCGGATGACCCCGCAGGAGCGCACCACACCCGTCTCCCAGGACGCCACCCAGCCCGCCGCGGACACCGAGCCCCAGCGGCGCCCCGAGTCCGACGGCGACGGCGTCGACGAGGCGCTCGCCCTCGTCGCCCGGCCCCGGCCCGCGGAGTCCCACCGCGCCACCCCGTGGTCCGACGCGCGGGCCGTCGCCGCCCGCGCCGGAGCGGCGGCCGGGGCCGGTCGCGCGGCGCGAAGCGTCCCCCTCGGGCAGGCGCTCGGGCAGGTGCTCGCCGAGCCGCTGCGCGCCCTCACCGATCTGCCGTCCTTCGACACCTCCGCCATGGACGGCTGGGCGGTCGCGGGCCCCGGCCCCTGGGAGATCCACGAGACGGAAGCGGTACTCGCCGGCCGGACGCCCACCGCCGCGCTCGCCGACGGCACGGCGGTGCGGATCGCCACCGGCGCCCGGATCCCGGCCGAGACGACGGCGGTCCTGCGCAGCGAGCACTCCCGTACCGACTCCGGCGGCCATCTGCACGCCCTGCGTCCGGTCGTCCAGGGCCAGGACATCCGTCCCCGGGGCCAGGAGTGCCGTTCCGGCGACCAGTTGCTGCCCGCCGGCGCGACGGTCTCTCCGGCGGTCCTCGGCCTCGCCGCCGCCGCCGGATACGACGAGCTGCGCACACGGCTCCGGCCTCGCGTGGAGATCCTGGTCCTGGGCGACGAGCTGCTCACCGCCGGACGCCCCCACGACGGCCTGATCCGTGACGCGCTCGGCCCCATGCTCGGCCCGTGGCTGAGCGCGCTGGGCGCCGAGGTCCTCGCCACCCGCCGGATCGGCGATGACGCCGACGCCCTCCACGCGGCCGTCACCGGCTCCGAGGCCGACCTGGTCATCACCACCGGAGGCACGGCCGCCGGCCCCGTCGACCATGTCCATCCCGTCCTGGCCAAGGCGGGAGCCGCCCTGCTCGTGGACGGCGTGAAGGTCCGCCCCGGTCACCCCATGCTCCTCGCCCGCCTCGATCCCGGCCCCTCGGACAGGCAGGGCGGGCCGGTCAGGCATCTGGTCGGGCTGCCCGGGAATCCGCTGGCCGCCGTCTCCGGCCTCCTCACGCTCGCCGAGCCCTTGCTCCGCGCGCTGGCGGGAGTCCCGGTCCCCCCGCCGTACCGCGTACCCGTACGCGACGAGGTGCACGGCCACCCCCATGACACCCGGCTCGTCCCGGTCGTCCACCACGGAGACCGGGCGGTGCCGCTTCACTACAACGGTCCGGCGATGCTTCGAGGCATCGCGGCGGCGGACGGCATGGCCGTCGTGCCTCCCCGCGGTGCGCGGCCCGGTGACGCCCTGGAGATCCTCGACCTCCCCTGGACGGTGGCCCCCGCCCAGGACGCGTCACAAGGAGTGTGTTTCACGTGAAACTTCCCAGTCGGGACATCATGGCTCGCCATGTCGACGAGAAGGTGGCCCCGTCCCGTATCCGGATGCCCCGGCAGATCGTCGAGCGGCCCCTGCGCCAGGTGGGCAAGCGGCTGCTGATGGCGCTGGCGGTGCTGGTCGTGACGGTCGCCATCGTCTACATAGACCGGGATGGGTATCACGACAACGCCAACGAGACCGTCGACTTCCTCGACGCCGTCTACTACGCGACCGTCACGCTCTCGACCACGGGATACGGCGACATCGTCCCGCACAGCGACTCGGCGCGGCTCGTCAACGTCCTGCTGGTCACGCCCCTGCGCGTGCTTTTCCTGATCATTCTGGTCGGCACCACTCTCGAGGTCCTCACCGAACGGACCCGGGAGGAGTGGCGGCTGAACCGCTGGAGGTCCACCTTGCGCGACCACACCGTCATCGTCGGCTTCGGGACCAAGGGACGCTCGGCGATCCAGACCCTCTGCGCGACAGGACTGCGCAAGGACCAGATCGTCATCGTCGACCCGTCGGACAAGGTGATCGAGACGGCGAACTCCGACGGCTTCGTCGGCGTGATCGGCGACGCGACCCGCAGCGATGTGCTGCTCCGTGCCGAGGTGCAGAAGGCCCGTCAGATCGTCATCGCCACCCAGCGCGACGACACCGCGGTGCTGGTCGCCCTGACGGCCCGGCAGCTCAACCGGGGAGCGAAGATTGTCGCCGCGGTACGGGAGGAGGAGAACGCGCCGCTGCTGCGCCAGTCCGGCGCCGATGCCGTGATCACCAGCGCCAGCGCGGCCGGACGGCTCCTCGGTCTCTCGGTGCTCAGCCCCAGCGCCGGCACGGTGATGGAGGATCTGATCCAGCAGGGCTCGGGGCTCGACCTGATCGAACGGCCGGTCATAAAGGCCGAGGTGGGCAAGAGCGTTCGCGAGACGGAGGACCTGGTGGTCAGCGTGTTGCGAGGCCACCGGCTGCTCAGCTACGACGATCCGGCCGCCAGCCCGCTGCAGTTGACGGACCGTGTGATCACGATCGTGCGTGCGGCGCCCGTCACTCCCCTGTCCACTCCCCCCGAGTAGCCTCGCCACCATGCATGCGATCACGATTCCGGAACCCGGTGGTCCCGAGGCGCTGGTCTGGGCCGAGGTGCCCGATCCCGTGCCCGCCGAGGGCGAGGTCCTCGTCGAGGTGGTGGCGAGCGCCGTCAACCGTGCCGATCTGCTTCAGCGCCAGGGCTTCTACGACCCGCCGCCCGGCACCTCTCCGTACCCCGGTCTGGAGTGCTCGGGCCGGATCGCCGCGCTCGGCCCCGGGGTGTCCGGCTGGTCGGTCGGCGACGAGGTGTGCGCCCTGCTCGTGGGCGGCGGTTACGCGGAGAAGGTGGCCGTCCCCGCCGGCCAGCTGCTGCCGGTCCCCGACGGCGTGGACCTGGTCACGGCGGCCGCCCTGCCCGAGGTCACCAGCACGGTCTGGTCGAACGTCTTCATGATCGCCCATCTGCGGCCGGGTGAGACGCTCCTCGTGCACGGCGGCGCCAGCGGCATCGGCACGATGGCGATCCAGCTGGCCAAGGCGGTCGGGGCCCGGGTCGCGGTGACCGCCGGGGGCCCGGAGAAGCTGGCGCGCTGCGCCGAGCTGGGCGCGGACGTCCTGATCGACTACCGCGAACAGGACTTCGTGGAGGAGCTGCGCAAGGCAACGGACGGGGCAGGCGCGGACGTCATCCTCGACATCGTCGGAGCGAAGTACCTCGACCGGAACGTGAAAGCGCTCGCGGTCAACGGGCGCCTTGCGATCATCGGTATGCAGGGCGGGGTGAAGGGCGAGTTGAACCTGGCCGCCCTGATGGCCAAACGTGCCGCGATCACGGCGACCACGCTGCGCGCCCGCCCGCTGGAGGAGAAGGCGGCCATCGTCGCCGCGGTCCGCGAGCATGTCTGGCCTCTGATCGGCGCCGGCACGATCCGTCCGGTCGTCGACCGGACGCTGCCGATGCCGGATGCCGCCGAGGCCCACCGTGCCCTGGACTCCGGCACCCACGTGGGCAAGGTCCTGCTGCTCGCGCCCCAGGCCTGACGTACGAGCAACACCCGTACAAAGACCGTACGTACAGAAGCGAGGGGCCCGGTGCACGCGCGTGCACCGGGCCCCTCGCCTGGTTCGTGCCTAGAGGTACGGACCCGAGCGGACCGGGTGGCCCGGTCCCTGGTCCTCGTCATCGTGCCCGGCGCCCGGCGGCAGGGCCCGGCGCATCTGCTCCAACTGGGCGCGGGCGGCCATCTGCTGGGCGAACAGCGCCGTCTGGATGCCGTGGAAGAGGCCCTCCAGCCAGCCCACCAACTGCGCCTGCGCGATCCGCAGTTCCGCCTCGGAGGGAATGGCCTCGTCCGTGAACGGAAGGGAAAGACGCTCCAGTTCCTCGACCAGCTCGGGCGCGAGCCCGTCCTCCAGCTCCTTGACCGAGCTGGCGTGGATCTCCTTGAGCCTGACCCGGCTGGCCTCGTCGAGAGGCGCCGCGCGTACTTCCTCCAGAAGCTGCTTGATCATGCTGCCGATGCGCATGACCTTCGCAGGCTGCTCGACCATTTCCGTCACCGGGACCTCGCGGGATTCGTCGTCACCCTGGGTGCCGCCGAGCGCCATTCCGTCCTGTCCCACGATGAGGACCTGGGGGCTCTCCTGCGACCGTTCATTCCTCGGCATCTCCATGCCGCCATTCTCTCGTACGCATGCCTCACCACACGGTGTGCCCCTGTACGAGGGTGATCCACCCTCGTACAGGGGCACAGGAAGGCAACGAACCGGTCAGGTCGCGGCGCGGCGGGCCAGTGCTCCGCGCGAGCGCGTCACCAGCGCGGCCAGGAGGGCGGCGCCGAGGGGCACGAGGACCAGCAGTGCGAGAAGCGTCTCCCAGGGGACGACCACGGGGACGTAGGGAGGCGTGGTGCTGCCGCCCCAGCCCTGCGCGAGGGCCTCCTCGTAGAACCGCGTCTGCGCGCGCTCCTCGGTGAGCCGGAGCCCGATCGCCGGCAGGACACCGGCCACCGACCCGAGGATCACGCCCATCGCGGCGACCACCCCGCACTGGAATCCGCTCAGCGTGCGGCGGACCCGGGGCGGCGCCCCGACCGCGGAGAGCGTCTTGAGGTCGGCCTCGGCGTCGGCCTGGGCCAAGCCGGTGGCGATACCGGCCGCACCGATGGTGACCAGGCCGGCGAAGACGGTCAGCGCCAGGAGGACGATGCTGCTGTCGCCGACGAACCCCTCCTCCAGATGCAGGTCGACATCGCTGCCGATCTTGGCGAGCTCGCCGTCGAGCTTCTGCCGCGCTTCGGTGGTCGGCATCCGGTCGGTGGTGAAGAACGAGCCGAGCGGCACCGTGGACAGTCCGGCCTTCTTGGCCGCGGCCGGGGTGATGAGCCCCTGGACGCCGTACGCGTTCTGTCCCTCGGGCATCAGGTAGGCGGGGAGGCTCTTGACCTCGCCCGGTACCGGCTTGCCGGCCTCCTCGGCCTGGTCGGCCTTCGCCTGGTCGGCGATCAGCTTGATGTCGACCGTGCCGTCCCGGTCGACCTGCGGCTTGGCGAAGGAGACGATCTTTCCTTCGGCGAGGGCCTTCTCCGCACCGGCGTCCTTGATGCCGAGCACCTTCAGAAGCGTGGCGTCACCGATCAGCAGGCCGCCCTCGACATAGACACCGCCCTCGTCGCCCTGCGCGCAGCGCCAGTCCCTGGCCAGCTTCTCCCGCTCCTGCCGGGAGAACTTCGCCGCCGGGTCCTCGCCGTCGACGGAAGGGGCCCACAGCGGGCACTCGTTGGCCTTCGGGATGACGATCTCGTAGCGCCCGCAGCCCGGTCCGCCGTACGGCGAGCAGTTGGCCTTGCCGACCTGGACCCGTTCGACGTCCGCGCGGGTGTCGACGGGCAGCAGGCGCTGCACGGCGTCACGGACCGCCGGCACGTCCCGGCCCCCCTCCTCCGCGACGAGCGCGGAGACCGCTCCGTACGGGAGCCTGGCCTGGTACTCGGCCTCGGCCTGGGCGTCCCGGCTCGCCGCGTACGTGGAGACGGCGACGGTCCCGGCGACGGCGGCGAGCACGGCGGCGACGGCGGGGGCCGTACGGCCCCGGTTGCGCACGGCGTCCCGCAGGGCGAGGCGCGGGGAGAGCGGCAGCCAGCGGCCGGTCCGGCCGAAGAGGCCCACCAGCGCGGGGGTCAGCGCGACCACGCCCAGTTCGGCGATGGCGCTGCCGCCCGCGACGATGACGAACTGGTCGGAGACGACCGATCCGTACAGGGCGATCGCCCCGCCGAGGAGCAGGGCGGCCAGGCCGATCAGGGGCAGCACCCGGCTGCTGCGGCGGACCCCGCGACGGCCGGTGAGCGAGGCGAGCACGGTCTGCCGCGACGAGGTGATGGCCGGGACGATCGCGGCCATCAGGCCGGTCAGCACGGCGATCAGAGCGATGCCGAGCAGTTCCAGCGGGCGGATGTCGAAGCTCCCGAACCGCTGCCCCATGTACTCCTCCAGGAGCGGCTGGAGCGCGAAGGTCAGGATCAGGGCGAGGATCGTGCCGACGACGGCGGCGGCGACACCGATCACCAGGCCACCGCTCAGCACGAGGGCCCGGATGTGGCTGCGGTCGCCGCCGTTGGCCCCGACGAGACCCAACTGGCGGCGCGAGCGGCGCGCTCCGACGGCGAAGGCGGGACCGGCGAGAAGGCAGATCTCCAGCATCGTGAGGCCGACGACGGTGCCGAGCGCGGCGAGCTCGGCGGCTGGGACGTCGTTGCCCATCCGGAAGTTGGCCCAGTTCTCCTTCTGGTACAGCGGCACCTCGGAGTCGGCGGGCGGGTCCATCAGAACGGCGCGTGAGACGACCACGACGCCCTTGGTGTTGATCTGCTGGACCATGTTCCACGTGAAACCACCGGACAGCTTCACCAGATACCTGGTGGAGTGCTCGGGCTTCGTCAGTCCGGCGCGCTCGGCGGCCTTCGCGTACGGGGCGAGGAAGGCGCCGGGCAGGGCGTTGACCTGGTCGGCCTTCAGCTCGTTGGGGAGCTCGTAGGCGCCGACGATCCGGTACGGGCGGTCGTAGCCGCGCGCGGAGAGGGTGGAGCCGATCTTCAGGCCGCTGGCCTCCAGGAAGTGCGTGGTCGCGGCGACCTCGTCCGCCTTCTCCGGGAAGCGGCCCTCCTGGAGGGTCATGATGCCCCGGGCCATGGGATCGGTGGCCTTGAGCTCACGGATCTCCGTCTGGAGCAGTCCGTGGACGGTCGTCAGCTTGCCGCTTCCGGAGGTGTCGGTGAGTACGGTCGAGCCGGCCGGGAAGGTCTTGGTGACATCGGTCGGGCCGCTCGGCCAGGAGTGGTCGCCGTAGTCCTTGGCCGGCGTGTTCATCTCGCCGTCCGGGGACTGGAGGATCGGGACACCGCCGTAGTCGCTGTCGTCGAACCAGGCGTCGGCGGCGCCTATGGTCCGGTTCAGCCGTTCCTCGGTGGAGAGTTCGGAGCTGCGCAGGGTCAGGTCGGCGGCGCTCACACCCAGGATGGGCAGGGCGATCATCGCGAGGACCAGGAAGCTGCGGCCCTTGTAGCGCCAGGCGTCACGGCGGGCTATACGGATCGCGGCGCGCCAGGAGTGGAACCACTTGTTCACCGTTCGGCCGCCTGGCCGGACAGGAGCGAGTCGGCCTCGCTGCGCACGGTCTGGTCGACGACGGCGCCGTCCCGCAGGAAGACGACGCGGTCGGCCCAGGCGGCGAACCGCGGCTCGTGGGTGACCAGGACGCCCGCCGCACCGGCGTCGCAGCGGGTGCGCAGCAGGGCGAGGACGGACTCGCCGGTCTCGGAGTCGAGGGCTCCGGTCGGCTCGTCGGCGAGGACGAGGCGCCGGTCGCCGACCAGGGCGCGGGCGATGGCGACGCGCTGCTGCTGGCCGCCGGACATCTCGTCGGGGAAGCGGTCGGCGAGGTGGCCGAGCTCCATCTCCTCCAGGGCGGCGACGGCTTCGACGCGGGCCTTGCGGGCGGAGACGCCGTCCAGTTCGCGGGGGAGGGCCACGTTCTCGGCGGCGGTGAGTGCCGGGATGAGGTTGTAGTCCTGGAAGACGTAGCCGATGCTCCGGCGGCGCAGGGCGGCGAGCGCCTTGCGGTCGGCGGTGGTGATGTCGGTGTCCTCGACGATCACCTGGCCGGAGGTCGGGGTGTCGAGGCCGCCGGCGATGGTGAGCAGAGTGGACTTGCCCGAGCCGGACGGGCCCATGACGGCGACGAGTTCACCGGGGTGGACGGCGAGGTCGATGCCGCGCAGGGCGTGCACCTCGGTGGCGCCCGAGCCGTGGACACGGGTCAGGTTCTTCAGTTGCAGCACGGGCTGCTGTGTGGACATGGGGTCCCCCTTGGACGTACGCGGCGGGAGGTCCGGGTGACGGACGGTCGTGGTCGCGCACGGAGCGGTTGATGAGGTGGTACGGGTCATGGGGCCGCGAGACGGGCGCGGCGGCGGAGCGGTGATCCGGGGGTCCGGTCCCGGCCGGTCTCGTACGGCCTGGTCCGGTCCGGTCGGCGCGGTGGTGCCGGCGTCAGCGCAGCGGTGCCGGGCGCACGGCCTCGGTGGATCGGGGCGCGGTCTCGGGTGGCCGGGCCGGCTTCTCGCCGGCGGTGGTGCCGGTGGTGGCGCCGGCCGCGGCCGAGAGGCGGATGAGCCGGGACTCGCAGTGGTCGAGCCAGCGGGCCTCGGCCTCGGTCTGGAAGATGAGCTGCTCCAGGACGAGCAGCCAGGCCACGTCGTCGCGCTCCTGGGTCCCACCGCTTTCGAGGGCGGTGAGAGCCTGGGCCTTCAGCCGGGTGTAGTCCTGCATCGCCTTCACGGTGTGGTGGCGCTGCGCCTGGATGACGGCCCGGATGTCGACCCCGGGCGCTCCGACGGCCATGGCGAGTTTGATGGAGAGCTCGTCACGGGCGGGGCTGGTGCGGTCGACGGGCCGTTCGAACCAGGTCATGAGCTCGGCACGACCGCGGTCGGTGATCGTGTAGAGCGCGTGACCGGCTTCGTCCTCGCCGCCCTGGGCGACCATGCCGTCGCGTTCGAGACGGCTGAGGGTCGTGTAGACCTGGCCCACGTTGAGCGGCCAGGTCGAGCCGGTGCGGGACTCGAACTCCGTGCGGAGCTGCGAGCCGTACCGAGGACCCTGTTCGAGGAGGGCGAGAAGCCCGTGGCGGATCGACATACTCAGTATGTATACCGAGTATGTCGGCGCCGACAACCGACCTGAGGCGGAAGCGCGGCGTCCGTCTCAAGGGGGACGCGCGGGTCAGCGGCGTCGCATCCGGATGCCGAGGAAGCCGATCCCGAGGCCCACGAGTGCGAGGCCGGCGCCCAGGGTGAGGACGGGAACCTGCTGGTCAGCGCTGGTGGGACCGGCTTCGGCGCCCGCCCGGTGGGCCGCGGCGGGCCGGCTCGCCGACGGCGCGGAGGGGGGCGCCGCGTCCCCCGGGGGTACCGCCTGGAGGTCCTCGTCCGGCTCGTCCCGCGCGTCAGGACGCTCATCGCTTGTTGCCGTACTGGTACGGGAGGGGTCGTCCGGCTCGTGGGGCGAGACCGGCGCCACGGACGAGGCCGGCCGGCCCGGGCGCTCGCGGCCCTCTCCGGCGGGGCGCCCGGCGAGGGAGGCGGAGCGGCTGGGGCCGACGGGTTCCGAGGGCCCCGGCACCATCGAGGGTGCGGCGGGGGCGGCCGGGGCTCCGGAGGCGCCGGGGGTGGGGCGGGCGGTGGTGCTCGCGGCAGCGGTCGGGCGGGGGTCCGTGACCTTCCCTGACGGCGTGACCTTCCCCGGGGGCGTGCCCGTCGCCCTGCCGGAGCCCTTCGCGGGCGCCGCCGTTCCCGGAAGGCTCCCCGGCTTCGTCCCGGACCCCTGGCCCGGCTCCTTCGCGGGGGCCGTCCCGGGAACCTTCCCAGGGTCTTTCCCGGGGCCGTTCCCCGGGGCCTTCTCGGGGTTTCTCCCGGATGTCCTCCCCGGGGCGGTGCCGGCGCCGGCACTGGATGGCGGGCCGGGTGCCGGTGCCGGGTCCGCCACGGAACGCACGATCGCCCCCGCCGTCGCGGCCGCCGGAGCGCCCGCCCCCCGGCCGGTCGCCGCACCCGCCGCCGAACCGGCCATCGAAGCGCCCACCGCACCCACCGCCGACCCCGCCGAGGTGCTCGGAGGCCGAGGAGAGGACGTGCCGTGCGCTCCGTACGCGACCGGCACGGCGCCCGCCGCGAGCCAGCACGCGAACACCGGACCGAGGGCCCGTGTCCCTGCCCTGCGGAGTCCTGGAGTCACCGCGTGACCCCCCTCCCGTACCGAGCCGCCGAGGTTTCGACTCAGCGTCACATGACGGGACACATCCGGCATCCCGGACATGTGAGGGGGGTGAGACCGGCCGCGCGCCCGGTGTGGGCGGCGGCCGCTACTGCGGCGGGTTGCCCGTCGAGACCTTCAGCGTGAACTCCGCGTTCTCCTTGGTCGCGTCCTCGCCCGCGGGCGGGTACTGCTCCAGGACGGTGCCTTCGCCGTAGGTGGCCTCGTCGACCGGCGTCTGCGTGATGATCTTCCAGCCGGCGGCCTGGACGCACGCCTTCACGGACTGGATGTTCTTGTAGGTGAAGTTCGGGATCTCGAACTTCGCCGGGTCCTCGCGCGACTCGGTCGGCTCCGTGCACTTCTTCGGGTCGATGGTCTTGGTGAGGTCCGGGCCCTTGTGCCCGGGCGCGGCCGTCTGGCCCTGGCTCGGGTCGTCACCGCCCGCGTTGGTGTTCGGGTCGTCCTCCTTGAGGGAGAGCGCCGTGATCACCCCGCCGACGGCGATCAGCGCCACGACGATCGCGCCGACGATCATCGGCATGTTCCGCCGGGACCCGCCGGACCCTCCGCTCACCGGCGACGGCGAGGGCTGGGGCGACATCGTGTACGGCCCCGGGGTGGGCGTCTGGTAGGCCGGGGCGGGCGTCGGGGCATGCTGCGGGTAGCCGTAGGAAGGCGTGGGGGCCGGCGTCGGAGCACCGTACGGGCCCGGCTGCGGTGTCGGGGCCTGGTACGGCTGCTGGACACCGTGCGTGGACGGCGGCGGGGCCTGGCCGACCGGCGGGAAGACCGCCGAGCCCACGCCCGCACCGCTGCTCACCGGACCGCCCGCGACGATCACCGGCGCGCTCGGCTGCCCCGCCGACAGCACCCGCAGGCACTCGTCCTGCATCGCCGCCGCGCTCGGGAAACGCTCGTTCGGGTTCTTCTTCAGAGCGCGCGCGACGAGCGCGTCCATCGCCGGCGTCACCGAGCGGTTGATGGAGGAGGGAGCGACCGGCTCCTCCTGCACGTGCGCGTAGGCGATGGCCAGCGGCGAGTCCGCGTCGAACGGAAGGCGGCCGGTGAGCAGCTGGAACAGCATGATGCCGACCGAGTACAGGTCGGAGCGGGCGTCCACCGCGCGGCCGAGGGCCTGCTCGGGGGAGAGGTACTGGGGGGTGCCGACGACCATGCCGGTCTGCGTCATCGAGGTGACGCCGGACTGCATGGCGCGCGCGATGCCGAAGTCCATCACCTTGACGACGCCGCGCTTGGTCATCATCACGTTGCCCGGCTTGATGTCGCGGTGGACCAGGCCCATCTCGTGGCTGGTCTCCAGCGCGGCGAGCACGTCGGCCGTCACCTTCAGCGCCTTGTCGGCCGGCATCGCGCCGTGCTGCCGCACGTCGGAGGCGAGCACCGAGCCGAGCGGCTGGCCCTCGACGTACTCCATGACGATGTACGGCATGACGGCGCCGTCGAGGGTGTCCTCGCCGGTGTCGAAGACCGAGACGATGTTGGTGTGCGACAGCTTGGCGACCGCCTGCGCCTCACGCCGGAAGCGCTCGCGGAACGACTGTTCCCGGCCGAGTTCGGTGTGCAGGGTCTTGATGGCGACCTGGCGGTCGAGGGCGCTGTCGTAGGCCAGGTACACCGACGCCATGCCGCCCTCGCCGAGCAGGTCGCGAAGCTGGTAGCGGCCGCCCGCGACCGAACCGCCCGCGTAGCGGCCTTGTGCGCCGTCCTGGCTCATTCGTGCTTCCCCCTACGCGCGCGCGGCGGCGCTGATCCGGAATTTCCTGGCCAAGTCTGCCCGAGGGCACCGACACGTCAAGCCAGGTGCCCGTTCCGTGACCCTCGGCACAAGAAGCGTCTCGGAAGCGTTACAGGAACCGCATGTAATTTGCGCCCGTGTACACGGAAGGGGTTGGATGGCCGGTCCATCTCGGACCGCGCTGTCCGACGAAGCCTGTAGCGTGACGGGAAAGACGTGACGGCAAGGCACGGCAAGAGATATGACGGCGAGGACTGATGGCACCCGAATCCGAAGCAGGCGGTGGCGGTGTGTCGGACGCCGGTGCGGAGTCCTGGGGCGTCGGCGGAGTGGTCGGTGACGGGCGCTACCGCCTGACCCACCGTCTGGGCCGCGGTGGCATGGCCGAGGTGTTCGCCGCCGAGGACGTCCGCCTGGGCCGTACGGTCGCCGTCAAGCTGCTCCGCGCCGACCTCGCCGAGGACCCGGTCTCCAAGGCCCGCTTCACGCGCGAGGCGCAGTCGGTCGCCGGACTCAACCACCATGCCATCGTCGCGGTCTACGACTCCGGCGAGGACGTCGTCGGCGGCCAGTCCGTCCCGTACATCGTGATGGAGCTGGTCGAGGGCCGCACCATCCGGGACCTGCTGCTCAGCGCCGAGGCGCCGGGCCCCGAGCAGGCCCTGATCATCGTCTCGGGCGTGCTCGAAGCGCTCGCCTACTCCCATCAGCACGGCATCGTGCACCGGGACATCAAGCCCGCCAACGTCATCATCACGCACAGCGGCGCCGTCAAGGTCATGGACTTCGGCATCGCGCGCGCCCTGCACGGCGCGCAGTCGACGATGACCCAGACCGGCATGGTCATGGGCACGCCGCAGTACCTCTCCCCCGAACAGGCGCTCGGCAAGGCCGTGGACCACCGTTCGGACCTGTACGCCACGGGCTGTCTGCTCTACGAACTGCTCGCGCTGCGGCCTCCGTTCACCGGCGAGACACCGCTCTCGGTGGTGTACCAGCATGTTCAGGACATGCCGGTGCCGCCGTCGGACGTGACCCAGGCGTCGCCGCCGGAGCTCGACGGTCTGGTGATGCGTTCGCTGGCGAAGGACCCGGACGACCGGTTCCAGAGCGCCGAGGAGATGCGCGCCCTCATCCAGTACGGCCTGCAGATGCTCCAGCAGCAGGGCGGTCACACCGGCACGTGGAGCACGGGCCCGGTGGAGGTGCACGAGGGCGGTCACACGCCCGTCGGCGGCGTCGCGGCGACGGCCGTGCTCGGCCACCCGATGCACCACGAGACCGCGCAGGGGCCGATCCTGCCGCCGATGAACCCGGACGACGGCGGGTACGACGGTGGCCATGGCGGGGCCTACGCCCAGGGGGCCGGCGGCAGGCCCGGTCGCGGCAAGATGTGGCTGTTCGTCGCGCTCGCGCTGATCGCGATCGTGGCCGGTGTCGCCTACGCCGTGGACAAGGCGGGCGGCAACGGCGGCGGTACGACCAACAAGCCGACCGTCACCAACTCCCCGTCCACGGTCTCGGACGCGCCGACCCCGTCGCAGGAGCCCACGCCGGAGACGCGGGAACCGGACACCTCCACGGGCGGCGGCCAGGACACCTGGGCGCCCCCGACCAAGCCTTCGTACCGGCCGTCGACGCCGAGCACCCCTTCGGGCGATCCGTCGACGCCGCCGACCGATCCGACCGACGGTGGCACCGACGACGGCGGGACGACGGAGGGCAACACCGACGAGGGCACCACGGAGGGCAACACCGACCAGGGCACGTCGACGGGCACGTCGTCCGGCACGACCACGGGCAACACCAACACCGGTACGTCCACGGGCACGTCGTCCGGCACGACGACGGGCAACACCAACACCGGTACCACCACGGGCACGTCGTCCGGCACGACGGCGGGCACCACGCCCTGACGGAGCACGTCAGCCCGTGAACGCGTCGCGCACCGCCTCGTATTCACGGGTCCACCACACCACCAGGGCCGACGCCGCGGGAAACTGCGGATCGGCCCTTCGGTCGTGGAGCTGGTAGCGCCAGCGCAGTATCCAGAAGTCGTTGAGCCGCTCCCACCACACCCGGTGCACCGCGGCCGCCAGTTCGGCACCGTCCGCACCCGCCGCCCGCCGGTAGGCCCGCGCGTACGCCCGTACCTTGCCCAGCGCCAGCTCGCCCGCCGGCCGGACGAAGAAGATGGCGGCGGCCCGCACCGCCTCCTCGGCCCGCGGCTGGACGCCGAGGCGGTCCCAGTCGACGATCGCGGCCGGCTCCGCGCCCCGGTAGAGCAGGTTCAGGGGGTGGAAGTCGCCGTGCACCCAGCCGGCCGCGGCGGCGGGCGGGGGGCGGCGGTGGGCGTGCTCGGCGAGGAGGACGCGGCGCTCGAGCAGCCGGTGCTCGGCGAGTTCGTCGAAGCCGTCGCGGGGGCGCCGGGCGCGGGCGAGGCGGAGCAGCTCGTCGATGACCCGGAAGGTGTCGGCGGGACGGGCGCTCTCGTACTCCTCCCCCGGCGGCGGGGACTCCATCACCTGCTCCAGGCAGGTGTGGACGTGTCCGAGGAGGGCGCCGAGGCGGCGGGAGCCGGCGGCGGAGAGCTGCGCGCCGTCGCGGTGACGGCCTTCGACCCAGGGGTGCAGGGCGTAGCAGCGTCCGCCGATCACGGCGACCGTTCGGCCCGCGGAGTCGGCGAGCGGCGGGGCGACGGGCAGGCCCAGGGCGTGCAGGCGCTGCGTGGCCCGGTGCTGGCGGCTGATCGTGTCCCGGTCGGCGGTCGGGGCGTCGAGATGCTGCTTCAGGAAGTAGGCGCCCCGGGTGGTGGCGAGGCGGTAGCCGCGGTTGAGGAGGCCCTGGGAGACGGGTTCGCAGGAGAGCGGCTCACCGGCGTCGCGGTAGCGACGCAGCAGGGCGCCCAGGGGTGGAGCGAGGGTTTCAGATGAGCGCGGCACTCACCAAATGTTAGATCACGCTGCGTGGTGGCCCGGTCGCGCTACGGAAGGCCCGGCGGTCGATGCGGTGCCTCGGGCGTCAGTCGATCGCGTGCACGGTCACGAACCGCGGCTCGACGCGCAGGTAGACCGGCTCGAAGGGTGCGCCGTCCACGGTCATCGGCGCCGGACCGAAGGCCGCCAGCTGCTCCTCGGTCGGCTCGACGACCTCGGCGGTGCCGGTGAACTGCACGGACCAGAGGTGGTCGGCCCCGGAGCCGAGGTTGTCCGCGCCGTAGGCCACGACGCCGCCGTGGCAGGCCCGGTGGTAGCCGAGCCCCCGGTGCAGCCGGAGCAGCACGCGGCCGTCGGCCACGATGTGCCGGGCCGGCGCGACGAACGGCATCGCCCGCATGTTCGTCGCCACGCTCCCGTACGACACGCGCCGCAGCAGCTCGATGGCGCGGATCTCCTCGGTGGGCATGGGCACCACTCTCCGCCACCGGCGCCGCGCCGCGAAAGGGGCTCCGTGCCCCACCGGTCCGGGCCCTTGGTCCCGAACCGGTCAGTGGCGTTCGGCCTGCATGCGGGCCACGTACGCCGCGGCCTGCGAACGCCGCGCCATGCCCAGCTTGGACAGCAGGCTGGAGACGTAGTTCTTGATCGTCTTCTCCGCGAGGTGGAGCCGCTCGCCGATGGCCCGGTTGGTCATGCCCTCGCCGATCAGATCCAGGATCCTGCGCTCCTGTTCCGTCAGGTTGGCGAGCCGGTCGTCACCCTTGGGGCTGTTTCCGTCGCGCAGCCGTTCCAGCACGCGGGCGGTCGCCACCGGGTCGAGCAGGGACTTGCCGGCCGCCACGTCCCGCACCGCCGAGATGAGTTCGTTGCCACGGATCGCCTTGAGGACATAACCCGAGGCACCGGCCATGATCGCGTCGAAGAGCGCCTCGTCGTCGGCGTACGAGGTGAGCATGAGGCACGTGATGCCGTCGTTCCGCGACCGGACCTCGCGGCAGACCTCGACCCCGCTGCCGTCCGGCAGCCTGACGTCGAGCACGGCCACGTCGGGGCGGGTCGCGGGGATCCTGACCAGGGCGTCCGCCGCCGTACCCGCCTCGCCGACGACCTCGATGTCGTCCTCCACCGAGAGCAGCTCATGGACCCCGCGCCGGACCACTTCATGGTCGTCCAGCAGAAATACCCGGATTTTTCCGTCTTCGCGCACGGGGTCAGTCTCACATATTGGCTCTTCCCGTGCCCGGGGTGCCCGGGATAACGTGCCGGTGTTCCGGCGGCCCTCAAGGCTGTTGCCAACGCGCTGACCAGCTACTGCTCCCCTTTTTCGCGACCATTTCGAGATTTACTTGGAAATCCAAGCAAAATCGCAGGTCAAATGGGGTTTCGCAGGAATGCGGCGCACTGGGTAACGTGCCTATGACAGGGCGCTCGCCGGGGCACCTGTCACGCCCGACCCCGGCCGAGTCGCACCCACCCCGTGCGCGGGCACGGAGAAGGCGAGCCGCACTGGCTGCCCGGCGAACCCGGGGGCCGGACCGACGGAGGAGCACGCACGTGACCGTGGAGAGCACTGCCGCGCGCAAGACGACGCGCCGCAGCAGCGGCACCAAGCGCACTGCCAGCGCGAGCGTCAAGAAGGGGCAGGGCGCCGAGCCCGAGCTCGTTCAGCTGCTGACGCCCGAAGGGGAGCGCGTCCAGCACCCCGAGTACGACATCGACCTGAGCGCCGACGAGCTGCGCGGCCTCTACCGGGACATGGTCCTCACCCGCCGCTTCGACGCGGAGGCCACGGCCCTGCAGCGTCAGGGCGAGCTGGGCCTGTGGGCGTCGCTGCTCGGCCAGGAGGCCGCGCAGATCGGCTCCGGGCGCGCGCTGCGCGACGACGACTATGTCTTCCCGACCTATCGCGAGCACGGTGTCGCCTGGTGCCGCGGGGTCGACCCGACCAACCTGCTGGGCATGTTCCGCGGTGTGAACCACGGAGGGTGGGACCCGAACAGCAACAACTTCCACCTGTACACGATCGTCATCGGCTCGCAGACCCTGCACGCCACCGGCTACGCCATGGGCGTCGCCAAGGACGGCGCCGACTCCGCCGTGATCGCGTACTTCGGCGACGGAGCGTCCAGCCAGGGCGACGTGGCCGAGTCCTTCACCTTCTCGGCCGTCTACAACGCCCCGGTCGTCTTCTTCTGCCAGAACAACCAGTGGGCGATCTCCGAGCCCACCGAGCGGCAGACCAGGGTTCCGCTCTACCAGCGCGCGCAGGGCTACGGCTTCCCCGGCGTCCGCGTCGACGGCAACGACGTCCTCGCCTGCCTGGCCGTGACCCGCTCCGCCCTGGAGCGCGCCCGCCGCGGCGAGGGCCCGACCCTGGTCGAGGCGTTCACCTACCGCATGGGCGCGCACACCACCTCCGACGACCCGACCAAGTACCGGGCCGACGAGGAGCGCGAGGCCTGGGAGGCGAAGGACCCGATCCTGCGGCTCAAGGCGTACCTGGAGAAGGCCGGCCACGCCGACGCCGCCTTCTTCGAGGAGCTGGAGACGGAGAGCGAGGCGCTCGGCAAGCGCGTCCGCGAGGCCGTCCGTGCCATGCCGGACCCGGACCACATGGCGATCTTCGAGAATGTCTACGCCGACGGGCACGCGCTCGTCGACGAGGAGCGCGCGCAGTTCGCCGCCTACCAGGCGTCCTTCGCGGACGGAGGGGCCGAGTAATCATGGCTGTACAGAAGCTTCCCCTGGCCAAGGCGCTCAACGAGTCGCTCCGCACGGCCCTGGAGACCGACCCCAAGGTCCTCATCATGGGTGAGGACGTCGGAAAGCTCGGCGGTGTCTTCCGGGTCACCGACGGGCTGCAGAAGGACTTCGGCGAGGACCGGGTCATCGACACCCCGCTCGCCGAGTCCGGCATCGTCGGCACCGCGATCGGCCTGGCCCTGCGCGGCTACCGGCCCGTCGTCGAGATCCAGTTCGACGGATTCGTCTTCCCCGCGTACGACCAGATCGTCACGCAGCTCGCCAAGATGCACGCCCGCGCCCTCGGCAAGATCAAGCTGCCGGTCGTCATCCGCATCCCGTACGGCGGCGGCATCGGCGCGGTCGAGCACCACTCCGAGTCGCCCGAGGCGCTCTTCGCGCACGTGCCCGGCCTGAAGGTCGTCTCGCCGTCGAACTCCTCCGACGCGTACTGGATGCTCCAGCAGGCCATCCAGAGCGACGACCCGGTGATCTTCTTCGAGCCGAAGCGCCGCTACTGGGACAAGGGCGAGGTCGACACCGAAGCCATCCCCGGTGAGCTGCACAAGGCCCGGGTGGCCCGCCAGGGCACCGACCTCACGCTCGCCGCGTACGGTCCGATGGTGAAGGTCTGCCTGGAGGCCGCCGCGGCCGCCCAGGAGGAGGGCAAGTCGGTGGAGGTCCTGGACCTGCGCTCGATGTCCCCGATCGACTTCGACGCCATCCAGGCCTCGGTCGAGAAGACCCGCCGCCTGGTCGTGGTCCACGAGGCCCCGGTCTTCTACGGCTCCGGCGCGGAGATCGCCGCCCGGATCACCGAGCGCTGCTTCTACCACCTGGAGGCCCCCGTCCTGCGGGTCGGCGGCTACCACGCGCCGTATCCGCCGGCGCGCCTGGAGGAGGAGTACCTGCCGGGCCTGGACCGCGTGCTCGACGCCGTCGACCGCTCGCTGGCGTACTGAGGAGAGCATCGTGACGATCCGCGAATTCAAGATGCCCGACGTGGGCGAGGGCCTCACCGAGGCCGAGATCCTCAAGTGGTACGTCCAGCCCGGTGACACGGTCACCGACGGCCAGGTCGTCTGCGAGGTCGAGACGGCCAAGGCGGCGGTCGAGCTGCCGTGCCCCTTCGACGGTGTGGTGCACGAGCTGCGCTTCCCCGAGGGGACGACGGTCGACGTCGGCGAGGTGATCATCTCGGTGAACGTCGGCGGCGGTACGGCGGAGGCCGAGGCCCCCGCCCAGGCGCCGGTCGAGGCACCCGCCGCCGAGGAGCCGGCCGAGGACGAGCCCCAGGGCCGTCAGCCGGTCCTGGTCGGCTACGGCGTGGCCGCGACCTCCACCAAGCGCCGCGCCCGCAAGGGTGCGCCCACGGCACCGGCCGCGTCCGAACCGGCCGCGTCCGCACCGGCTGCTATCACCGCGCCCGTCTCCGTACCGGAGCAGCTCAACGGCCACGGGGGCCCGGCCGCCTCCCGCCCGCTGGCGAAGCCGCCGGTGCGCAAGCTGGCCAAGGACCTCGGGGTCGACCTGGCGACGGTCACGCCCACCGGTCCGGACGGGATCATCACCCGCGAGGACGTCCACGCGGCCGCCGCCCCGGCACCGGCCGCCGCGGCACCCGCCGTCGAAGCCCCGGCAGCGGCTCCGGCCCCCGCGCCCGCCGCCGCCTCCGCGGTGTCGACGGATGCGCGGGAGACCCGTGTGCCCATCAAGGGCGTACGGAAGGCCACGGCGGCGGCGATGGTCGGCTCGGCCTTCACCGCGCCGCACGTCACCGAGTTCGTGACCTTCGACATCACGCGCACGATGAAGCTGGTCGAGGAGCTCAAGTCCGACAAGGACATGGCGGGCCTGCGGGTCAACCCGCTGCTCCTCGTCGCCAAGGCCGTCCTGGTCGCCGTCAAGCGCAACCCGGAGATCAACGCGGCCTGGGACGAGGCGAACCAGGAGATCGTGCTCAAGCACTACGTCAACCTGGGTATCGCCGCGGCCACCCCGCGCGGTCTCATCGTGCCGAACATCAAGGACGCGCACGCCCAGACCCTGCCGGAGCTGTCCCGCTCCCTCAGCGAGCTGGTCGCCACCGCCCGCGAGGGCAAAACGACCCCGGCGGCCATGCAGGGCGGCACGTTCACCATCACCAACGTCGGCGTCTTCGGCGTCGACACCGGTACGCCCATCCTCAACCCGGGCGAGTCCGCGATCCTCGCGGTCGGTGCGATCAAGCTCCAGCCGTGGGTCCACAAGGGCAAGGTGAAGCCGCGTCAGGTCACCACGCTCGCGCTCTCCTTCGACCACCGGCTGGTCGACGGCGAGCTGGGCTCCAAGTTCCTGGCGGATGTCGCCGCGATTCTGGAGCAGCCGAAGCGATTGATCACCTGGGCGTGATCACCACCCCGGCCTGTTTCACGTGAAACGTCCGGCTGGGAGCGAAGTAAAGGGCCCGGGCACCTGAGGTGTCCGGGCTCTTCGTCGTGTCGTAGGCACGGCGTCCGGATGGCGGACTCGGCTGTCTGTTGTACCCCTGTTGTATCTAAGCTGTGCGCATGCCTTCCGCTCCCGCAGCAGCCGACCGTGTCTACACGCACGTCAAGCAGGCCGTCCTCGACCGCCGTTACGAGGGCGGGACCCTGCTCACCGAGGGGGAGCTGGCCCTCGCCGTCGGGGTGTCCCGGACCCCCGTGCGGGAGGCGCTGCTCAAACTGGAGATGGAAGGGCTGCTCAAGCTCTACCCCAAGAAGGGCGCCCTGGTTCTCCGCCCAGGAGATCGCCGATGTCGTGGAGACCCGGCTGCTGGTCGAGGAGTTCGCCGTGCGGCGGGCCGTGCCCGCCTCGCCGGCGCTGATCGCGCGGCTCGAAGAGCTCCTGGAGGAGCAGAAGCGGCGGGCCGGGGCCGGGGACCTCGCCGAGGTCGCCGTCACCGACCGCTGCTTCCACGCCGAGATCGTCCAGCACGCCGGGAACCAGATCCTCGCCCGCCTCTACGACCAGCTGCGCGACCGCCAGCTCCGCATGGGCGTCGCCGTGATGCAGTCGCACCCGGACCGTATCGCCAAGAACATCACCGAGCACGCCGAGATCCTGGAGCGGATCCGGGCGGGCGACGTCGAGGGTGCCGCCGCCTGCGTCCGGCAGCACCTGAGCTGGGTCAAGGTCCTGGTCCGGGGTGAGGCGCGGTGAGCGGACGTGGATTCGGATCCGCCGTCACCCTCCCCGGCGACCCGCCCGGCGGCAGGCGCGCCGCCCTCGTCTGGGGCGTCGGCGTCGCCGTCTACTTCGTCGCCGTCATCTTCCGTACGTCGCTGGGCGTCGCCGGCCTCGACGCCGCCGACCGCTTCGACGTCAACGCCTCCGCCCTCTCCACCTTCTCGATCCTCCAGCTCCTCGTCTACGCGGGCATGCAGATACCCGTCGGCCTGATGGTCGACCGGCTCGGCACCAAGAAAGTGCTGACGCTCGGCGTCGTCCTCTTCACCGTCGGGCAGCTGGGCTTCGCGCTCTCCCCCTCGTACGGCATGGCGCTGGCCTCCCGCGCGCTGCTCGGCTGCGGCGACGCGATGACGTT
Source organism: Streptomyces sp. NPDC003027 (assembly GCF_053591435.1). Taxonomy (NCBI): domain Bacteria; kingdom Bacillati; phylum Actinomycetota; class Actinomycetes; order Kitasatosporales; family Streptomycetaceae; genus Streptomyces; species Streptomyces sp. NPDC003027. The sequence goes on from NZ_JBSFTU010000006.1 coordinate 97,222, forward strand.
CATCAGCGTGCTGCGGCTCGGCGGCCGCTGGTTCCCCGCCCGGCGCGGACCGCTGATCGCCCAGCTCGCCGGTCTCGTCGGGATGGCCGGCAATCTCGTCTCCACCCTCGTCATCGCCCGGCTCCTGCACGGCGTCGGCTGGACCGCCGCCTTCGCGGGCAGCGCCGTCGCTGGCGTCGCGGTCCTCGTCCTGCTGCTGGTCTTCCTCAAGGACCACCCCGAGGGCCACGAACCCGCGCCGGTCGCGCACGCCGGTGCCACGTACGTCCGCCGGCAGATCGCCGAGTCCTGGCGGGAGCCCGGCACCCGGCTCGGCCTGTGGGTGCACTTCACGACCCAGTTCCCGGCCATGGTGTTCCTGCTGCTGTGGGGGCTCCCGTTCCTCGTCGAGGCGCAGGGGCTCTCCCCGGAGACGGCCGGCGGGCTGCTCACCCTGGTGGTGGCCTCGAACATGGTCGTGGGGCTGGTCTACGGCCAGATCATCGCCCGCCACCACGCCGCCCGCGCCCCGCTGGCCCTCGGCACCATCGCCGTGACCGCCGCCCTGTGGGGGACCACCCTCGCCTTCCCCGGCGACCGCGCCCCCATGTGGCTGCTGATCACCCTCTGCGCGGTCCTCGGCGCCTGCGGACCCGCCTCCATGATCGGCTTCGACTTCGCCCGTCCGGCCAACCCGCCGGAGCGTCAGGGCACGGCCTCGGGAATCGTCAACATGGGTGGTTTCGTCGCCTCGATGACGACGCTGCTGGCGGTCGGCGTCCTTCTCGACGCCACCGGCGGCAACTACCGGATCGCCTTCTCCTCCGTCTTCGTCCTGGAGGCCCTGGGCTTCGTGCAGATCCTGCGCCTGAAGGCCCGTACGGCGAAGCGCGAGCGCGAACGGCTGGTCGCCAGCCGGGTGGAGGCCGTGCACGTCCCCGTCTGAACAGCCCCTTCCGGGGGTGGCTACCGGGGCGTCACCGTGAAGTGGTCCAGGATCGCCGCCGCGAGGTCCAGGTCGCCCTCGGTCTTGACCCGGTCGGCCACGTCGGCCGGCCGGACCCGGCCGCACGCCAGACGGACGTACGTCTCCCAGTCCATCGCCAGCGTCGCCGCGGGCCCCAGGGACGGCGCGCCGTCGACCGAACCCCGGCCCTCCGCGTCCACCCGTACGGTCCGCAGGAACTCCACGGGTCCGTGCACGTCGAGGACGACCGCCGAGTTCGTGGGCGCGCCCGCGTCCTTGGCGACCACCTTCGGCAGCGCTTCGAGCAGGACGTCACGGGTGACCAGGGCGGCGGGGGAGTCGAGGTTGCCGGGCCGGCCCAGCGCGGTGCGCAGATCCTGCTCGTGCACCCAGACGTCGAAGGCGCGCATGCGGTAGGCCAGTTCTAGGGTCTGCTCGGCGCCCAGGGGGGCGCGGACGAGCTGGTCCGGCTTCCGGTTCTCGTTGCGGAGCATCCGCGCCCGGCGGATCAGGACGTATTCGAGCTCCGAGGTCATCTCGGGCGCGGTGTGGTGCCGGCGCACATCGACCTGCATCTCCATGTAGCGCGCGAAGTCGCTGCGTACGTGGTAGAGGTCGCGGGGCAGGGAGTGGATGGGGCGCGGGTCGCCGAGCATCTCGCACTCCATGCCGATGACATGGGACACGATGTCCCGCACCGACCAGCCCGGGCACGGTGTGGCGCGGTTCCATTCGCCTTCCACGAGCGGCTGCACCAGCTCGGATATCGCTTCGATGGAGTGGGTCCAGGCGTCGGCGTAGGTCTGAAGGCTGGGATGGACGGTCACGGGACCCCTCGGCGGTTCTGCGGTGCGCGGGCTGAAAACAAGACTGCTTGGGAGGCTCGGACGCTAAGTTACGCTGCCCGAAGGCACCCCGGCAGTGCTTTCGTGTGACGATCGTAGGCCCGTGTTGACGACTCGAATGCCAGGACGGTGGTAGTGTGCGCGCCTCGCTGATCCAGATCGCAGTAAACCCGTATGAATCGGTCGAATCCCGCCGTGCGCGGGTGGCCGGACTGGTACGGGCGGAGCGCGGTGCCGCCGATCTCGTCGTGCTGCCGGAGCTCTGGCCCACGGGGGCGTTCGCGTACGAGTCCTTCGCGGCGGAATCGGAGCCGCTGAAGGGGCCGACGTACGAGGCGATGGCCGCCGCCGCCCGGGACGCGGGGGTCTGGCTGCACGCCGGGTCGGTCGTCGAGGCGGTGGGCGGCGCGCTCTACAACACCTCGCTCGTCCTCACACCGGCGGGCGAACTCGCCGCGAGCTATCGCAAGATCCACCGTTTCGGCTTCGACAAGGGGGAGGCCGTGCTGATGGCGGCGGGCGAGGAGCCGGTGACGGTCGCCCTGCCCGGCCTGACGGCCGGCGTCGCCACCTGTTACGACCTGCGCTTCCCCGAGCTCTTCCGGGCCCTGGTCGACGCGGGCGCGCAGGCGTTCGTCGTCCCGGCAGGCTGGCCGGCCCGCCGCCGCGAGCACTGGACCGTGCTCGCACGGGCGCGTGCCGTGGAGAACCAGGCGTACATGCTGGCCTGCGGCACGGCCGGCACGCACGCGGGCGTGGAGCAGGCCGGCCACTCGATCGTGGTCGACCCCTGGGGCGAGGTCCTGGCGGAGGCGGGCCCGGACGAGGAGATCCTTCGGGTGGAGCTGGACCCGGTGAAGGTGACGACGACCCGGGATCAGTTCCCGGCTTTGAAGGACCGCGTCCTGGGCGTGGCGAAGCCGACGCGGCCGTGAGCCGCTGAGGGGAGTGCGGGCCGCGGGGGCGGGAGCCCGAGCCCTGATCCGGCCTGATCCAAACGGAAGACCCTAGGAGCGCCCGTCGCCGGGACCCCCCGCCTCCTCGACCTTCCGGCCCAGGACACCGAGGACCTCCTGGAGGCCCTGGTGGACACCTCGCTCCTGGAGTGGCGGCCCCGGGCCGCTACCGCTCAGACCACGATCGCGTTCAGGGTCGCCGGGGACGGTTCCGCCGTGGCGGCCCCCGGGGCGTACTCGCGCCAGGCCGACGCCAGTCTGCGGACCGCCTCCGCCAGGACGTCCGGGGGCAGCAGGAAGTGCAGGCGCAGACGGCCGGTGCTGCCGCCCAGCGCGTCCATCGTGGCGCCCGGCAGGACGGCCACCCCGTGGCGCAGCGCGACCTGGGCGAAGGCCACGCCGTCGCCGTACGGGAGGCGCACCCACACCGTCTGGCCGCCGGCGGCCGGAGCGCAGGTCCACGACGGCAGCCGCCGCGCCAGCTCCGCCCGCAGCCGATCGTGGCCCACGCGCAGGGTCCGCACCCGGTCGGCCACGATCACGTCGAAGTCGTCGAACAGCCGTGTGGCGACCAGTTGCGCCGGGACGTCGGACCCCAGGTCGTGGATGGCCTTGAGCCGGGCCAGCCGGGCGATCAACCCCGCCGACCCCCGTACCCAGCCGATCCGCAGCCCGGCCCACACCACCTTGCTCAGCGAGCCGACCCCCACGACCTCACCGAACGACGACAACGGCAGCGGCGCCCGTCCGGGCTCGAACGCGAGATCGGCGAGCACCTCGTCGTCGACCAGTGGCACCCCGAGCGCGTTCGCCGCCTCGACGAGACGACGGCCCGGCAGCTGCGGAAGAACGGACCCGGTCGGATTCTGGAAACGCGGCACCACATACGCGAGGGCCGGACGGTGACGCTCCATCAGCCGGATCGCCTCCGCCACGTCCACCCCGTCCGGCCCCACCGCCACCGGGTACGGCACCGCCGCCGCCTCCCGGAACAGGTCGAGCGCCCCCGGATACGTCGGCGCCTCGACGAGGACCCCGTCGCCGGGCGCCACGAGCAGCCGGGTCAGCAGCGAAAGCGCCTGCTGGGCCCCCGTGGTGACCAGGATCTGCTCCGGCTCGGTCGGCACGCCCCGTTCCGCGTACCGCCGTGCGATCGCCGCCCGCAGCCCGGGCAGGCCCGCCGGGTGATAGCCGAGGTCGTCGTCCGGCAGGGCGAGCGAGGCGTACGCCCGCGCCAACTCCGGCGGCGGACCCACCGGCGCCGCGCAGCTCAACAGGATCACGTCGTCCGGCGTCTCCAGCAGGTGCAGGAAGAGCGGGTTCGACGTCTCCCGGACCCGCGGGCCGGGAGCGAGAGCGGCGGACGCCACCCGTGTGCCACTGCCCTGCCGCCGCACGAGCCGCCCCTCCTGCCGCAACGTGTCGTACGCGGCGACGACCGTCGTACGGCCCACCGCGAGCGCGGTCGCGAGCCGCCGGTCCGGCGGCAGCGGCGCACCCGCCGGAAGCAGCCCCTCGTCGATCAACTGCCGGAAACGGGCCGCGAGGAGGAGATACAGCGGCCCCCGTCCGGCGGACCAGCGGCCGAGCCGGGCGACGAGGTCGTCCACGGAGAGAGAGATTGGTTCCATCGACGGACCAATCTGCCGTGATTGGCCCTGTGGCGGCAAGGGGGCTGTCCACAGACTGGCGATCATGATCGACGACACCGCGGCACTCCGCCCCGAAACCCTCGCTGTCCACCCGCCGCAGCCGCTCATCAGCGGCAGCACACCACTCGGAGTCCCCCTCCACCAGGGGCACGTCTTCGCCTTCGACAGCGCCGAGGCGATGGCCGACGCCATCCACACCCCCGGCACCTTCCTCTACAGCCGCCTCGGCAACCCCACCGTCCGCGCCCTGGAGGACGCCGTCGCCCGCCTGGAGGGCGGCGTCGCCGGCCTCTCCTTCGCCTCCGGCATGGGCGCCATCAACGCGGTCCTGCTCGGACTGCTCTCCGCCGGCGGCCATGTCGTCGCGCAGAGCTGCCTGTACGGCGGTACGTACGCGGTCCTCAGCGACCTCGCCGAGCGCTGGGGCGTCGAGGTCAGCTACGTCTCCGGCACGGACCCGGACGAGGTCCGCCGCGTCCTGCGGCCCGAGACTCGGCTGCTCTACCTGGAGACCATCGCCAACCCGACGACCCGGGTCGCCGACCTTCCCGCCCTGATCGCCGTCGCGGCGGAGGCGGGCGTCCCGACCGCCGTCGACAACACCTTCGCCTCGCCGCTGCTCTGCCGGCCCGTCGAGTTCGGCGCGGACGTCGTCATCCACTCCGCGACCAAGTACCTCGCCGGGCACGCGGACGTCCTCGGCGGCATGGCCGTCTTCCGGGACGCCGAGCTGTACGGCCGTATCCGCCGCTACGCGATCGAGCAGGGCGCCTCCACCGACCCGTTCGCCGCCTGGCTGACGCTGCGCGGCATGCAGACGCTGCCGCTGCGCATCGAGAGGCAGTGCGCCACGGCCCTGGACCTGGCGGAGCGGCTCGCGGACCACCCGGCGGTCGCCGCCGTACGCCACCCGGCGCTGGCCGGGCACCCTGACGGGACCGTCGCCCGCCGCCTGCTGCCGAACGGTGGCGGCGGGGTGATCTCCTTCGACCTCGCGGGCGGCCGCGAGGCGGGCGGTGCGTTCGTCGGGGCGGTACGAGTGGCTTCGCTGAGCCTGTCCCTGGGCGACGTGAAGACCCTCGTGATGCACCCCGCCTCCACCTCCCACCGCCAACTGGACGCGGCCGCCCTCGACGCGGCGGGCATCGGGCCGGGGACGGTACGGGTGTCCGTCGGAATCGAGCACGTCGAGGACCTGTGGGCGGATCTGGACCAGGCGCTGGAGCGGGCGGCGAACGCGACGGCCTGAGCGGCACCGGGGCGATCCGCTGCCGGCCGATCCGCTGCCGGGCGTCCCGGTCTCGGGCGTCCCGGTCTCGGTGTCCTGCTCCCGGGCGTCCTGCTCGGTGAGGTCCCTACCCCTCCCGCTCGCGTTCGGACATCCGGATCACGCACACCGCCACCGCGATCAGCAGCGCCGGGTCGGCGTCCTCGCGGACCACGTTCACGGCGTACGTGTCCCGGACGTGGAACCACTGACGGGAGATGTGGGCGAGGAGTTCACCGTCGTGCTCGACGGTGAACTCCCGGTCCAGGATCCTGCCGCTGACGTCCAGCTCCGTGCCGTCGGCCAGCGTGACGCGGTAGTGGTTGCGGAGCAGGGAGAGACGCTTCCTGCGGATGGTGGCGAGCGGCCGGCCGTCCCTCTCGAGCGTCATCGCGTCCCGCAGGCTGAACACCTTCTGCCGCAGCGTGGCCAGGACCCGCCCGTGAGGGTCCTTCAACTCGAGGGTGTCGCGCAGCCGCAGGGCCTTGCCGTCGACGAGGAAGGCGTGGTGGCCGTTCTCGTCCTCGATCCAGTAGTCGTCGCCGATGGCGAAGATTTTGTCCCGTACGAGATATTTCATGCCGTCAGGGGTTCCCCGTCCGCGTCCGCTTCACGCAGGACCGAAGTAGCGGGTGAAGGGATCGGCGGTGGCGCCGAGCACCGCGCCGAAGGGCGCGTTCAGCTGGTGGATCAGGAGCACCGTGAAGGCGATGAAGCCGGCCAGGCCCATCACCATCACCACGTGGGTGACACTGCGCTGGACGCCGAACAGGAACATGAAGGCCAGCGTCAGCGCACCGCCGATGAGCAGGCCCGTCCACAGGACCGGTGGCAGCCGCTCCTGGGCCGACGCCTCCCGGCCGCGCCGGGCGTCGTCGACTGAGCTGAGCTGGGCGACCAACTCCTGGGCGGCGATCTGCTCGGACGTCGAGGCCGTCCTGTCCACCTCGCCGGCGGCGCGGAGCCGGTCGAGCAGGTTCCAGCCCGTCGAGCCGAGGGGGCGGCCCTCGGCCATCAGCGGCCACTCGACGCCGACGACGTGGGAGGCGTACGAGCGGGCCGCGGCGCGGACGGGGCCGCGCCGGTCCTCCGGGAGCGAACCGGCCAGCAGATAGGTCTGGTGCAGGGCGCTCGCCTCGACCTGGACGTGGTCGGCGGCGGCGGACCGGTTGTCCCAGACGGAGACGAGGCACAGGCCGAGCACGACGGCGTAGAGCACCGAGACCATCATCGCGATGTACTCGGCCACGTCCTCGCGGGGCTCCTCGTCGTCCGCGACCGGGAACAGCTTCGTCTTGACGACCACGGCGAGAGCGGCGAGCAGCGCCACGCCGAGCACGATGGCGATCGTTTCCAGCAGGACCATGGTGTTCTCCCGGGGGCGGCGAGGTCAGCGGGGGCGGGAGCCGAACAGGGCGGCCGCGACCGCGGCGGGGATCAGGAGCAGCACGAGGAACAGCACGATCCCCATCTCGGGCAGCTCACGGGACCGGCGGCGGAGCCGGGGGAGGAGCCCCTCGTCGTCGGCGGGAACGGGGACCCGGGTGTCGGGGACGGGGATCTGCCCCGGGATCTCACCGATCCGCCCGGGAATCCGGGCCGGCACCTCGCCCGGGGGGCGGACGCCCGGTACGTCCCCGGGGGCGCGGACGAGCCCTGGGACCGCTGGCACCGCCGGGCCTGCTGGTGCGGCCGCGGCGTGGGCGGCGGCCGGTGCTCCCGGGACTGCCCCGGGCCCCGCGACGCCGCCCGCGGCGGCCCCTGCACCGGCGGCCCCCGCCCCCGCCCCCGCTCCCGCAGCCGCCCCGGCTCCCGCAGCCGCCCCGGCCCCCGCAGCCGCGCCGGCCCCCGCAGCCGCACCGGCAGCAGCGGCGGCGCCTGCGGCGCCTGGCACACCGGCAGCACCGGCAGCACCGGCAGCACCGGCAGCACCCGCGGCACCCGCGGCACCCGCTGTCCCAGCAGCAGCACCCGCTGCACCGACCGCACCCGCCGCACCCGCCGCGCCCGTGCCTGCCGCAGCCGCTCCCGCCGCCCCCGGCACCCCACTCCCGACCACCCCAGGTGCGACCGGTGCCCCCGGCTGCGCCACCCCGCCAGGCGGAACCGCACCGCCAGGCGGAACCGCACCGCCAGGCGGAACCGCCACGCCAGGCGGAGCCACCCCGCGCCCCGTACTCCGCTCCGCCGCCCGCAGGGTGAAGACGGCCGAGGCGCGGGCGGTCAGCAGTGGTGGGGCCACCGGGCTCCCGTCCGGGCCCACCGTCGTGACCCGGTCGCTGCCGGAGACCAGGCCCGTACTGCGGTGCGTTCCCGGTGGCCGGCGGACGGTCACGGAGCAGCGGGCCGACGCCCCGGGAGCGAGCACCGGCACGGTGCCGGGCCTGCCCGCGCAGCCGATGCGTCCGGCGTCCCGCCCCAGGGCGGGGTCGGTGAGCCGGATCCCGTGCACCGGCCGGTTGCCCGGATTGGTGACGGTGTACTCGACGTCCGCCGCGAGCTGCGGCGGACGTCGAGTGCGGGCCGTCTCCGTCAGCGTCAGGGCCCCGGTGACACCCGTGTAACCGGAACGGGCGGTGGCCGTGAGCCGCTTCCGTAGCGAGGGAACGGAGCCCACCGCCTTCGCCGTACCGCCGTGGTGGCCCACCACGGCCGGAAATCTGGCCGTGCACACCAGGGTCCGCAGGGCCGCCAGGGTGTCGCTCGGGCAGTGGACGGACCCGGCAGGCGCGCCGGGGTCGGTGATCCGGACGCGGTGGAGATCGGCCTCGCCGCGGTTGGCCAGGTGGTACCGCTTCACCACCACGCCCCCGGCCCGGACGGCCGGTGGCCGCGCCCACGTGTCGTGCCAGGTGTTGACCGTGATGGTCAGGCGCAGCGCGGCGTCGCCCACCCCGCCGGCGCGCGCCGCCGGGAGCGAAAGGAACGGGAGCGGAACGAGGAGGACCACCGCCAGGAGCGACAGCCCGGCACGCCGACGCCGCATGACACCTCACCCACCGCTCTCAGCCGGGAGGACGAAAAATCGGATGATCTTCCCGCCATGGTGGCCAGTGCCATGGCACATGCCATAGGCAAGACACGCCACACGCTCCCCACCCGGCCCTCTGTTTCACCCGTACGGCACCCTGGAGCCATGAACGACTCCGCGTCTGCTCCCCACCGCGCCCGCGCCCGTGTCCGCGCCCCCGAGCTCGTCGGCAAGGGCGGCTGGCTGAACACCGGCGGAGACGATCTCACCCTCGCCGACCTGCGCGGGAAGATCGTTCTTCTCGATTTCTGGACCTTTTGCTGCATCAACTGCCTCCACGTCCTCGACGAGCTGCGCGAGCTGGAGGAGCGGCACCGGGACACCCTCGTGATCGTCGGCGTCCACTCGCCCAAGTTCGTGCACGAGGCCGACCACCAGGCCGTCGTCGACGCCGTCGAGCGCTACGAGGTGCACCACCCGGTGCTCGACGACCCGGAGCTCGCGACCTGGAAGCAGTACGCCGTACGCGCCTGGCCGACGCTCGTCGTCATCGACCCCGAGGGGTATGTCGTCGCCCAGCACGCCGGCGAGGGGCACGCCAACGCGATCCGCACCCTCGTCGAGGAGCTGGAGGCCGAGCACGGCGCCAAGGGGACGCTGCGGCGCGGGGACGGGCCGTACGTGCCGCCGGAGCCGGTCGCCACCGATCTGCGGTTCCCCGGCAAGGCGGTCGTCCTGCCCTCCGGCAACCTGCTCGTCTCCGACACCACCCGCCACCAGCTCGTCGAGCTGGAGCCGGACGGCGAGAGCGTCGTGCGGCGGATCGGGGGCAAGGAGTTCCGTGAACCGCAGGGTCTCGCCCTCCTCCCCGACGGCAAGGTCGTCGTCGCCGACACCGTCAACCACGCGCTGCGCACCTTCGACCCGCAGACCGGTGCGATCGAGCTGATCGCCGGAACCGGCCGCCAGTGGTGGCAGGGCTCCCCTACCTCGGGACCGGCGCTCGACGTCGACCTGTCCTCGCCGTGGGACGTGGCCTGGTGGCGGGGCAAGGTGTGGATCGCCATGGCCGGGGTCCACCAGCTGTGGACGTACGACCCCGAGACGGGGACGGTCGAGGTCGCGGCGGGTACGACCAACGAGGGTCTGGTCGACGGACCGGCCGCCGAGGCGTGGTTCGCCCAGCCGTCCGGTCTTGCCGCCACCGAGGAGCGGCTGTGGATCGCCGACTCCGAGACCAGCGCCCTGCGCTGGATCGACACCGAGGACGTCGTGCACACGGCCGTCGGCACCGGGCTCTTCGACTTCGGCCACCGTGACGGCGCCGCCGAGCAGGCCCTCTTCCAGCACCCGCTGGGTGTGACCGCCCTGCCCGACGGGTCCGTCGCCGTGAGCGACACGTACAACCACGCGCTGCGCCGCTACGACCCGGCGACCGGCGAGGTCACCACCCTCGCCACCGATCTGCGCGAGCCGAGCGACGCCGTGCTGGTCGGGGACGACATCGTCGTCGTCGAGTCGGCCCGGCACCGGGTGACGCGGCTGCGGCTGCCGGAGGAGGCCGTGCGGGTGGAGTCGGTCGCCCACCGCACCCGGCGCGAGGCCGCCGAGATCGCTCCCGGCCGGCTCCGCCTCGACGTCGTCTTCCAGGCGCCGACGGGGCAGAAGCTGGACGAGCGGTACGGCCCCTCGACCCGGCTCCTCGTCTCCTCGACCCCGCCCGAGCTGCTGCTCGCCGGCGAGGGCACGGGCACGGACCTCTTCCGGGAGCTGGACCTCAATCCGGAGATCGGTGAGGGCGTCCTGCACGTCTCGGCGATGGCGGCGTCCTGCGACGACGACCCGGCCAACGAGTACCCGGCCTGCCATGTCCACCAGCAGGACTGGGGTGTGCCGGTGACGGTGACGGAGAACGGCGTCACCCGGCTGCCGTTGATCCTCGCGGGCATGGACGCCTGACGCCCCACGCGCGTGGGGCCCTAGTGCAGCATGCCCTGGTTCGTGGACGGGCGGCCCGCCGCGCCGTCCAGGCAGCCGGCCACCCACGCCTCCGGGGCGTGGACGGCCCGGTCGCCGCCCATGCCGCGGCGTTCCATGGCCGCGCATTCGCCGGCCAGCAGGGCGCGGGTGCGCTCCCCCGTCATGTCGTGCTTCCGGATGCGGACGGCCTGGAGATAGCCGCCCTCGTACGCGATGTCCGTGGCCCACGCGGGCCGTTCGCCGTACTCCGTGATGACGTACGCCGCCACCCCCGTGCCGAGCAGCACGGCGGTGGCGGCGCAGGCGATGAACTTCCGCAGGGGTGGGCCCTCGTGACGAACCATGAGTACGACGGTGTCAGTAGGGGCCTTTCCCGGATGTTTCGCGGACGGATGGCGGACGCCAGGTTATTGACCCGCCGTCAGTAGCGGCGCGTGTCGTCGTCCACCACCGTCGGGGCGACCGGTGGTACGACGGCCCGCCGGCGCCGCGCGATGCTGGTGAAGGTCGCCGTGCCGATGAGACCGACCGCCATCATGATCAGTCCCACCAGGTCGAGGTTGACGCCGTCGAGTTCCCAGTCCGTGGCGAACGTGAGAATCGCGCCCACGGCGATGAGGATGATGCAGCCTCCAAGGCCCATGGATCCCGCCTCCTAGTGGGGTTGTCGGAATCGGGTACCCGGGTCTGCCGCCTCTATCCCTCCTCGGCCTATCCCTCCAGGAAGGCCACCAGCGCGTTCGCGAGGAGGAACGGGTCGTCGGCGCCGCACAGTTCACGCGCGCTGTGCATGGAGAGGATGGCGACGCCGATGTCGACGGTCGTGATGCCGTGGCGGGCGGCGGTGATCGGACCGATCGTCGTGCCGCAGGGCATGTCGTTGCTGGAGACGAACGTCTGGGACGGCACGCCGGCCTTCTCGCAGGCCGCGGTGAACACGGCGCGGCCGCTGCCGTCGGTGGCGTACCGCTGGTTGACGTTCACCTTCAGGATCGGGCCGCCGTTGGCGCGTGGGTGGTGCGTCGGGTCGTGGCGCTCGGCGTAGTTGGGGTGGACGGCGTGGCCGGTGTCGGAGGAGAGGCAGACCGTGCCGGCGAAGGCGCGTGCCTTGTCCTCGTACGCGCCGCCGCGGGCGAAGACCGAGCGTTCGAGGACGGAGCCGAGCAGCGGGCCCTGGGCGCCGGTGTCCGACTCGGAGCCGTTCTCCTCGTGGTCGAAGGCGGCGAGGACCGGGATGTACGGGAGGTCGCTCCGGCCCGCCACGGCCGTCAGCGCGGCGACGCCGGCGTGGACCGAGATGAGGTTGTCCATGCGGGGGCCGGCGACGAGTTCGCGGTCGCGGCCGAGGTAGGAGGGGGGCTCGATGGAGTGGACCATCAGGTCCCAGCCGGTGACGTCCTCGGCGTCGACGCCCGCCTCGTCGGCGACGAAGGAGATCAGGTCGCCCTCGTGGACGTCGCCGAGGCCCCAGATCGGCTGCATGTGCCGCTGCCGGTCGAGCTTCAGGCCCTCGTTGGCCTGGCGGTCGAGGTGGATCGCGAGCTGCGGGACGCGCAGCACGGCGCGGTCGATGTTCACGAGGTGGTTGCTGCCGTCGCGCAGGGTGATCCGGCCGGCGAGGCCGAGGTCGCGGTCGAGCCAGGTGTTGAGCAGCGTGCCGCCGTAGATCTCGACCGCGACCTGGCGCCAGCCCTGTGTGCCCATGTCGGGCCGCGGCTTGACGCGCAGGTTGGGGGAGTCGGTGTGGGCGCCGATGATGCGGTACGGGGTGTGGGGGGCGGCGCCCTCCGGTACGTACCAGGCGATGATCGCGCCGCCGCGGATGACGTACTTCCCGCCCGACGTACCGTCCCAGGCAGCGGTCTCCTCGACCTGCCGGAAGCCGGCCTTCTCCAGGCGCTCGGCGGCGTTCGCCACGGCGTGGTACGGCGACGGGGAGGCCGCCAGGAAGGTCATGAGGTCATCGGTGTGGCCACGGTCGAACGGCTGCGACGGGCGGGAGGGTGCGCTACTCATGCGCTCACCTTACGCACGGTCCGAAAGCCGTCGAGGGGACCCCGGAAATCGGGCGGGCGCGGAAAACGGAACCATGGGGGAGGGCCGGCGGCCTGGAAGGCGGAGCGCGACCGGAAGGCGGGAACGGGCCCCGGAAAGGCGGAACGGCCCGCCCCCCTCCCCGGGGACGAGCCGTTCCTGTATGGACGAGGTGCGTACTAGAACGCGGCCTCGTCCAGGTCCATCAGCGAGCCGTCGACGGCCTCGGCCAGCGCGCGCTCGGTGGAGACGCCCGGCAGGACGTTGGCGGCGAAGAACTTCGCGGCCGCGATCTTGCCGGTGTAGAACGCCTTGTCCTTGGCGGAGGCGGTCTCCAGCTTCTCGGCGGCGACGGCCGCGCCCTTCAGCAGGAGGTAGCCGACGACGACGTCGCCGGAGGCCATCAGCAGGCGGGTGGTGTTGAGGCCGACCTTGTAGATGTTCTTGACGTCCTCGCCGGTCGCGGTGAGGTCGGTGAGCATCGTGCCGACGATGCCCTCCAGGTCCACGGCGGCCTTGGCGAGCGCGTCGCGGGCGTCGGCCAGCTCCTCGCCGCCGGTGCCGACCGCGAGGAACTTCTTGATCTCCTCGGCCAGCGCGTTCAGGGAGGCGCCCTGGTCGCGGACGATCTTGCGGAAGAAGAAGTCCTGGCCCTGGATGGCCGTGGTGCCCTCGTAGAGGGTGTCGATCTTGGCGTCCCGGATGTACTGCTCGATCGGGTACTCCTGCAGGAAGCCGGAGCCGCCGAAGGTCTGGAGCGACTGCGCGAGCTGCTCGTAGCCCTTCTCGGAGCCGTAGCCCTTCACGATCGGCAGGAGCAGGTCGTTCAGGCCGTGCAGGGCCTTGGCGTCCTCGCCGGCCGCTTCCTTGAGCTGGATCGCGTCCTGCACGGAGGCCGTGTAGAGGACGAGGGAGCGCATGCCCTCGGCGTACGCCTTCTGCGTCATCAGCGAGCGGCGGACGTCGGGGTGGTGCGTGATGGTGACCTTGGGCGCGGCCTTGTCCATGAAGTTCGCCAGGTCGGTGCCCTGGACGCGCTCCTTGGCGTACTCGAGGGCGTTGAGGTAGCCCGTCGAGAGGGTGGAGATCGCCTTCGTGCCGACCATCATGCGGGCGAACTCGATGATGAGGAACATCTGGCGGATGCCGTCGTGCTTGTCGCCGATCAGCCAGCCCTTGGCGGGGTGCTGGTCGCCGAAGGTCATCTCGCAGGTGTTGGAGGCCTTGAGGCCCATCTTGTGCTCGACGTTGGTGGCGTAGACGCCGTTGCGCTCGCCCAGCTCGCCGGTCTCCCAGTCGAAGTGGTACTTCGGCACGAGGAAGAGGGAGAGGCCCTTGGTGCCGGGGCCGGCGCCCTCGGGGCGGGCGAGGACGTAATGGAGGATGTTCTCCGACATGTCGTGCTCGCCGGACGTGATGAAGCGCTTCACGCCCTCGATGTGCCAGGAGCCGTCCTCCTGCTGGACGGCCTTGGTGCGGCCGGCGCCGACGTCCGAGCCCGCGTCGGGCTCGGTGAGGACCATGGTGGAGCCCCACTGCTTCTCGACGGCGATCTGGGCGATCTTCTTCTGCGCCTCGTTGCCCTCCTCGAAGAGGACGCCGGCGAACGCGGGGCCGGAGGAGTACATCCAGACGGCCGGGTTCGAGCCGAGCAGCAGCTCCGCGTAGGCCCAGATCAGGGAGCGCGGGGAGGTGGTGCCGCCGATCTCCTCGGGCAGGCCGAGGCGCCAGTACTCGGAGTCCATGAAGGCCTGGTACGACTTCTTGAAGCTCGCGGGGACCGGGGCGGTGTTGGTGGCGGGGTCGAAGACCGGCGGGTTGCGGTCGGCGTCGGCGAAGGACTCGGCGATCTCGTTCTCCGCGAGGCGCTGGATCTCCTCCAGGACGCTCTTGGCGGTCTCGACGTCCATCTCCTCGAACGGACCGGTGCCGTAGACCTTGTCGCGCCCGAGGACCTCGAAGAGGTTGAACTCGATGTCGCGGAGATTCGACTTGTAGTGCCCCATGGCGACGGCTCCGTAAAGGCTCGGGGAGGCGGATGTCCTGGTGGGCGTGCTCGTGGCATGACGTACTACCGGTGAGTAGCCCACGTTCTCTACGATGATGCTACCCACCGGTAATAAGAGCAACCCCTGTCCGGACATCTGTGACGTCTATCGCGTACGTCAGGGGGCGCGGGCGCCGTTCTTCGGTCCGGGGGCGCCGCCTCGACGGTCCGCCTACTGATCGCCGGTCTTGTACTGCGGGTCCAGGAGGGCTGCGTCAGCAATCAGGGTGCGCCGGCGGGCCGAGGGCTGTTGATCGGAATGAATCACTTGACCGTACTTGCCCCACGTCACGCGGGCCCGATTCAGCCGGCGCTCGGACCGTGGCGGCAGAGGAGTCCATTCCGGCCATTGCGTCGGGGCGGGCGGTGTCCGGGGGTCGTCCCGGGCTGCCGTATCCGATCGGGGCGCGTGGTCCGCTCGATAGGCTGGGGCCATGTACGGATACGGCCAGCACGCAGACGGTAGTGCCGCCCAGCAGCAGTACGCCCCGCCGCAGCAGCAGCCGATGCAGGGCATGCCCGGCGGGATGCAGGGGGGCGGGTACGGGCACCAGACGCCGCTGTACCCCGAGCCGTCGCCGCCCTCGCTCGCCGACGCCGTACGGGCCTTCACGACCGGGTCGCTGGCGGCCGAGGACTTCCAGCAGATCTTCGCCACCTCGAAGGTCTACTGCCCCCGTGGCGACAATCCCGGCTTCCTCGCCCTGCACAACACCCAGCAGCCGGTCATCCCGATGTTCACCTCGCTGAAGGAGCTGCGGCGGTACGCGGGCAAGGAGTCGAAGTACTTCGTGATCACCGGCGCCGAGGTGATCGACCTGCTGCCGACGGGCTACGGCTTCGTCCTCGACATGGAGGGCGACCACCGCATGGTCTTCGACGCGAAGGCCGTGGAGCAGATGGTCGACTTCGCGATGCGGCGGATGTACGGCTGACCGACGCCGGCAGGCGGGAGAGCGCCCGGGGGGAATTCCCCCCGGGCGTTCCGCGTTCCGGGTGGCAGGAAGTTCAGTATTCAACTAAACTGGTCGCACAAGGAGGTCCCGCCATGCCCGCCGTGACTGTCGAGAACCCGCTCACTCTGCCGCGCGTCGCCGCCCCGGCCGACGCCACCCCCCGCCCCGTGCTCGCCGTGACCACGGCACCCTCGGGCTTCGAGGGCGAGGGTTTCCCGGTGCGCCGCGCGTTCGCCGGGATCAACTACCAGTACCTCGACCCGTTCATCATGATGGACCAGATGGGAGAGGTGGAGTACGCCCCCGGCGAGCCCAAGGGAACGCCCTGGCATCCCCACCGCGGCTTCGAGACCGTCACGTACATCATCGACGGGATCTTCGACCACCAGGACTCCAACGGTGGTGGCGGCACCATCACCAACGGCGACACCCAGTGGATGACCGCGGGCTCCGGGCTCCTCCACATCGAGGCCCCGCCGGAGTCCCTCGTCGTCAGCGGCGGGGTCTTCCACGGGCTCCAGCTCTGGGTGAACCTGCCCGCGAGCGACAAGATGATGGCCCCCCGCTACCAGGACATCCGCGGTGGCCAGGTGCAGCTGCTGGCCTCGCCCGACGGCGGCGCGCTGCTCCGCGTCATCGCCGGCGAGCTGGACGGCCACGCCGGCCCCGGCATCACGCACACCCCGATCACGATGATCCACGCGACGGTCCGGCCGGGTGCGGAGATGACCCTGCCCTGGCGCGAGGACTTCAACGGACTCGTGTACGTACTGGCCGGGCGCGGGTCCGTCGGTACGGAGCGGCGGCCGGTCCACATGGGCCAGACCGCGGTCTTCGGCAAGGGCGGCGCGCTCACCGTCCGCGCGGACGACAAGCAGGACGGCCACACGCCGGATCTGGAGGTCGTCGTCCTCGGCGGCCGGCCGATCCGCGAACCGATGGCGCACTACGGCCCGTTCGTCATGAACAGCCAGGCGGAGCTGCGCCAGGCCTTCGAGGACTTCCAGGCTGGCCGGCTCGGCAGGATCCCGGCGGTCCACGGCATGGGCGAGTAGGACGGTCGCCTCGGGTAGGCGGCCGCCTCAGGTGCCTGGTCGCCTCGGGTACGCGGCCGCCTCCGGTACTTCCGGCGCCTGGTCGCCTCCGGTACGCGGTCGCTTCCGTATGCGGTCGCCTTCCGTGCGAGCCGGGTACCGCGCCGGGTGAGGGTCCTCCTCGCCCGGCGCCGCTGTGTGACGGGGCGTCACCCGTGCGGACCCGTACCGCAGGACGGCACGCGGAGGCCGTGGTCGGCTGGGGCTCGTGCAGACGCAGCAGCCGGAGCCGGGACCGCGACCTCTCCTTCCCGACGCCGCCCGACGGGTCGGCGCCTGGTGCGTCGTCGCGCTGCTGGTGACCGGCGTCGCCGCCGTCGGCGTATGGCTGTGCGTCGTGTTGAAGACGGCCGTGACGCCCGTCCTGCTCGCCCTCCTCGGTACGGCGCTCCTCGGCCCGCTCCACCGGCGACTGCTGCGCATGAAGGTGCGGCGGTCGCTCGCCGCCGCGATCACCTGTGTCGCCGTGGTCGCCGTCGTCGGCGGCGCCACCTACATCGTCGTCAGCGCGCTCATCGAGACCGGCGACCAGATCATCACCTCCCTGCGCCAGGCCGCCGCGGACCTGGCCGAGCACCTCGGCGCCGCCGGGACCTCCCTCGACGACCTCGCCGCGAACTCCAGGGAGCTGCTGCGGAGGTTCGGCGGCACCGCCGCCTCCGGGGTGATCAGCGGCCTCAGCGTCGTCGGCGAGATGATCGCCGTCGCCGTCCTCGCCCTGTTCCTCGTCTTCTTCTTCCTCCGCGACTCCGACAAGGCGGTGGGCACCCTGCGGTCCCTCGCCCCGCGCGCCACCGGCGACACGGTCGAGGCGATCGGCCGCCGCGCGTTCGAGGCGGTCGAGGGGTTCATGCGCGGAACCACCGTCATCGCCCTGATCGACGCCCTCCTCATCACCGTCGGACTGCTGATCCTGCGGGTGCCCGGCGCCGTCGGGCTGGGCGCGCTGGTCTTCGTCGGCGCCTACATCCCGTACCTCGGCGCCTTCATCTCCGGCGCCGTCGCCATCCTCGTGGCCCTGGCCGACCGGGGCTTCGTCATCGCGCTGTGGGCGCTCGGCGTCGTCCTGGCCGTACAGGTCCTGGAAGGCCACGTCCTCCAGCCCGTGATCCAGAGCCGGACCGTCCAGATGCACCCGGCCGTGGTCATGCTCACGATCACGGCGGGGGCGTCGGTCGCCGGAATCCTGGGCATGCTCCTCGCCGTACCGCTGACCGCCGCCGCGTTCGGGGTGATCGGCGAGCTGCGCGGCCGGTACGGGGACGAGGGGCGCGAGGTCTGACCACCGGGTCCGGCCGGGTCGCGCCGATCGCTTCGGCCGGTCAGGTCGCCGCGGGGATGCCGCCCGGCTCGAAGCCGGCCAGCATCTGTTCGAGCGCCGCCTGGTCCGGGCCCACGAACGGGTCCGAGTCCGGCGCCATCGAGATCGTCTCGGTCATCCTGTCCGTCATCCGCACGGCGGGCGGCAGATGCGTGCTGAGCAGGATGTCCGGGTTCATCGCGCGGATCGGATCGATCGTCGCCCGGTACTTCTCCGCGTCCACCACGTGCACCCACGGGCTGTCCAGCGTCGCCCACAGGAGCTGGGCGGCCCGCAGTTCGTCCGGCTTCAGATCGCTCGCGTGCCCGCTCTGCGCGAGCTCCGCGGTCGGCATCGGTCCGCCGAAGCAGTCGGAGCTGAAGCAGATCCGGGTCCTGTCGTCGTAGAAGCCGACGGTGGCCGGATTGTCGAAGAGCGGCGGCCTGAAGGCGTGCAGGGAACGGTCACCGACGTCCAGGGACTGGCCGGGGTTGAGGAAGTAGACGCGGTCCATGGGCAGCGGGCGTTCGGTGGTCATGATCCCGGCGCCGATGAAGGTGGTCACCACCCGCGCCCGGGGAGCGGCGACGAGCAGGTCGAAGATGCCGCCCGTGTGGTCGCGGTCGGGGTGGGTGAGCCAGATCCAGAGGATGTCGGCGGGGTCGACGACTCCGGCGACGGCGGTGACGAAGTCACGGTCGGAGAGGGAGAGTCCGGTGTCGACGACGACCGGCTCCTCGGCGGTGAGGACGTAGGCGTTGACGGGGATGTGGCCGACCCCCGGCGCTTCGAGGCTGTCGGCCAGGACGGTGGTGTCGCTCCCGACCTTGTGGATGTCCATGGCGTACTCCGTGGTCCCCCCGGCGGCCGTACGGCTCCAGTCTCCTCCCGTCCCGCGCACGGCGCGCGCCCGACCCTCGAAGCGCCCCGAAGCGGCCCGCGCCCGGCACCCGAAGCGCCCCGAAGCGCCACGCACCCCACGCCCGCGCCCGCGTCATGCCCCTGCCCCCCGCTACTCGCAGCAGCCCTTCCCCGACGGCGGCTCGTTCAGTTCGAACCAGATCGACTTGCCCTCGCCCCGCGGGTCCACGCCCCACGCGTGCGCCAGCATCTCCATCAGGACCAGGCCGCGCCCCGACGAGGCCATCTCGCCCGGCTGCCGCCGGTGCGGCAGCTCGTCGCTGGTGTCGGCGACCTCCACCCGCAGGCGGCGCGCCTCGTCGTCGCAGGTCACCTCGGCGACCAGCAGCGCGTCGCCGTCCGTGTGGATGAGTACGTTGGTGACCATCTCCGAGACCATGAGGACCGCCGAGTCGACCTGGTCCTCGTCGGTCCAGTCGTGCAGCAGCTGGCGCAGATGCCGGCGCGCGGTGGCGATGCGCTCCGGCTCGGCCTGGGCGACGGTCATCATCGTGCGGCGCGGGGCCCGGCGCACGGCGCTGCCCTGGCGGGAGACGAGCAGCAGGGCGATGTCGTCCTCGCGGCGGTCGGCGAGCGGCCCGGTGGAGTGATGGGAGCCGGGGCCGTGGACGGCTTCGACGAGCCGGTCGGCGAGGCCCTCCAGGGAGTCGCCGTCGTGCTCTTCGAGGAGCGCACGGACGCGTTCCCAGCCGCTGTCGAGGTCGTGGCCACCGGTCTCCAGGAGCCCGTCGGTGCAGATCATCAGGGTCTCGCCCGGCTCCAGGGTGAACCGGGTCGTCGGATAGTCGGTGTCCGGGACGATGCCCAGGGGCAGCCCACCGGCGGTCGGTCGCAGCAGAACCGTTCCGTCAGTCAGCCGGACCGCCGGGTCGGGGTGCCCGGCCCGGGCGATGTCCACGACACCGGTGACCGGGTCGATCTCCAGGTAGAGGCAGGTCGCGAAGCGCGGCCCGCCGTTCTCCTCGGCCCCCTGCCCGCCCCCGTCGCCGTCGGTGATCCCGTACAGGAAGCGGGAGGCGCGCGAGAGCACCGCGTCGGGCCGGTGGCCCTCGGAGGCGTACGCGCGCAGGGCGATCCGCAGCTGCCCCATCAGCCCGGCGGCCCGGACGTCATGGCCCTGGACGTCGCCGATGACGAGGGCGATCCGCCCGCCCCCGTGGCCTGCGGCGCGGGAGGTGCCGCCCGGGAGCGGGATCATGTCGTACCAGTCGCCGCCGACCTGGAGCCCGCCACCGGTGGGGACGTACCGGGCGGCGACGTGGAGGCCGGGGATGCCGGGGCCGAGGACCGGCATCATCGTGCGCTGGAGGCCGAGCGACAGCTCGCGCTCGGACTCGGCGACGCCGGCGCGGGCGAGCGCCTGCGCGAGCATGCGGGCGACGGTGGTGAGGACGGAGCGCTCGTCGGGGGTGAAGGCGACCGGGTGCTTGAACGCGGCCATCCAGGCGCCCATGGTGCGGCCGGCCACGATGAGGGGGAGGTAGGCCCAGGACTGCCTGCCGAACTGCCGTGCCAGCGGCCAGGTGACCGGGAAGCGCCGCTGGTACTCCTCCGGCGTCGGCAGATAGATCGCCCGGCCGGTCCTCGCGACCTCGGCCGCCGGATAGTCGGTGCCCAGCGACATCGAGCTGAAGGGCCCCTCGTCGCCGGCGTTGTGCCCGTGGTGGCCGATGATCGTCAGCCGGTCGCCCGCCATGCCGAAGACGGCCAGCCCGTCCGGCGAGAAGCCGGGCATGGAGAGGGAGGCGGCGACGCGCAGGACCTCGGCGGTCGACCGCGCCTCGGCGAGCGCCCGGCCGGCGTCGAGCAGGAACGCCTCGCGCGAGCGGCGCCAGTCTCCGGTGACCGGGGTGCGGGCCGCCGTGCCGGGCTGCGGCTCGGCGACCTCCTGGAGGGTGCCGACGAGCTGGTAGTCGTCGCCCTCGATGAGCGGCTTGGACCGGCTCCGTACCGTACGGATCACCCGGCCGTGCTCGTCCATGATCCGCAGCCGGGCCTCGGCGAGGGTTCCCTCCGCCACGGCCAGGTTGACCACCCCGTCGATCTCGTTCCAGTCGACGGGATGAAAGCGCGAGCGCACGGCCGCCTCGGTGAGCCGGGCGGGTTCGGCGGGCAGCCCGAGGAGCCGGGCCGCCTCGGCGTCGAGCGTGACGATCCCGGACCCGTTGTCCCAGCGCCACAGGCCGGTCGCGATCGCGGCCAGGACGTCCTCGGTGCGCATTGACCTACTTTATGAATATCGGACTCCAGGTCGCCACCGAGAGTATTCGAAAAGGGATCTCGGGTGGCCCGGTACCCTTGACGGGCCCGGATGATTCCGGGCTCCCCACCGATTTCCGAAGACTGGATGAACGACGATGCATCGGTACAGGTCCCACACCTGCGGCGAGCTCCGCGCCTCTGACGTCGGCACCGACGTCCGGCTGAGCGGCTGGCTGCACAATCGGCGCGACCTGGGCGGCATCCTCTTCATCGATCTGCGCGACCACTACGGCATCACGCAGCTCGTCGCCCGGCCCGGCACCCCGGCCGCCGAGGCCCTGGACAAGCTGACGAAGGAGACCGTCATCCGTGTGGACGGCAAGGTCGTCTCGCGTGGTGCCGAGAACGTCAACCCGGAGCTGGCGACCGGCGAGATCGAGATCGAGGTCTCCGAGGTCGAGGTCCTGGGCGCGTCCAAGCAGATCCCGTTCTCCGTCAACCACGACGACGGAGTGAACGAGGAGCGGCGCCTGGAGTACCGCTTCCTCGACCTGCGCCGTGAGCGCATGCACCGCAACATCATGCTGCGCTCGGCCGTCATCGCCGCCATCCGCTCGAAGATGGTGGCCCTGGGCTTCAACGAGATGGCGACGCCGATCCTGGCCGCGACCTCCCCCGAGGGCGCCCGCGACTTCGTCGTTCCGTCCCGTCTCAACCCGGGCAAGTTCTACGCCCTGCCGCAGGCGCCGCAGCAGTTCAAGCAGCTGCTGATGATCTCCGGTTTCGACCGCTACTTCCAGATCGCGCCCTGCTTCCGCGACGAGGACGCGCGCGCCGACCGCTCGCCGGGCGAGTTCTACCAGCTCGACGTCGAGATGAGCTTCGTCGAGCAGGAGGACGTCTTCCAGCCGATCGAGAAGCTCATGACGGAGATCTTCGAGGAGTTCGGCGGCGGCCGCCACGTCACGTCGCCGTTCCCGCGGATCCCGTTCCGCGAGGCGATGCTCAAGTACGGCTCCGACAAGCCGGACCTGCGCGCCAAGCTGGAGCTCGTCGACATCTCCGACGTCTTCGAGAACTCCGAGTTCAAGGCCTTCGCCGGCAAGCACGTGCGCGCCCTGGCGGTGCCGGACACGGGCGACCAGCCGCGCAAGTTCTTCGACGGCCTGGGCGACTACGCGGTCGAGCAGGGCGCGAAGGGCCTGGCCTGGGTGCGCGTGGGCGAGGGTTCGGCACTGACCGGCCCGATCGCCAAGTTCCTCACCGAGGAGAACGTCAAGGTCCTCACCGAGCGCCTCGGCCTGCAGCCCGGCCACGCGGTCTTCTTCGGCGCGGGCGAGTTCGACGAGGTCTCGAAGATCATGGGCGCGGTCCGCGTCGAGGCGGCGAAGCGCGCCGGGCACTTCGAGGAGGGCGTCTTCCGCTTCTGCTGGATCGTCGACTTCCCGATGTACGAGCGGGACGAGGAGACCGGCAAGATCGACTTCTCGCACAACCCGTTCTCGATGCCGCAGGGAGGCCTGGAGGCCCTGGAGACCCAGGACCCGCTGGACATCCTCGGCTGGCAGTACGACATCGTCTGCAACGGCGTCGAGCTGTCCTCGGGCGCGATCCGGAACCACGAGCCCGAGATCATGTTCAAGGCGTTCGAGATCGCCGGCTACTCCCGCGAGACGGTCGAGCACGAGTTCGCGGGCATGCTGCGCGCCTTCGAGTACGGCGCCCCGCCGCACGGCGGCATCGCCCCGGGCGTCGACCGCATCGTGATGCTCCTCGCCGACGAGCCGAACATCCGCGAGACGATCGCCTTCCCGCTCAACGGCAACGCCCAGGACCTGCTGATGGGCGCCCCCACGGAACTGGACGAGGCGCGCCTGCGGGAGCTGAACCTCCAGCTGCGCAAGCCGGTGGAGAAGTCCACGGAGAAGTAGTAATCCCCCAGAGTGAAGGGCCCGGAATCCACGGATTCCGGGCCCTTGGCATATGCCAAAGTGCCGCCATGGCAACAGCGACGAACCCGGCCGCGCGGGCCGGCGACCACGTACCGTGGAAGGCACCACCGATCCGGGAGGAGTCTGCCGTGAGCGTCCTGACTCAGGAAGGGTTCGAAGAACTCGCCCGTCTTGGCGAACGCGTGGACGAATCTCTGCGTCTGGAGTTCATCGACGGGAAGATCGGGGAGAAGGCTTTGCCGGACGGCGACCACGGGCGAATCATCGAGTGGCTGACGCGACTGTGTATCCAGACCGACGCGGGCTGGTGGCTCTACCCCGACCAAGGACTGAGGATCGAGCAGTACAGGAAGGGCAATGCCCGCCCCGACGGCTGCCTCGCGCCGAGCGGCACATTCGTCGGCCAGGGTGAGTGGGCCAGTGCCGACGGCGTCCTCATGGTCGTCGAGGTGACCTCCGGCGACTCCGACACCGGCCGCCGCGACCGCGTCGAGAAACCGCGCGCCTACGCCGAGACCGGCATCCCCGTCTACCTCCTGATCGACAGGACCACCGGCGAGGTCAAGGTCCACTCGCAGCCGGACGGGGAGCGGTACGAAATGGTGGCGACGGTGCCGTTCGGCAAGACGGTCACGCTGCCGGAGCCGGTGGGCATGGAACTGGACACCGAGCCGCTGAAGAACTGGGTGCACTGAACCATCGTCGGCGCCCGATGACGTGGATCCGGCCAGCGCTCCGATCGCACCCGTCATTCGCTCACCGGGGCCGAGAACCACCGCGGCTGCCGCCCCCGAGGGAGCGGCAGCCGCGGTGGTTCGTGCGGGGCAGGGCGTCAGTCCTTCTTCGGCTCCTCCAGGCGCGGGAAGAGCACCGCGCCCTTCGTCACCTTCGTGCCCGCCGGGAGCCGGCCCCACGTGGCGGCCGACTGGACCGGCTGGGTGGGGAGGGCGCCCAGGGAGGCTTCGGCGCCCAGGGAGTCCCAGAGGCGCTCGGAGGTCTCCGGCATGATCGGGTTCAGCAGGACCGCGACCGCGCGCAGGGACTCGGCGGCCGTGTACAGGATCGTCGCCAGGCGGGCGCGGCCCTCGGCGCTGTCGTCCTTCGCGACCTTCCACGGCTCCTGCTCCGTGA
This sequence comes from Streptomyces sp. NPDC003027, assembly GCF_053591435.1. Classification (NCBI taxonomy): domain Bacteria; kingdom Bacillati; phylum Actinomycetota; class Actinomycetes; order Kitasatosporales; family Streptomycetaceae; genus Streptomyces; species Streptomyces sp. NPDC003027. Next base: position 121,476 of record NZ_JBSFTU010000006.1, read on the forward strand.
TGTAACCGTTGACCTGCTTCACGAAGTCGAAGATCGCCAGGATGCCGCCCTGGAAGTCCAGCTCCTCGCCGATCTTCCGGTCGGCGTCCGCGACCGCCTTCGCCAGGCCCTCGTGGATCGCCGTCTCCGCGTCGCCCTCGGCCGCCGCGGCCGGCAGCGCGCCGTCGAAGTACTTGCCGACCATCGCCGCCACGCGCGAGGCGAGGTTGCCGTAGTCGTTGGCGAGCTCGGAGGTGTAGCGGGCGGTGAAGTCCTCCCACGAGAAGGAGCCGTCCTGGCCGAACGCGATCGCCCGCAGGAAGTACCAGCGGTACGCGTCGACACCGAAGTGCGAGGTCAGGTCCTGCGGCTTGATGCCGGTCAGGTTCGACTTCGACATCTTCTCGCCGCCGACCATCAGCCAGCCGTTGGCCGCGACCCTGCCCGGCACCGGCAGGCCCTGCGCCATCAGCATCGCGGGCCAGATGATCGCGTGGAAGCGCAGGATGTCCTTGCCGATGAGGTGCACGTTCGCCGGGAACGTCTCGTCGAACTTCGCCTGGTCGGAGCCGTAGCCGACCGCCGTGGCGTAGTTCAGGAGCGCGTCGATCCACACGTAGATGACGTGCTTGTCGTCCCACGGGACCGGAACGCCCCAGTCGAAGGTCGAGCGCGAGATCGACAGGTCCTCAAGGCCCTGCCGGACGAAGTTCACGACCTCGTTGCGGGCCGACTCCGGCTGGATGAAGCCCGGGTTCGCCTCGTAGAACTCGATCAGCTTCGGGCCGTACGCGCTCAGCTTGAAGAAGTAGTTCTCCTCCTTGAGGATCTCCACCGGCTTCTTGTGGACGGGGCACAGCTTCGTGCCGTCCTCCGCCTCGATGAGATCGCCCGGGAGCTTGTACTCCTCACAGCCCACGCAGTACGGGCCTTCGTATCCGCCCTTGTAGATCTCGCCCTTGTCGTACAGGTCCTGCACGAATTCCTGGACGCGGTCCGTGTGGCGCTTCTCCGTCGTCCGGATGAAGTCGTCGTTCGCGATGTTCAGGTGCTCCCAGAGGGGCTTCCACGCCTCCTCCACGAGCTTGTCGCACCAGGCCTGGGGCGTGACGTTGTTCGCCTCGGCCGTGCGCATGATCTTCTGACCGTGCTCGTCCGTGCCGGTGAGGTACCACACCTTCTCGCCGCGCTGACGGTGCCAGCGCGTGAGCACGTCGCCTGCGACGGTCGTGTAGGCGTGGCCCAGGTGAGGAGCGTCGTTGACGTAATAGATGGGGGTCGAGACGTAGTAGGACTTCACGTCGCTCGCCCCCTGCTTCTCGGATCCAGTGGCCGCCATGGTCGAAATCCTAACGGCCCGTTCAAGATCCACTCACATCGATAAAGGGCCCCCGGGAGACGGAGAGGTCCGCGAAACGTTTCCCGGCGTAGAAAGCACCGTGCACAGCAGCGAGGAAGAGAGCATGCGAGTACTGGTCGCCGAGGACGAGGAGGTCCTCGCGGAGCTGGTCGCCACCGGACTGCGGCGGGCCGGCTTCGCCGTCGACACCGTCTACAGCGGCGACGCCGCCCTCGCCTACCTCGGGCTGCACGACTACGACGTCGTCGTCCTCGACCGCGACCTGCCCCGCGTCCACGGCGACGACGTGGCGCGGGCCCTCGTCGCCGGGGCCGCCAGGACCCGGATCCTGATGCTGACCGCGGCCGCCACCCTGGAGGACCGCGTCGAGGGGCTCGACCTGGGGGCCGACGACTACCTCGCCAAGCCCTTCGAGTTCCCCGAGCTCGTCTCCCGGGTGCGCGCCCTGCGGCGGCGCAGCGCCCGTCCCGTACCGCCGCTCCTCGAACGGAACGGGCTGTGCATGGACACCGTCCGGCGGACCGTGACACGCGACGGGCGGGACCTCGACCTCTCCCCGAAGGAGTTCTCCGTGCTGCAGATCCTGCTGGAGGCGGACGGCGCGGCCGTCTCCGCCGAGGAGCTCCTGGAGCGGGCCTGGGACGCGCACACCGACCCCTTCACCGGCGCGGTACGGGTCTGCATGAGCAAGCTGCGGGGCAAGCTCGGCGAGCCGCCGCTGATCCGTACGGTGCAGGGCGTGGGGTACGCGCTGTGAACGGCGGTCCGATCGGTTCGGGCTCCACGATCCGGACGCGCGTCGCGCTCGTGTACGGAGCGGTCTTCGTCGTCCTCGGCGGGTGCCTGCTGGGGGTCGTGAACCTGCTCTCCCGCGCCGGTACGGAGGGCGAGGCGGAGGCCATAGCGGCGCGCGTGCGGGTCGCGGAGCCGTTCGAGACGGTCACCGTCCACCGGCTGAGCGACGACGTCAGCAGGGCCGCCGGCGAGCAGATGCTCATGTGGTCCTGCCTGGCGCTCGTCGTCATGGCCTTCGTCGCGGTCGTGGTGGGCTGGTGGACGGCGGGGCGGGTGCTGCGGCCGGTCCACGAGATGACGGCGCGGGCACGGAGGCTGTCCGAGCGGAACCTGCACGAGAGGATCGCGGCGAGCGGGCCCGACGACGAGCTGAAGGAGCTCGGCGACACGATCGACGCGCTGCTCGGCCGGCTGGAGACCGCGTTCGACAGCCAGCGGCGGTTCATCGCGAACGCCTCCCACGAGCTGCGGACGCCGCTCGCCACCCAGCGTGCGGCCATCCAGATCGGGATCGACGACTCCTCGGAGGTCAAGCAGGTCCTCCTCGACAGCAACCGGCGCAGTGAGCGGCTCATCGAGGGGCTGCTGATGCTGGCCCGGAGCGAGCGGGGGCTGGAGGAGCGGGAGGACGTGGACCTCGGGGCGGTGGTGGCGGAGGAGTGCGAGCGGTACGGGGTCGTGATGACGGGCGTAGGCGGCGGGGTGCGCGGAAACCGGGTGCTGCTCGCCCAGGCGGTACGGAACCTGCTCGCGAACGCCGTCGCCCACAACGTGCCCGGCGGCACCGTGGAGGTGACGGTGGCCGGCGGCGCGGTGACCGTCGTCAACACCGGGCCGGTGGTGGCCGCCGGGGATGTGCCGGGGCTCTTCGAACCGTTCCGGCGGGGCGAGGGGCGGGACCGGATGGGGCCGGGGGCGGGGCTCGGTCTGTCGATCGTGCGCTCGATCGCCGACGCGCACGGGGGGAGCGTGGAGGCGGTGGCGCGCGGGGCCGGGGACGGGGGCGGCCTGGTCGTGACCGTGACGTTGCCCGTCACGGTCACCGACCAGGCCGTGGCCCGGCGTTAGAACGGCGGCGGTGGAGCCGCCGCCCGGGGTCAGATCCGCCAGTCGGCGAGCAGCCCGCGGAAGAAGGCGGGGTGCGCGGTCTCGGCGGGGGCCGGTCCGGCGAGGAAGGTGCCGGTACGGGGGGCGGTGAGCTTACGGAGGTAGTCGAAGGCCTTGTTGTCCTCGTCGCCCCAGGCCACGAACTGCCAGTGGATCGGGCGCTCGGCGGCCTGGGCCAGGGCCTGGGTCGCGGCGGTCTTCGACTCGGGGGCGCCGTCGGTCTGGAAGACGACCAGCGCGGGGCGGGTGGGGTCGGTCTTCTCGTGGTGGGCGAGGACCTCTTCGACGGCGCGGTGGTAGTTGGTACGGCCCAGGCGGCCGAGGCCCGCGTTGATCTCGTCGATGCGGCCCTCGATGCCCTGGGGGCGGAGTTCGGCGGTGCCGTCGATGTCCGTGGAGAAGAAGACGGCGGTGACGGTGGCGCCCTCGTCGAGGTGGGCGGCGAGGGCGACGGTCTGCTCGGCGAGGCGCTGGACGGAGCCGTCCTTGAAGTACCCGCGCATCGACCCGGACCGGTCGACGACCAGGTACACGGCGGCCCGCGCCCCGAGAAGCCCCTGCTTCTTGAGCACGGCCCCGGCGGCCTTGTACGCCTCGGCGAGCTGGGGCGCGTCCGCCTTGACCTTCGCGAGCGGCGTGGCGGACCCGGCACCGGCGTCTGCGGGGGTGGGGGCGGGGGTGGCGTCGGTCTCGGGCGACTCGGCCTCGGTGGCGTCGGCCTCGGGGGCGGTGGCGTCGGGCTTGGGTGCCTCCGACTCGGTGGCGTCGGCCTCCGGTGCGTCGGCCTCGGCGGCCAGGGCCTCGGGTGCCTGCGCGTCGGTGGCGGCGGCCTGGGGCGCCTCCGCCTCGGGTGCCTCAGCCTGGGTGGCGACGGCCTCCGGCTCGGTGGCCTGCGGGTCGGCCTCCGACTCGGTGGCGTCGGCCTCCGGTGCGTCGGCTTCCGTGGCGGGCGCCACGGCCTCGTCCGGCTCCTCCTCGGCGGCGGCTTCCGCCTCCGCCGGGGCCTCGGGCTCGTCCACGACAGGCTCGTCCACGACAGGCTCCGCCTCCGCCGGGGCCTCGGGCTCGTCCGTGACGGGCTCCGCCTCCGGTGCGGGCGCCTCGGTGGTGGCGCCGGCCCCGGCAGGTGCCTGCGGCTCCGCCGCGACCTCGTCGTTGTCCGGCGCGGCAGTGGAGGCGTCCGCCTCCGGCTCGTCCACGACGAGCACCGCCTCCGCGTCAGGCGTGGGCGCCTTCGGCGCGTCCGGCTCGGCGGTCTTGTCAGCGGCCGCCGTCACGTTCTCCGCGGGAGTCTGCTCAACCTCGTCCCGACCGGCGCCCCGCGCCGGAGTCGAGGCCCTCGCTCGCGTCTCCCCGGCCGTCGGTACCTCCGCCAGGGTCTTCGACGTGCGGGCCTGGGGGACCTTCGGGTTGTCGAAGGCCGCTGCCACCAAGTCGTCCGCCGCGCGCTTCGCCGCGTCGTCGCCCGACGTCGGGGACGGGACCGTCACCGACCGGGGCTCCTGAGGCGTGGTCGCGCGTTCCGGCGCCGACTGGGGCGGGACGGAGGTTGCCGGAGTTTCGTCGTGCTGGTCCGCACGGTCGCGTCCGAACACCTTACGCAGCAAGCTCCGAATGCCCATGGGCGAGGCCTTTCGCATGAGTTGGGTGCGGTGAATGTCCGTACTGGGAGGATCATCCCTGGCCAGGGCGGACACGTAAGGTTAGCGGCCCCCGGTGTGTCGCCTTCGGCGCCCCGACACGCGGTGTCGGCGGCACCTGTCACCCCCGGTCGCCGCGCATTCATCCATCGTTCACCCCGACGCCTCCCCTCTGCACAGAGGCACACATAGCGTCGCCGCCGAACGTATTCCCGACAGCATGTCGGCGCAGGCTGCGCCGGAGGAGGACGAAGTGCGCAAACTGCTGCCGCTGCTGAGCACCAACCCGCACGGAGGCGGCCGTTCCGCCCTCACCTGCCGGTTCCGCTGTGGTGACGCCTGCTTCCACGAGGTGCCCAACACCAGCGACAACGAGTACGTCGGCGACGTCATAGCCGGCGCCCTCTCGCGCCGCTCCATGATGCGCGCCGCCGCCGTCGTGACCGTCGCCACCGCCGCCGGGACCGGCGTCGCCGTCGGCAGCGCCCCCGTCGCCGAGGCCCTTCCGCAGGGGCGTCCGCAGGCGCCCGGTCGTGCCGACGGCGCTCGTGGACTGCGCTTCGCGCCGGTTGCGCCCAACACCGCGGACCGGGTGACCGTTCCCACCGGCTACTCCCAGAACGTGGTCATCCGCTGGGGCGAGCCGATCCTCCGCGGCGCCCCGGCCTTCGACGCCGGCAAGCAGACCGCCAAGGCGCAGGCCGGCCAGTTCGGGTACAACAACGACTTCCTCTCCCTGCTGCCGCTGCGCGGGGAGCCGGGGCGGCAACTGCTCGTCGCCAACCACGAGTACACCGACGAGATCCTCATGTTCAAGGGGTACGACTCCGAGAACCCGACCCGCGAGCAGGTCGAGATCGCCTGGGCCGCCCACGGTCTGTCCGTCGTCGTGGTCCAGGAGGAGCACCGCTCCGGCAGGCTCACACCGGTCACCCGCCACCCGCTCAACCGCCGCCTCCACACCACCACCGAGTTCGAGCTGAGCGGCCCCGCCGCCGGCTCCCCCCTCCTGCGCACCTCCGCCGACCCCGCCGGCCGCACCGTGCTCGGCACCCTCAACAACTGCGCCGGCGGCACCACCCCGTGGGGCACGACGCTGCACGGCGAGGAGAACTTCAACCAGTACTTCGCCTACGGCTCCAGCGCCACCGACAAGCGGTACGGCATCGGCACGGGCGCCTCCGAGCGCAAGTGGGAGCGGTTCGACAAGCGCTTCGACCTGCGCCAGGAGCCCAACGAGGCGCACCGCCAGGGCTGGGTCGTCGAGCTCGACCCGTACGATCCCGACTCCACGCCCCGCAAGCGCACCGCGCTCGGCCGCTTCAAGCACGAGGCCGCGCAGCCCCGTCTGACCGAGGACGGCCGTCCCGTCGTCTACATGGGGGACGACGAGCGTTTCGACTACTTCTACAAGTTCGTGTCGTCGAAGCGGATGAAGAAGGGCAGTTCGCGGGCCGCCCGCGAGCACAACCTCACCCTGCTCGACGAGGGCACGCTGTACGTCGCCAAGCTGACCGGCGACAGCCCCCAGGACATCGACGGGACCGGGAAGCTTCCCAGCGACGGCGAGTTCGACGGCTCCGGCGTCTGGATCCCGCTCGCCACCGGCGACGTCTCGCACGTGCCCGGCATGACCGCCGACGAGGTGTACGTCTTCACCCGCCTCGCCGGTGACAAGGTCGGGGCGACGAAGATGGACCGCCCCGAGGACGTCGAGCCGTCCCCGCGCTCCGGCCGCGTCTACGTCGCGCTCACCAACAACTCCAACCGCGGCAAGGGCGCCAACCCGGGCGCCGACGAGGCCAACCCGCGCAACCTCAACAAGCACGGGCAGGTCCTGGAGCTCGCCGAGCACTGGGACGACCCGGCCTCGGACGGCTTCGCCTGGCGTCTCTTCCTCGTCGCCGGCGACCCGAACGACCCGGCCACGTACTACGCGGGCTACCCGAAGGAGAAGGTCAGCCCCATCTCCTGCCCGGACAACATCGCCTTCGACCCGTACGGCAACCTGTGGCTCTCCACCGACGGCAACGCGCTCGGTTCGCACGACGGCCTGTTCGGTGTCGCCACGCACGGCGAGCGGCGCGGTGAGCTCAAGCAGTTCCTGACCGTCCCGAAGGGTGCCGAGACCTGCGGCCCGATCATCCAGGACCGGCGGGTCGTCGTCGCCGTCCAGCACCCGGGCGAGGTCGACGGCGCGTCCGTCGAGAAGCCCGCCTCGGCCTGGCCCGACGGGCCCGGCAAAATCGTCCGCCCGGCCGTCGTCGCCGTGTGGCGCGAGGACGGTCGCGACATCGGCGTCTGATCCGGCGTACGACCGATGAGCCGGTGGTGTGAGGGGCCCGGGGGGTGCCCCTCACACCACCCCGAAGCCCTCCCGGAACCGTACGAACTGCTCGGCCGGCTCTCCCGTGTACGACCACGGCACCCACGAGGCGCGTGGGCCGAGCATGCCGAGGAGTTCCCGTGCCATCTCCGCCTGACCCGCGTAGCAGGCCGCGTGGGCGAGGTGGTTGAGGTCGGGGACCTCCTCGGGCGCCACCGGCCGGCCCGGCTCGCGGCCGCCGATCCAGCGGGCGTACGTGCGGCGCAGCTCGGTCACCGCCAGCTCGTGTTTCCAGTGCTGGTCGAAGCCGCGCACCGGGCCCCGGCCGAGCGCTCCGTCCGCGATGTAGCGGTACTCCTCCACGCGCGCCACCTGGACCAGGATCGGCAGCGGGGAGCCCGGCGGCGCCACGCCGGCGGCGTCCCGCGCGAAGTCGTACATCGCCCCGTGCGTGCCGTGCCACCGCGCCGACAGGTAGCGCAGCAGTTGCGCGTGCGCCTCCGTGTTGTACGGGTCGCGCCGCCGCACCTCGTCGAACCACCGGCGCAGTTCGCGGCGCGGCACCCCGCCCTCGTAGAGGCGGGCCACCGACAGCAGGGAGACCCAGGGCATCGGGTCGGCGGGCGCGGCGTCCGCAGCGCGCAGGCAGGCGTCGACGGTCGTGTCGAGCCTGCCCCGGTCCACGGCGTTGCCCCGGCCGGCCGCGATGGCCGTGTCGAAGACCCGTACCACCTCGGTCGCAGCCCGCAGCACCGCCGCGTCCGGGCTGTCCGGCTCGGCGGCCCGCCAGGCCTCGACCGCGGAGCTGCCCGCGGCGGCGTGCGCGAGGAGCCGCAGCCGGTGCGTGCGGCGGGTCCAGTCGTCGCCGGTGGCTGCCAGGAGATCCCGTACGCCCTGCCAGCGTCCGATGACGATGTCGTGCCGGGCCTCGGTGAGTGCGCGGTCCCCGAAGTCCGGGTCGAAGTCGGGCGTGAAGCGGGCCGATCGGGACGCGCGGCGGCGGACGGCCATCAGTCTCCCTCCTTCGGGTCGGCGCTCGGGCGTATCGGGTGACCTCAGAAGTCGGTGGCGAGCGACTCGTCCGGGCGGCGGGCGCGCGGTGTGCTGGGCGCGAAACGCTCCGCCGCCGCCAGGGCGCGTACGGCGTCGAGCCGGGCGGGGCGGTAGTACGCGCTCCCCTTGCGCCAGTACACGATCATCGGGACCAGGCCGACGAGGAGCCCGCCGATGCCGATCGTCAGCGCGGTCCTCGACAGTTCGGTGAGGGACTCGACGAACGCCCAGAGCATGAACACGGCGCCGAACAGCGGCCACACCCCGCCGAGCAGGAAGTTCCGTACGGAGGTCAGCAGCAGCGACTTGTACGCGACGACGGCGGCGATGCCCGCCAGCCCGTAGTAGAACGCGATCTGCAGGCCGATCGCGGCCACTCCGTCGCTGAGGACGCGCCCCACCGAACCGGCGGTCGCCGCCGCGCCGAACATCAGCAGCGCGGCAAGACCGACGGCGGCGATCGCCACCCACGGGGTGTTCCAGCGGCGGTGGACGGTTCCGAGGGCGGCCGGCATGGTGCGGTCGCGGCCCATCGCGAACAGGGAGCGGGTGACCTGGATGAGGGTGGTCTCCAGGGTCGCGACCGTGGACAGCAGCACCGCGACGATCAGCAGTTTGCCGCCGACGCCCGGCCAGATCTCCTGGCCGAGCACCGCGAGGACGTTGGCGCCGGCGGACTCGATCTGCCCGGCGCTCAGCAGCACGTTGACCGAGATCGTGAACGCCTCGAAGAAGAGGAAGACGACACCGACACCGACGAGCGCGGCGAGCCCGGCGGTGCGGCGGCTGTCGCGGGTCTCCTCGCTGAGGTTGCTGGTGACGTCCCAGCCCCAGTAGTAGAACGCGGCGATCAGCGCGCCCGACGCGAAGCCGGCCGGCCCGTCGAAGTGGCCGAAGCCGAGCCAGGACCAGTCGAAGGCGGTGGCGTGGCCGCGGTGCGCGAGGGCGGCCAGGACGAAGACGACGAGGATGGCGATCTCGACACCCGACATGAGGAGTTGGGCCCGTACGGTGAGCCGGGCGCCGCCCAGGACCACCAGCAGCATCATCAGGAACCAGCCCGCGCCGACGGCGGCGGCCAGCGGGGTGTTCTCGGCGAGCGCGGGGTCGATCAGGGAGAGCGTCAGCGCGCCCGCCGGGAGGGATCCGGCGACCATGAAGACGGTCGCGGAGACGACGAGGGCCCAGCCGGAGAGGAAGCCGAGGAACGGGTGGAGGGTGCGGCCCACCCAGGAGTATCCGGCGCCCGCGTTGACGTCGATCCGGCCGAGCCGGGCGTAGGCCAGGACGATGCCGAGCATCGGCACCGCGCAGTAGAGCAGCGCGGCGGGTCCGGCCAGGCCGACCGCGCCGAAGAGCACGGCGGTGGTGGCGGCGAGCGAGTAGGCGGGGGCGCTGCCGGCCACGGCCATGACGATGGTGTCGAAGGTCCCGAGGACATTGGGCTGGAGCCCTCTGCCGGTGGTGGTGCGCATGGCGATGTCCTTGGGTGGCACGGGGAGATGGCGCAGGACGAGGCGACCGTGCCGGTCGGGTCGGATCTCCCCGGTGGAAGCACGGGTCAAGGTGAATCGAGCGCATCGTAGTCGCACGAGTGGGTTCCGGTAACGGCGGTATGGAAGGTTCCACTCGGTGACCGCCGGTAAGTGCGACCGGGTGACTCGGGGCGGTGGGGCGCGGGTTCAGCCCGGGTCCTTCCGGGGCGTGGCGATCGCGCGGGCGGCCCGTACCTCCTGGCGCAGCGGTGCGAGGACGCCGTCCTCGTCCCCGGTGAGTTCCGTCCCGACCTCCACCAGGACGTCGCTGCGCCGCAGTCCGTCCGCGAGCTCGCGCAACTCCCGTGCCAGGGTCTCCGCTTCTTCCGCTTCCGGGGCGGGCGCTCCGTGGTCGACCCGGACCCGGGCGGCGGTCGTCGCGTCCACGATCCGCTCCACGGCGACGACCAGCGGCCACCAGGCGGCGGCCCGGGTGCCGGCCGGCGGCGGCTCGGTCAGCGCCCGCTGGAACTCCGAGCGCACGGTGGACAGGTCCCGGTAGAGCGCGCGCCGGGCCCGCACCCGGGCCGCCTGGTCCTCCGCTTCCGGCGGGCCGAACGCCCGCGCCACGTACGCCGCGGTGTCCGCGACCGCGTCCGCGAGCCGGTCGCCGATCCGGGTGTGCCAGGACTCCGGCCACAGCAGGTACCCGGCGACGAGGGCGATCCCGCAGCCGATGAGCGAGTCGTACAGCCGGGGCAGCACCAGGTCGAAGCCCTGCCGGTTGAGCAGGTCGGAGAGCAGCATGATGACGGGCGTGATCGCCGCGGTCTGGAAGGCGTACCCCTTGGCCGAGAAGGCGGGGATGAGCGCGGCGAGCAGCACCATCACCGGCACGTCCCACCAGCCGCGGGGCACCTGGGCGAGGACGAGCGCGGCGACGACGAGCCCGGCGGCGGTGCCGAACGCGCGCAGCACGGCGCGGGAGAAGACCGATCCGAAGTCGGGCTTCATCACGAACGTGACGGTGAGGGCGACCCAGTACGAGCGGGGTACGGCGATGAGCGAGACGAGCGTCTGGGCGAGTCCGATGCAGAGCGCGAGCCGCAGCCCGTACCGCCAGGACGCCCCGGAGAACAGCACGGCGCGGGCGGAGCGGCGGGCCCGGACGCGCAGCGCGGCGGGGCGGCCGAGCCGGTCGTCGGCGGCGAACGGCTTGGGCTCGGGTTCGTGGACGACGGCCGCGGCGTGGCGCAGGGCGTGGTCCACGGCCTTCTCGGAGGGACGGGACGGCTCGGGCAGGCGGGGGAGAGCGGCGTCCGTCCGGCCCTCGTCGACGGCGTCGGCCAGCGCGCGCACGGCCGCCGGGACCTCGGCGGGCAGCGGCCGGTGGAACCGTACCGCCGCCAGATGGGCGGCCGGGGCGGCCTCCACCAGCGGGATGACGACGTTCAGCTGGGCCAGCAGCCGCACGAGGGCGGGGGTGCGGCCGTGGTGGCGGGCGCGGCGGGCCAGGACGAGGTCGTACGCCTGGTTGAGGGAGGTGGTGACGGCCTGGCGTTTCTCGTCGTACGCGGGTGAACCGGCGGCTTCGAGGAGGTCGGCGACGGCCCGGTAGGTGCCGGCCACGGCCGCGCGTTCGGGCACCCCGCCGCGCAGGGGCCAGCCGAGCAGGGTCAGGACGAGGACGACGGCCCCGCCGAGGGTGAGCAGGGCGGGCGCCTTCCACCAGGGTTCGGGCATGGGCAGGCCCGCGCCGACGACGGCGTTGAGGAGGAGCAGGAGACCGGAGACGGAGGCGACGGCGCCGATCGACGAGATCATCCCGGAGGCGAGCGCGACCAGTGTGAGGGCGGCGACGGCGAGCCAGCCCTGGCCGAAGACGAGGCTGCCGAGGGTGACCCCGAGCGCGCCGAAGAGCTGGGGGACGGCGATGTTGTAGAACCGCATGCGGTACGCGTCGGCCGTGTCGCCGATGACCCCGGACAGGGCGCCCATGGAGACCAGGGCGCCGTGGACGGGCCGGTCGACGGCGAGGCCGACGGCGAGCGGCGCGGAGAGCGCGACCGACGCGCGGACGACGGCGGCCCAGGGCACGGGCGCGGCCTGCGGCCGGAGCCCGGCGGTGAGCCAGGGGGGCGGGGAGAGCCGTGAGGTGCGCGCCATGCGACCAACGTACGGGGGAAGGCGTGGCGCACGGGGAGCCGGCAGGTCCTTCGGCCCGGTCGCCTCAGCTGCGGTAGTTCTCCACCTCGGCCGCCGGGCGGACGGCGGCGGTGTCGGGATCCTCGCCGAATTCGGCCTTGGCGCGGCGCTGGCGCAACAGGTCCCAGCACTGGTCCAGTTGCACCTCGAGTTCGGCGAGCCGGGAGCGTTCCTCGGGGAGCAGCCCGCCCGTGCGTTGCCGCAGGGCGCGTTCCTCCTCGACGAGGGAGCTGATGCTCTCCAGGATCTGGTCGTCGTCCATGCGGTCCATGTGGTCCATGACATCCAGCGTGGCCGATCGGCGGCTCTCGTGCAGGTCGAGCGGGAGTGGCCCGGTCCGAAGCGGCCCTCTCGCACGGGCCGGCTCCGGCTGGTGTCAGTGGCGCAGGGCCTGGCCGATCTCGGCCTTCGTCGCGCCCGAGAGCGTCCGGTTGCTGCGTGCCGTGGCCGTCTTGGACGTACCCGGGGCGACGCCGCCGATGTTCACGACGACCGAGTCGAGCAGGCCACCGCCGTCGTCGCGGAAGTCGACCATGACCGTGTAGTCGGCGTTCCCGCCCTCGGGGTTGGTCGCCGTCACGTCGGCGGCGGTCCGGTTCCCCTCCGCCCTCACCGGCCCGGCCTCGACGTCGGCGGTGGCGTTCACGCCGTCCGTGATCTCGCCCATCCTCGACGCCGCCGCGGCGGTGGCGGACGAGACGGCGTCCCCGACCTTCGCCCTGTCCTCCTCCGTGCAGGCGGTGGAGGACAGGGCGAGGAGAGCGGTGACGGTCACGAGGGCCCGGGCCGGGGCACGGCTCATCGGGCCGCCGCGGGGCCGTAGCCGTCGTCCGTGGCGAGCGCCCAGATCACGAAGACGGAGACGGCCATGGAGAACAGCGCCCACCACGGGTGGTAGGGCAGGAAGAGGAACTGGGCGACGACGTTCAGCGCGGCGAGCGCGATACCGGCGACCCGGCCCCACTCGGCGCCCTTGAGGATTCCGTAACCGGTGATGGCGACGACGACGCCCAGGACGAGGTGGATCCATCCCCAGGCGGTCAGGTTGAACCTGAAGACGTAGTCGCCGACGTGGGCGTAGATGTCGTCCTCGGCGATTCCGGCGATGCCCTGGAGGATGTCCATGACGCCGGTGACCAGCATCAGGACGCCGGCGAAGAGGGTGCCGCCGGCGGCCCAGCCCGCCTTGGGACCGGTGTCGCGCTTCGGGGGTGGCGTTGCGGTGTTCTGGCTCATGGGCCCATCGTCCGGGCGGCGGTCCGGAAGCGATCGTTCAGCGGGGCCGAACGAGTGAGCGGAGGAACTGCGCGAGGGCCGCGTCGAACTCCTCCGGCCGCTCCAGGTTGGGCAGGTGGGCGGCCCGTTCGACGACCACCAGCGTGGAGTCGGGCAGGGCGGCGTGCATCGCCTCCGCGTCCGCGACCGGGGTGTACGTGTCGTCGCGGCCGACGACCACGAGTGCCGGCACGGACACCGTGGTGAGGAGCGCGCGGTAGTCCGGGCGCTCGGCGCGGCCGCGCAGGGCGGCGGCCGCGCCCGCCGGGTCGGTCGCGCACATCATCCGGTGCACATGGGCGGCGGCGTGGGTGTTGTACGGGGCGACCATCCGGTCGAGCACCTCGTCGGCGTACCGGCGCATGCCCGCCGCGCCCTCCGCGAGCAGCCGGTCGGCGAGGGCGTTGCGGCCCGCCTTCCCCTCCTCGGTCTCGGCGGCCGGGAAGGTGTCGGCGAGGACGAGGCCGAGGATCCGCTCGGGGAAGAGGCGGTAGCACTCCATGGCGATCTGGCCGCCCATCGAGAGCCCGGCGAGGACGAACTCCTCGATGCCGAGCCGGTCGAGGAGGGCGGCGAGGTCCCCGGCGAAGGCGGAGAGCGGGGTGGTGCCGGGGACGACGTCGCTCGCTCCGTAACCCCGGAGGTCGGGGGCGACGACCCGGTGCGTGGCGGAGAACCGGTCGATCTGGGGCTGCCACATGGTGCGGTCGAAGGGATGGCCGTGGACCAGGACGAGCGCGGGGCCGGTGCCCTTGTCCTCGTAGCCGATGACGACTCCGTCGAGCTCTGCGGAAAGCATGCCTGGAGGCTAGGCAGCCCCTCGGCATCGGTGCAATAAAATCTTTGCTCTCGGTGCAATCGTGGTCTCGGTGCAATCGTGGAGGTGGCCGACGTGGGCGAGGACTATCGCGGGCTCGCCGACCGGGTGGCGGAGGCGATCGCCGACGGGCGGCTGCGGCCCGGTGACCGGCTGCCTCCGCAGCGGGTCTTCGCCCGTCGCCACCGGATCGCGGGTTCCACCGCGATCCGGGTGTACGGCGAGCTGCGCCGGCGTGGCCTGGTCGTGGGCGAGGTGGGGCGCGGCACGTTCGTACGGGCGGCTCCGCCGCTGCCCGGCCCCGCGCTCGCCGAGGCGACGGGGGCCGCGCCCGTCGATCTCCAGCTCAACTACCCGGTGGTGGAAGGACAGCCGGAGCTGATGGCCCGCGCGCTCGCGTCGCTGGCCAGGCCCGATGTGCTGGCCGAGGCGACCCGGCGGCCCACGGCGGCGGTGGGGACCGCGGAGGCGAGGGCGGCGGCCGTGGGCGTCCTCGCGCGGGGCGGCTGGAAGCCGGACCCCGAGGCGGTGCTCTTCGCGGGCAACAGCCGCCAGGCCATCGCGGCCGCGGTCTCCGCGCTCGTACCGCCCGGTGGCCGGCTTGGTGTCGAGTCTCTGACGTATCCGCTGGTCAAGGCGGTGGCGGAGCGGCTCGGCGTCCAGCTGGTGCCGATCGCGCTCGACGCGGAGGGGATGCGGCCCGACGCGCTGGCGGCGGCCCACCGGGCAGCCCCGCTCGGCGCGGTGTACGTCCAGCCGACCCTGCACAATCCGCTTTCCGTGACGATGGGTTCGCGGCGGCGGGCCGAACTCGCGGCCGCGCTGCGGGAGTCCGGCCTGACGGCGATCGAGGACACGACCTGGGCGTTCCTGCTCCCGGACGGGCCGGACGGGTCAGATGAGTCGGGCTGGGCGGGTGGGTGGCCTTTGGCAGGCGGGTCGGGTGGGTCGGCCTCGCCGGACGGGGCAGGCGCTCCGGCGCCGTTGGCCGCGTACGCTCCCGAGCGCGTGGTCCTCGTGGACAGCCTCTCCAAGCGGCTCGCTCCCGGTCTCACGGTCGGTTATCTCGTCGCTCCGGAGGCGCGACGGGCGGATCTCGCGGACGCCTTGCGCTCCGGGGCGTGGACGGCGGGCGGTCTGGCGCTGGCCGCCGCCACGCGGTGGGCGGGCGACGGCACGGTCGCGGCGGTGGTGGCGGCCAAGCGGGCGGACCTCGCGGCCCGGGGCGACGTGGTGCGGCGCCGGCTGGGCGGGTACGCGATCCGTACCTCGCCGCTCTCCGCCTACTGCTGGTGGGACCTGCCCGCTCCGTGGCGGGCGGAGACCTTCGTCGCGGCGGCCGCCGAGCGCGCCGGGGTGGCGGTGACGCCGGGCAGCGCCTTCGCGGTCGGGCCCGGATCGGCTCCCGACGCGGTACGGGTGGGGCTGGCCTCACCGGCCCTGCCGGTCCTGGACGAGGCCCTGGGCGCGCTGTCGTCGCTCGCCGCCGGAGGACCCTGAGCGGGGCACGCATGTTCGGCAAGGCGCTGCGCGCGGCCTTCGGGGACGGCGTTCTACCTCCTCTACACCCACGAGGACGCGGCGGGCGGCCGTTGCCACGCCCGTAGCGGCCGGCGCGGCGGCGGTGGTACGCGACCGCCACGGTCGCGAGCAGCGGGCCCCAGGCGAGCAGCGGCAGGTAGCGGACGTACAGCAAGGACCTGCTGGGCCGGGCCGTCGGTGTGGGTACCGAGAGTTCTCACCGAGCCCCGCGTGAGGGAACCAGCCCACCAGCGCGAAGAGCGCGACCGCCCCCGGCGAGCGCGGCGGAGGTCGCGGCCGCCGCGCCGACCGGGTTTCCGCCGACGACCGGGCGTCCGCCGACGAACGGCGGTCGGCGCGGGAGCACCTCACCCCCGGAGGTAGGCGAGAGACGTGCGTCAGCGGGAGAGCGCGGAAGGCCGTTCCCCGCCACATGCGAGGCCGGAGAGAGGCGTGCGTCAGCGGGAGAGCGCGGAAGGCCGTTCCCCGCCACCGGCGAGGGAGGAGAGACGGGCCTCGATACGGGCGACGTCCCGTCGCTCCGCCGGGGCCAGCGGCGCCCCCGCCCCCGCCCGCAGACCGGCCGCCGCCGCCAGCAACCAGACCGCCCGGGAGACGCCCCCGGCGAGCGACTCGGCTCCCGCGAGGCCCTCCAGCGCGAGGGCGCGGGCGCGCGGGTCGCGGGTGGCGCGCGCCGCCGTGAGGGCGCGCAGATGCCAGGTGCGGGCGGTCGCCGCGTCGCCGCGGAGTTCGGAGACGAAGCCCAGCTCGGCGAGGATCAGGTGGTTGCCCTCCTCCGAGGAGACCTCCCGGTACCACTCCCGGATCCGCAGCAGCCGCTCCTCCGCCTCGTCCAGGCGCCCGGCGCGCCGCGCCCCCAGCGCGAGCCCCATCTCCGCGTAGATCTCGCCGAACTTGTAACCGTGCTCGGCGGCCCCCTGCCGCGCCCGCTCGTGCAGCTCCGCCGCCTTGTCCACGTCACCCGCGAGCAGCGCGAGCCGGCCGAGGCCCGAGAGGCGGGCGGACCGCTCGGCCGCGAGGCCCAGCTCCTCGGCGAGCCGCAGCCCCTCCTCGTGGAGCCGGGCGGCCCGCGCGTAGTCGCCGTCGATCTCGGCGAGCGCCGCCAGCGGGGAGACGGACTGCGACTCGCCCCACCGGTCGCCCAGCGCGCGGAACAGCGCCCTCCCCTCCCGCCCGTGCCTGCCCTGCGCCGCCAGGTCGCCCCGCAGCAGCGCCTGCGCCGCCCGCAGCGCGTGGACGGCGGCCCGCGCCCACGGATCCGCGGCGCCGACCTCCGCCACGAGCCGCTCGCTCTCGGCCAGGTCACCGGTGTTGAAGTGACCGTAGGCGACGAGCCAGCGGGCCCGGGCGCGGGCGCCCGGGTCGCCGATCGAGCCGTACGGCAGCTCCGACGTCCCGGCCTTCTCGCCGCACAGCAACGCGAAGGCGGCCGCGAGGACCCGTGCTTCGGGGCTTCGCGCCGCCGCCAGCTGCCGGCGGCCCTCCCGCAGCCGCCCCGACAGCAGCCAGTACCACGCCAGGGCGACCGCGAACCGGTCCGGGGCGGCGTCGAACGCGGCCCGCAGATTGGCGTGTTCGGCGTCGAGCCGCCGCAGCCACTCCCGCTGCGCGGGGCCGCGCAGCAGGGGAGCGGCGCGCTCGGCGAGGTCCAGGTAGTAGGCGCGGTGCCGTTCCCGTACCGCGTCGCCGTCGCCCATCTCCTCCAGGCGCTCGGTGGCGTACGCGGCGATCGACTCCAGCATCCGGTACCGCTCCCCGTCGCGGATCACGAGCGAGCGGTCCACGAGCCGGCCGAGCAGCTCCACCACGTCCAGGGTGGTGCCGCCGCCGCAGACGGCTTCCGCCGCGTCGAGGGTGCAGCCGTCCCGGTGCACGGAGAGGCGGCGCAGCACGATCCGCTCGGGGGCGGAGAGCAGTTCCCAGCTCCAGTCGATCACCGCGCGCAGCGTCTGCTGGCGGGCCGGAACGCCCCGGCGGCCGGTTGCCAGGACACGGAACCGGTCACCGAGCCGCTGCGCCAACTCCCCCGTACTCAGGGCGCGGAGGCGGGTGGCGGCCAGCTCCAGGGCGAGCGGGATGCCGTCGAGGCGGGCGCAGATCTCGGCGACGTCGGCGCGGTTGGCGTCGGTGAGGGCGAAGGAGGGGGTGGCGGCGGAGGCCCGGTCGGCGAAGAGGCGTACGGCGTCGGCGGGCGGGAGAGGGCCCAGCGGGCGTACGACCTCGCCGGGGACGGCGAGCGGTTCCCGGCTGGTGGCGAGGATCCGCAGGCCCGGCACGGCACGCAGCAGGCCGCTCGCCAACTCGGCGACGGCGTCGACGACATGCTCGCAGTTGTCGAGGACGAGGAGGGCGGGCCGGTCGCGCAGTGCGGCGGCCAGGCGCTCGATGGCGTCGCCCTGGGCGGCGTAGGCAGCATGGCGCGGGAGGGTGGCGGCGGTGTCCTCCCGGATGCCGAGGGCCGCGGTCACGGCTTCCGCCAGTTCGGCGGCGTCTCCGCGGTGACCGGCGAGCTCGACGAACCAGCCGTCACCCGCCACCTCCTGCGCGAGCCGGGTCTTGCCCACTCCGCCGGGCCCGGTCAGGGTCACCAGCCGGCCGGTGCGGAGGAGTCCGCCCAGCTCCCGCACCTCCCCGGCGCGCCCCACGAGCCCACCGAGCGGGCTCGGCGGGGACGCGGAGAGACGGGCGGTCCCACGCCCGAGCCAGGGACCCGCGCCGGCGTGCGCGCCACCGGCCGCGTCCGGGCTGGGGACGGCATCCGCACCGCCCACCGGGTCCGCGCCGCTCGCCGAGTCCGCACCGCCCACCGCGTCCGCGTCGCTCGCCGCGTCCGCACCGCCCACCGGGTCCGCGTCGCTCGCCGAGTCCGCACCGCCCACCGCGTCCGCGTCGCTCGCCGCGTCGTCGGCATCCGCTTCGGCGCCCGCCACCGCGCCCGCCACCGCGACCGCGTCCGCGTCGCCCGAAGGCGGCCGCGAGGCCGTGCCGCCGACCGCCGGTATGCCCGTGTCCGGGCCGGGACCGCGGCCCGCTCCCGGCCCGGAAGCCGGGGCGCCCGTCCTCGCCCCGCCGATGTGCTCCGGGGGCGTCACCGAAGGGTCCTGGCGGAGGATCGCGGTGTGGAGCGCGGCGAGTTCGGGGCTCGGGTCGACGCCCAGCTCCTCCGCGAGGCGCAGCCGCAGGGCCTCGTAGGAGGCGAGGGCCTCGCTCTGCCGGCCAGCGCCGTACAGGGCTCTCAACTGTGCCGCGCGCAGCCGCTCGCGCAGGGGGTGCGCGGTGACGAGCGGGGCGAGGTCCGCCGCCAGGGCGCCCAGGGCCGTGCGGTCACCCGACTCCCATCGCGCCTCGGCCCTTTCCTCCTCCGCGACGAGCCGTTCCTCCCCCAGCCGGTCCGCCTCCTCCCGTACGACGGGGTGGTCGGCGACGTCCGCGTACGCCTCGGTCCCCCGCCACAGGCCGAGCGCCTCGTCGAGCAGCGCCGCCCGCTCCCGGGGCCCCGGCGTACGCCCGGCGCGGGCGACGAGCGCGCGGAACCGGGCGGCGTCCGGTTCCCCCTCGTCCAGGACGAGCAGATAGCCGGCCGGCCGGTGCACGATCCGGTCGCGGCCGAGGGCGCGGCGGAGCACGGAGACCTTGACCTGGAGGGCGTTCGCGGCGCGGGCCGGCGGGCGGTCGCCCCAGAGCGCGTCGATCAGCAGACCCGTGGCGACGGGCCGCCCGGCCCGGGCCAGCAGACAGCCCAGCAGGACGCGTGCCTTCGCCTCCGGAACGCTGACGGGCCGGCCGGCTCCGTCCCGTACGGACAGTGGACCCAGCACCCCGAACCGCATGCCGGAACCGTAACCCACCGCCTGGCCCTCAGCGTTCCCTCAGCGGACCGTCAGCGGCCCCGCGCAGAGTCGTTCCTGTCACCCGGAGTACCGAACACAGGGAGCTGTGCGCACATGAGCAAGTACGCAGGACAGAAGGCCGTGATCATCGGCGGCACCATGGGCATGGGGCTCGCCATCGCCAAGCGTCTCGTCGAGGGCGGCGCGGAGGTGCTGCTCACCGGCCGCAACCCGAGGAACCTCAAGGAGGCCGCCGGCGAACTCGGCCCGGCCGCCCACGTCATCTCCTCGGACCTGGCCGACCTCGACGCCGTATGGGCCCTGCCGGCGATCGTCGATGAGCGGCTGGGCGGCGTGGACCTGCTCTTCGTCAACGCGGGCATCTCGGAGCTGGGCCCGATCGAGAAGATGACCGAGGACCAGTACGACCGGATGTTCGCGGTGAACCTCAAAGGGCCGTACTTCACCGTGCAGGGGCTGCTGCCGCTGCTGCGGGACGGCGGTGCGGTCGTCTTCACGACCTCGGTCGCCGATGTCACGGGCACGCCCGGCATGAGCGTCTACGCGGCGACGAAGGCCGGGCTGTGGTCCTTCGCGCAGGGGCTCGCCGCCGAGCTGGTCGGGCGCGGGATCCGGGTCAACGCGGTCTCGCCGGGCTACATCGACACCCCCGGGGGCGGGGTCCAGGGGCTCACGGAGGAGGAGCACCGGGCGTTCAAGGCGGCGGGTGACGCGGCCACGCCGATGCACCGGCACGGCACGGCCGACGAGGTGGCGAAGGCGGCGCTGTTCCTGGCCGTCGACGCGACGTTCACGACCGGGGTCAAGCTGGCCGTCGACGGAGGCCTGGTGCAGCAGATCGTGTCCGTGTAGACCGGGGCGCGCCGCCGTCGCAGACTGGTGAAAGCGGTTGAAACGGCACACGTCGGAAACGGCGGCACGCGTCGGAAACGGCGGCACGCGTCGGAATCGGCACGCGTCGGAGAAGGGCGCCCGCGTCCGGCAGGGTCGGCGGCCGGCAGGGCCCGCGTCGGGCACGGCCCGCGTCGGCACGGCGCACGCGTCCGACGCGGCCCACGGCACACGTCCCCGGACCCCGGAGGAATCGCATGACCGACCTCGCCATCGAGACCGAGAGCCTGGTCAAGGTCTTCGGCAAGAACCGTGCCGTGGACGGCATCGACCTCCGGGTTCCGGCCGGGACCGTCTACGGCGTCCTCGGCCCCAACGGCGCCGGCAAGACCACCGCCGTGAAGATGCTCGCCACCCTGCTCCGCCCGGACGGCGGCCGGGCCCGGGTCTTCGGCCTCGACGTGGTCGGGGACGCCGACGCGGTACGGGGCCGGGTCAGCCTCACCGGGCAGTACGCCTCCGTGGACGAGGACCTGACCGGCACCGAGAACCTGGTCCTGCTGGCCCGGCTCCTCGGCCACTCGCGGCCGGCCGCCCGTGACCGCTCCGCGCAGCTGCTCGCCGCGTTCGGGCTCGCGGAGGCCGCCGACAAGCAGGTCAAGCACTACTCGGGCGGGATGCGGCGCCGTATCGACATCGCCGCGTCCATCCTCAACACCCCCGACCTGCTCTTCCTCGACGAACCGACCACCGGCCTCGACCCGCGCAGCCGCAACCAGGTCTGGGACATCGTCCGCGCGGTCGTCGCCCAGGGCACCACCGTCCTGCTCACCACCCAGTACCTGGACGAGGCGGACCGGTTGGCCTCCCGTATCGCCGTGATCGACCACGGGAAGGTGATCGCCGAGGGCACGAAGGGCGAGCTGAAGGCGTCGGTGGGCTCGGGTTCGGTCCACGTACGGCTGCGCGACCCCGAGCAGCGCCCGGCCGCCGAACGGGTCCTCGCGACCGCCCTGAACGCCTCCGTGCAGCTCGACC
Source organism: Streptomyces sp. NPDC003027 (assembly GCF_053591435.1). Lineage (NCBI taxonomy): Bacteria > Bacillati > Actinomycetota > Actinomycetes > Kitasatosporales > Streptomycetaceae > Streptomyces > Streptomyces sp. NPDC003027. Next base: position 142,770 of record NZ_JBSFTU010000006.1, read on the forward strand.
CGGACCCGGTCGCCCTCACCGCCACCGTCAACGGGCACGGCACGGACCTCGGCGCCGCCGAACAGGCCGCCCGGGCGCTCGCGGAGCTGGCTGCGGAAGGGATCACGGTCGACAGCTTCGGTCTCGGACAGCCCAGCCTCGACGAGGTCTTCCTCGCCCTCACCGACCGGAAGGGATCGACGGCATGAGCACCGTCACCACCGGCAAGGACACGCGGCAGAGCGACGCCCTGGCCTTCGAGGCCCCGAAGGCCGAGGAGCTGGCCGCGCTCCTCGTCGGCCAGGAGCGGCCGACCCGGCCCGGCGCGCTGTCGGCGTCGCTGACCTTCGGCTGGCGCGCCATGCTGAAGATCAAGCACGTGCCGGAGCAGCTCTTCGACGTGACGGCGTTCCCGATCATGATGGTGCTGATGTACACGTACCTCTTCGGGGGCGCGCTGGCCGGTTCGGTCTCGGCGTACGTCCAGTTCCTGCTGCCCGGCATCCTGGTGCTGAGCGTCGTGATGATCACCATGTACACGGGGGTCTCGGTCAACACCGACATCGAGAAGGGTGTCTTCGACCGCTTCCGCACGCTGCCGATCTGGCGGCCGGCTCCGATGGTCGGTTATCTCCTCGGGGACGTGGTGCGCTATCTGATCGCCTCGGCGGTGATGCTCACCGTCGGCCTGATCATCGGCTACCGCCCGGGCGGCGGGGTCCTCGGCGTCCTAGCGGGTGTGGCGCTGCTGCTGGTGTTCTCGTTCGCCTTCTCGTGGATCTGGACGATGTTCGGTCTGCTGCTGCGCAGCGAGAAGTCCGTCATGGGCGTCTCGATGATGGTGATCTTCCCGCTGACGTTCCTGAGCAATGTCTTCGTGGACCCGAGGACGATGCCGGGCTGGCTCCAGGCCTTCGTCAACAACAACCCGGTGACGCATCTGGCGACGGCGATACGGGAGTTGATGGAGGGGCGCTGGCCGGCAACCGACATCGGCTGGTCGCTGGGGTGGTCGGCGGTGTTCGTGGTGGTCTTCGGCGCGGTGACGATGCGGCTCTACAACCGCAAGTGATCCGGCGTGATCAATACACCTAGCGCTGGGCGGTGGAGCTCGCGCCGTCCAACGCCTCGCGGATGACGTCCGCGTGACCGGCGTGCTGGGCCGTCTCTTTGATCAGGTGCAGCAGGATGCGGCGCGCGGACCAGCGAACGGGCTCCGTGTCCCAGGGAGTGACGGGGAGGGGGACGGTCCGTTCCAGGTCCGGCAGCGCCGCTACGGCGTCGTCCGTCGCCCTGGCCGCGGAGGCGTACCGCTCGAGCAGTCCGGCGAGCGTGTCGCCGGCGGCCATCCGGTACTGGTCCATGTCCAGCATGCCCTCGGGGAGTGCGCCGTCCCCCGCGGACAGGATGCGGGTCCACACCCGCTCCCCGGTCGCCAGGTGCTTGAGGATGCCCCCGAGGGTCAGCTCGCTGACGGTGGTGCGCTGTGCGGCCTGGCCGTCGGTGAGCCCGCGGAGCGTGATCAGGAACAGCTCGCGCTGTTCCGCCAGCGCGTGGAGGACCTCCCCGCGCTCACCGGGAAGCGGACGGCCCTGGCTCTCCGAAGAAGTGGTCATGACGCGGACCCTAGGCGGGATATAGGACGGGTTGTGTCCTAGTGCAGCCTGTGTCCTGGTGCGACCTGGGTCCTAGTCCAGGCGCAGATCGGCGAGCTGCTGCTCGAACGGCACGACCTCGGCCTCGTCCGCGTTCCCGGCCGGGCCCCGCGCCGCAACCGCGTCCGCCAGCTCGCGGCCCGCGCGGGTGATCCGGGCCGGCAGGCCGTCGGTGTACTCGTCGCCGCCCGAGCCCCAGTCCTCCGAGGCGGCGTAGACGGCCGTCGGCAGGACGAGCGCCCGCAGGTAGGCGAAGAGCGGCCGCAGGGCGTGGTCGAGCGCGAGCGAGTGGCGGGCGGTGCCGCCGGTCGCGCCGATCAGCACCGGCGTGCCGGTCAGCGCGTCGGGGTCGACCAGGTCGAAGAAGGACTTGAACAGGCCGCTGTACGAGGCGGTGAAGACGGGGGTCACCGCGATGACCCCGTCCGCGCCGGCCACCGCGTCGATCGCGGCCCGGAGCCGCGCCGAGGGGAAGCCGCTGACGAGGTTCTTCGCGATGTCGACGGCGAGGTCGCGCAACTCGACGACCTGGACCTCGACGGCGTACTCCCGCTCGGTCAGCCGCTCCTCGGCGGCCTTGGCCAGCCGGTCGGCGAGCAGCCGGGTCGATGAGGGCCGGCTGAGCCCTGCCGACACGGCTACCAGCTTGAGCGTCCGCATGGCTCACGCCTCCTGAGTGCGTACGGCGGGGTGGAGCGGGGCGGTGGCCGGGACGCCGGCCGGCCGCAGGTTGGCGAACTCCTTGCGCAGCACCGGAATCACTTCCTCGCCGAGCAGATCGAGCTGTTCCAGGACCGTCTTCAGCGGCAGGCCCGCGTGGTCCACCAGGAAGAGCTGACGCTGGTAGTCGCCGGCGTATTCCCGGAACGACAGCGTGCGTTCGATGACTTCCTGGGGCGAGCCGACGGTCAGCGGGGTCTCCCGGGTGAACTCCTCCAGGGACGGACCGTGGCCGTAGACGGGGGCGTTGTCGAAGTAGGGGCGGAACTCCCGTACGGCGTCCTGGGAGTTCTTGCGCAGGAAGACCTGGCCGCCGAGGCCGACGATGGCCTGTTCGGGGGTGCCGTGGCCGTAGTGCGCGTACCGCTGGCGGTAGAGGCGGACCATCTTCTCGGTGTGCTCCTTGGGTCAGAAGATGTGGTTGGCGAAGAATCCGTCGCCGTAGTACGCGGCCTGTTCGGCGATCTCGGGGGAGCGGATCGAGCCGTGCCAGACGAACGGCGGTACGCCGTCCAGCGGGCGGGGGGTCGAGGTGAAGCCCTGGAGTGCCGTACGGAAGCGGCCTTCCCAGTCGACGACGTCCTCCCTCCACAGCCTGTGGAGGAGTGCGTAGTGCTCGATGGCGAGCGGGATGCCCTGACGGATGTCCTGGCCGAACCAGGGGTAGACGGGGCCGGTGTTGCCGCGTCCCAACATCAGGTCGACGCGCCCGTCCGCGAGGTGCTGGAGGGTGGCGTAGTCCTCGGCGATCTTCACCGGGTCGTTGGTGGTGATCAGCGTGGTGGACGTGGAGAGGAGCAGCTTCTCCGTCCGGGCGGCGATGTGTCCGAGGAGCGTGGTCGGGGAGGACGGCACGAACGGCGGGTTGTGGTGCTCGCCGGTCGCGAACACGTCGAGCCCGACCTCCTCCGCCTTGAGCGCGATGGCGACGGTGTTCTTGATCCGCTCGTGCTCGGTGGGGGTGCGGCCGGTGGTGGGGTCGGTCGTGACGTCACCGACGGTGAAGATCCCGAACTGCATCGTGCTCACCTCTCGCGGGGGCCGGCCCGCTCGGCCGGTGTGGTCGAAGCCTGACGTCGAAGCCTGATGGTCGAAGCCTGGCGTCGAGGTCTGATGATCGAAGCCTGATGGTTGAAGTTTAAATCACCGCGTTCAACGGCGCACCCCTTCGTCCTATTCCGCCCTCTCAGAAGAGGTCCCGGGGTTCGCCCATCAGGGCTCCCGTAGAGTTCGCGGACGTGAGCACCGTTCCCCTGCCTGCGATATCGGTCGTCGGAATCGGCGCGGACGGCTGGGACGGACTCCCCGAGAACTCCCGCCGGAGCCTGCGTACCGCCGACGTCCTGATCGGCGGCCCCCGCCAGCTGCACCTGCTGCCCGCGCCCGACGTCTGCCCCGGCGAGCGCGTCGCCTGGCCGTCCCCGCTGCGTCCCGCCGTTCCCGGTCTGCTCGCCGCGTACGAGGGCCGCCGGATCGCGGTCCTCGCCAGCGGCGACCCGACGTTCTACGGGATCGGCCGCACCCTCGCCGAGACGGTCGGCGCGGACCGGCTGCGCGTCCTGCCCCACCCGTCCTCCGTCTCGTACGCCTGCGCCCGCCTCGGCTGGGCCCTGGAGGCCGTCGAGACGGTCACCCTGGTCGGCAGGCCGCTCGCCTCCCTCACCGCGGCCCTCCACCACGGCCGGCGGCTGCTGGTCCTCAGCGCGAACCGCCACACACCGTCGCGGGTGGCCGCACTGCTCCGCGAGAAGGGGTACGGCGGCAGCCGCATGCGGGTCCTCGAACAGCTCGGCGGGCCCTCCGAGCGGCTGGTCGACGGCACCGCCGCCACCTGGTCCGAGTCCGAACGGCTCGACGACCTGAACGTTCTCGCCCTCGACTGCGTCCGCGCCCCCGACACGCCCCGTCTCGGCGCCGTACCCGGCCTGCCGGACGAGGCGTACGAGCACGACGGTCAGCTCACCAAGCGGTACGTCCGCGCCGCCACCCTCGCCGCCCTCGCGCCCGCGCCCGGGGAGCTGCTGTGGGACATCGGCGGCGGGTCGGGCTCGATCGGCATCGAATGGATGCGGACGCACCGCACCTGCCAGGCGGTCTCCGTCGAGAAGGACCCGGAGCGCGCCGCCCGGATCGGGCGCAACGCCGTCGCCCTCGGCGTACCGGCCCTGCGGATCGTCACCGGCCCGGCGCCCGGCGCCCTCGACGGGCTGCCCGCCCCCGACGCGATCTTCATCGGCGGCGGGCTGACCGCCCCCGGCCTGCTCGACGCCTGCTGGGCGGCGCTGCCCGCCGGCGGCCGGCTGGTCGCCAACACCGTGACCCTGGAGTCCGAGGCGCTGCTCGCCGACCGGTACCGCCGGCACGGTGGCGAACTGGTCCGGCTCGCCGTCGCCGCCGCCGTCCCCGTCGGCGGCTTCACCGGCTGGCGGCAGGCGATGCCGGTCACACAGTGGTCCGTAACGAAAGGTTCTGAAGAGGGATGACCGTCTACTTCATCGGCGCGGGCCCCGGGGCCGCCGACCTGATCACCGTGCGCGGCGCGCGGACGCTCGCCGCGTGCGGGGTGTGCCTGTACGCGGGCTCCCTGGTCCCCCGCGAGCTGCTGGCCGAGTGCCCGCCGGACGCCCGTCTCGTCGACACCGCCGATCTCGACCTGGACCGGATCGTCGCCGAGATCGTCCGCGCGCACGAGGAGGGGCACGACGTGGCCAGGCTGCACTCGGGCGACCCGTCCGTGTTCAGCGCGGTCGCCGAGCAGATGCGCCGCCTGGACGCGGTGGGCATCCCGTACGAGGTCGTACCGGGCGTCCCGGCGTTCGCGGCGGCCGCGGCGGCCCTGAAGCGGGAACTGACCGTCCCCACCGTGGGCCAGACGGTCATCCTCACCCGCATCGCCCAGCAGGCCACCCCGATGCCGGAGGGCGAGGACCTGGCGACCCTCGGCCGCAGCGGCGCGCTGCTGGTGCTGCACCTGGCGGCCCGTTACGTCGACCGGGTCGTCGACGAACTCCTCCCGCACTACGGCGCCGACTGCCCGGCCGCCGTCGTGGCGATGGCCAGCCGACCGGACGAGGTGATCCTGCGGGGCACGCTGGACGACATCGCGTCCCAGGTGAAGGCGGCGGGGATCACGAAGACGGCCGTCATCCTCGTGGGCCGCACCCTGGCGGCCACGCAGTTCCGCGACAGCCACCTCTACGACCCGGACAGGGACAGGCACGTCTGCTGAGGACGCCCGGGGACGGCTCCTCGCGCGGCGGGCCGCAAACGGCCGGCTATCCGCCCCCCGGCCCCCCCGGCCCCCCCGGCCCCCGCGGCGCCGAGCGGCCCACCACCGTGCCCGCGCGGTCGACGCAGACGACGTCGACCACGACCGGAGCGCCCCTCAGGACGGCCAGGGCCTCGTCACGGGCCGTCGCGGCGACCAGGTCCCCGAGGGGGACGCCGGCCGCCTCGCACAGCCGGAGGGCCTCCAGGCCCGTGTTGGCGCCGGCGACCCGCGCGGCCAGGTCCTCGGACGCGCCGCCCGAGCGGGCCAGGCCGGCGAGGAAACCCTTGTCGACCTGGGAACGGGCGGAGTGGAGGTCGAGATGCCCGGCCGCCAGCTTGGAGAGCTTGGCGAAGCCGCCGCAGACGGTCAGGCGGTCCACGGGATGGCGGCGGACGTACTTCAGGACGGCGCCCGCGAAGTCGCCCATGTCGAGCAGGGCGATCTCGGGCAGGTCGTAGAGCGTCGTCACGGTCCGCTCGGACGTGGAGCCGGTGCAGCCCGCCACATGGGTCAGGCCGGCCGCCCGCGCGACGTCCACACCCCGGCGGATGGAGTCGATCCAGGCCGAGCAGGAGTACGGGACGACGATCCCGGTCGTGCCGAGGACGGACAGGCCGCCGAGGATGCCGATGCGGGGGTTCCAGGTGGAGCGGGCGATCTCCTCGCCGTGGTCGATCGAGACCGTGATCTCCACGTCGCCGGGGGCGCCGTGCGCGGCGGCCACCTCGGCGACGTGCTCGCGCATCATCCGGCGCGGCACCGGGTTGATCGCCGGTTCGCCGACGTCCAGGGGCAGGCCGGGCAGGGTGACCGTGCCGACGCCGGGCCCGGCACGGAAGACGACGCCGGAACCGGCAGGGAGGATCCGTACCGTCGAGCGGACCAGCGCGCCGTGGGTCACGTCCGGGTCGTCGCCCGCGTCCTTCACGATCCCCGCCATGGCGTGGTCGCCGGTCCGCTCCTCGGCCGCGAGCGCGAACGCCGGCCGGTCCCCCTTCGGGAGGGTGATCGTCACGGGGTCCGGGAACTCGCCCGTGAGCAGGGCCGTGTACGCCGCCGTGGTCGCGGCCGTCGCACAGGCGCCGGTCGTCCACCCGGGCCGAAGACCCGTGTGCTTGAGTTGGGCCTCGCGCCCGCCGCCGGAACTCATGAACGGACTCCCATGCACGTACTCATCCTCGGGGGCACGACCGAGGCCCGCGCGCTGGCCGAGGCGCTCCACCCCGGCACGCGGGTCACCAGCTCCCTCGCCGGGCGGGTCGCACGGCCCCGGCTGCCGGTGGGCGAGGTCCGCATCGGCGGGTTCGGCGGGGCGGAGGGCCTCGCGGACTGGCTGCGCGCGCACCACGTGGACGCGGTCATCGATGCCACCCATCCCTTCGCACGGACCATGAGCTTCAACGCGGCCCGGGCGGCCGCCACGGCCCATGTTCCCCTGCTGGCCCTGCGCCGCCCCGGCTGGGTCCCGGTCGAAGGCGACCGCTGGCACTCGGTCGCCTCGCTGGAGGAGGCCGCGGCCGCCCTGTCCGGCCTGGGGGCGGAGCGCGTGTTCCTGACGACCGGCCGGATGGGGCTCGCGGCCTTCGCCGCCTGCCCGCAGTGGTTCCTCGTCCGCTCGGTGGACGCCCCGGCCCCACCGATGCCGGCGCGCACCGAAGTCCTCCTGGACCGAGGCCCGTTCACCCTCCCCGGCGAACGCGCCCTGCTGAGCCGCCACCGCGTCGACCTGCTGGTGACGAAGGACAGCGGCGGCGCCGCGACGGCCCCCAAACTCCACGCGGCCCGCGAGGCGGGCATCCCGGTCCTCATCGTCCGCCGCCCACCCGTACCGGAGGGCGTCCCGGTGGCCACGACCCCGGAGGAGGCGGCCGCGTGGGTGGGTTCTCACTGTCCCGGCGGGAGAGCGGCGCCTGTACCAGAAAGGATCGCACCTCTTTCAGGGCTGCCCGGCTTCCCGAGGGGCTGAACGCGGCTGCGCCAGGCCCCCGGGTCCCGGCGCCGATGCCCCCTCCCACCATGCCGGACCCTGCCGCATCGCGGGGCCGGTTCGCGGGAGCCGGGCCCTGACCAGGCGGACCCGCCCGCCCCGGGTGCGGCTGCTGGCCAGAGCCGCCGGCAGCCGCACCCGCTGCGGGACGGTCAGCCGTACCGCCGCGGTGTCCAGGTGATCGTGCCGCCGTCGGGGCGGTCCACCGCGCGGGTCTGGGACGAGCCGATCAGGAGCAGGGTGCGCATGTCGACCTCCGACGGCTCCAGCGTCTTCAGGGTCACCACGCGGACCGACTGCTCAGGGCCGCCGACGTCCCGGGCCACCACCACCGGGGTCTCCGGGGAGCGCAGTTCGAGCAGCAGGTCGCGGGCGGCCGCCACCTGGTGGGTGCGGGACTTCGAGCCCGGGTTGTAGAGCGCGAGGACCAGGTCCGCCTCCGCCGCCGCCCGCAGGCGCCCGGCGATCACGTCCCAGGGCTTGAGGCGGTCCGAGAGGGAGATCGTGGCGTAGTCGTGGCCCAGGGGCGCGCCCGCCGCCGCGGCGGCCGCGTTGGCCGCGGTGACACCGGGCAGGACGCGCACGGGCACGTCCGCGTACGCCGGATCGGACGCCACCTCCAGTACCGCCGTCGCCATCGCGAACACCCCCGGGTCGCCGCCCGAGACGACCGCGACCCGCCGGCCGCGCCGCGCCAGGTCCAGGGCGAACTCGGCCCGCTCGGACTCCACCTTGTTGTCGGAGCCGTGCCGCCGCTGGCCGGGTCGCAGGGCCGGCACCCGGTCGAGGTAGGTGGTGTAGCCGACCAGGTCGTCGGCGTTGACCAGGGCGCCGCGCGACTCCGGCGTCAGCCAGGGCGCGCCCGCCGGTCCGGTGCCGACGACGACGACCTCGCCCCGCTCCCGTACGGGGGGCTGCTGGTCGATACGGGAGGGCAGCACGGCCACCGAGAAGTACGGGACGGACTCCGGGTCGACCTCGGACAGGGCCTCCGTACGCTCGCCCGCCATGAACGCCCGCTCCACATAGCGCGCGTCCTCGAGACGGCCCGCCCGCTCCAGGGCGCGCCGCACGGCCGGGAACGTCCGGCCCAGCTTCATCACGACCGCCGAGTCCGTACCCGCGAGCCGGGCCGTCAGCTCGTCCTCCGGCAGCGTGCCGGGGATGATCGTCAGGACCTCCTCGGCCTCGCACAGCGGCTCGCCGAGCCGCGCGGCGGCCGCGCTGACGGAGGTGACACCGGGGATGACGGTGGTGTCGTAGCGGTGTGCCAGACGCTTGTGCATGTGCTGGTACGAGCCGTAGAAGAGTGGGTCGCCCTCGGCGAGGACGGCGACCGTGCGGCCCGCGTCCAGGTGGGCGGCGAGCCGCGCCGACGCCTCCTCGTAGAAGTCGTCGAGCGCGCCGCGGTAGCCGCCGGGGTGGTCGGTCGTCTCCACCGTGAGCGGGTACATCAGCCGCTCCTCGATGTGGTCCTCGCGAATGTGCTCCGCCGCGATGGACCGGGCGATGGACCGGCCGTGCCGGGCCGAGTGGTACGCGATCACGTCCGCTGCGGCGATGGCCTTCACCGCCGCCACCGTCATCAGGTTCGGGTCGCCGGGCCCGAGGCCCACGCCGTACAGCTTTCCGGTCACTGCTGGATCTCCGCTTCGTGAGCGATCGCGTTGATCGCGGCGGCCGCCATCGCGCTGCCGCCGCGCCGGCCCCGTACGACGAGGTGGTCGAGGCCGAGCTCCTGGGCGGCGAGGGCGTCCTTGGACTCGGCGGCGCCGATGAAGCCGACCGGTATGCCGAGGACGGCCGCGGGGCGGGGGGCGCCCTTGGCGATCATCTCCAGGAGGTGGAAGAGGGCGGTGGGGGCGTTGCCGATGGCGACGACGGAGCCTTCGAGGCGGTCGCGCCAGAGTTCGAGGGCGGCGGCGCTGCGGGTGGTGCCGAGCTCGGCGGCGAGCGCGGGCACGGAGGGGTCGGAGAGGGTGCAGATCACCTCGTTGTCGGCGGGCAGCCGCTTACGGGTCACGCCGCTGGCGACCATCTGCGCGTCGCAGAGGATCGGTGCCCCGGCGCGCAGGGCGGCGCGGGCGCGGGAGACGACCTGCGGCGAGTAGGCGATATCGCGTACGAGGTCGGTCATGCCGCAGGCGTGGATCATGCGGACCGCGACCTGGGCGACATCGGCGGGCAGACCCGCGAGGTCCGCCTCGGCGCGGATCGTGGCAAAGGACTGGCGGTAGATCTCCGCGCCGTCCTTCTCGTAGGCGAACATCGTGTCGTTCTCGCTCATCTCGTTGTGCGGGCGGTGGTGCGGGCCGTTGCGACTGCTTCGGTGAGGCGTGTACGGGGCGTGGGGACGCCGTCGACCAGGTAGGCGCCCTCGGCGGTCGCGACGACGTCCACCCAGGTGCCGTGGGGGCCCTGGGGGTGGCCGCAGCGGCGGGCGCACCCGGAGAAGTGGACGGGGAGGCCGCGGGAGCGCCCGGGTACGGCGTCGGCGCGGACGTCGGCCAGGGACTTGGCGCAGCCGGGGCGTCCGGTGCAGGCGCCCACCCCGGCCCAGGGGGAGTCGGGGTCCGTGATCAGCCCGTACGCGTCGAGCTCGCGCAGCCGCCGCGCTGCGGCCGGCCGGTCCGGGAAGCCGGTGACGACGGCGCCGCGCCAGGGGGTGAGCCGTACCTCTCCGCCGGTGGCGGCCAGGGCCCGCAGCTGTTCGGCCGTCAGCCGGCCGAGGGGCGCGAGGACGGAGACGGCGCTCTCGCCGAGCACTCCGGGGGCGGGGGGTTCCCCGTGCGGGAGTTCTGGTGCCGGTACGGGTTCCGCCGCGATCCCGGCCCGGGCGAGCGCCCCCGCCAGGTCCGGCTCGTGCCCCTCGGGCAGCTCACGGACCCGCCAGGCGCCGTTCCCCGCGGCTCGGGCGGCGGCCAGGAAGGCCTCCGCGGCGGTGAGCGCGGCGCCGGGCGCGTCCGCGGCGCCCAGCTGGAAGACCTGGTCGCCGACCCGGAGCCGTACCGTCGGCCCTTCTGCGATCAAGGTCACATCTCCGCCGAGCCCGGCCACATCCCCGCGCCCGTCGTCCAGGACGAAGAGGAAACGGCCAGAAAGGGCTGCCGTCCCTTCCCGGGCGCACAGCAGCGCGTCGAGTTCGCGGGCCCACAACTGCACGTCACCGCAGCCGAGTCCGTCCAACCCGGCCGCCGGTGAGGCCACCACGTTCCGGACGCGTTCATGGGTCGGGGACGGCAGCAGACCGGCTGGTGCCAGCAGCTCCGCCAGCTCCGCGCCGCAGCTCTCTCCGAGGCCCCGCAGCTCCACGTTTCCCCGGGAGGTGACACTGACCCGTCCGTCGCCCAGAACCTCTGCCGCGGTGGCCAGAACCTCGACCTGACGTGTCGTCAACAAGCCTGCGGGCACGCGCAGTCGGGCCAGGCGGCCGTCGTCGGCGGGGTGCAGCCGTAGCGCCCCGGGGCAGGCGTCGCCACGGTCCCGTATGACGGATTCGCCCGGGTTGGGCGGGGTGGGTGGGGTGGGCGGCATGGCGGCGAGCATACCCACGGGAATCCTCGCGACCACCGGCTGTGATCCGGCCAACCCCCCAGCCCGGCGGGGGCAGGATCTACTATGCACAACGGCATGGGGTCCCAGGGCCCCGGGGAGGAAGCCCGGTGAGAATCCGGCGCGGTCCCGCCACTGTGAGCCAGGTCGCACCAGCGTCCCGGTGAGTCAGGAACTCCCGCCGTCCACACGACCACCCGGGGCGCGGACAACCCCGAGGAAGGCCTGCGCTCGCATGCGAATTCTGTTGCTGTCGCACTCCGACACCGACCTGCTCAGCGCCCGCGCGGCCGGCGGCCCGGTGGCGTACCGGTTCGCCAACCCCTCGCGCCTCGCGCTCGACGACCTCCCCGGTCTCCTGGACGGTGCGGACCTCGTCGTCGTACGCCTCCTCGGCGGCCTGCGGGCCTGGGAGGACGGGCTCCAGACGCTGCGCGCCGCCGGCAAGCCGCTGGTCGTGCTCTCCGGCGAACAGGCCCCGGACGCGCAGCTCATGGAGACCTCCACGGTCCCGATCGGCGTCGCCACCGAGGCTCACGCCTATCTCGCGCACGGCGGGCCCGGCAACCTGGAGCAGCTCGCCCGGTTCCTCGCCGACACCGTGCTGCTCACCGGCCACGGCTTCGAGGCCCCGGCCCCGGCCCCCACCTGGGGTCCGCTGGAGCGCACCCCCCGGAGGACCGACGGCCCGACCGTCGCGGTGCTCTACTACCGCGCCCACCACATGAGCGGGAACACCGCCTTCGTCGGCACCCTCTGCGACGCCGTCGAGGACGCCGGAGCCCAGGCCCTGCCGCTCTACGTGGCCTCCCTGCGCGCCCCCGAACCCGAACTGCTGGCGCGGCTGCGCGGCGTCGACGCGATCGTCACCACCGTCCTGGCCGCCGGCGGCACCAAGCCCGCCGAGGCCCAGGCCGGCGGCGACGAGGAGGCGTGGGACGCGGGCGCGCTCGCCGCCCTCGACGTACCGATCCTGCAGGCGCTCTGCCTCACCGGTTCACGTACGGCCTGGGAGGAGAACGACGAGGGTCTCTCCCCGCTCGACGCCGCCAGCCAGGTCGCCGTCCCCGAGTTCGACGGCCGGCTCATCACCGTCCCGTTCTCCTTCAAGGAGATCGACGAGGACGGGCTCCCGGCCTACGTCGCCGACGCCGAGCGCGCGGCCCGCGTCGCCGGGATCGCCGTCCGCCACGCCCGCCTGCGGCACATCCCGAACGCCGAGAAGCGTCTGGCCCTGGTCCTCTCCGCGTACCCGACGAAGCACTCCCGGATCGGAAACGCCGTCGGCCTCGACACCCCCGCCTCCGCCGTGGCGCTGCTGCGCCGGCTGCGGGAGGAGGGCTACGACTTCGGGCCCGAGGACGAGATCCCCGGCCTGGTCTCCGGCGACGGCGACGAGCTGATCTACGCGCTCATCGAGGCCGGCGGCCACGACCAGGACTGGCTCACCGAGGAGCAGCTGGCCCGCAACCCCGTCCGTATCCCGGCCGCCGACTACAAGCGCTGGTACGCGACGCTGCCGGAGGAGCTCCGCGAGCAGGTCGAGGAGCACTGGGGGCCGCCGCCGGGCGAGATGTTCCTGGACCGTTCCCGCAACCCCGAGGGTGACATCGTCCTCGCGGCGCTGCGCCGCGGGAACCTGCTGATCCTCATCCAGCCGCCGCGCGGCTTCGGCGAGAACCCGATCGCGATCTACCACGACCCCGATCTTCCGCCGTCCCACCACTATCTGGCCGCCTACCGCTGGATCGCGGCCTCCCGGGCCGACGGCGGTTTCGGGGCGGACGCCATGGTCCACCTCGGCAAGCACGGCAATCTGGAGTGGCTGCCCGGCAAGAACGCCGGTCTGTCCGCCGCCTGCGGCCCGGACGCGGCGCTCGGCGATCTGCCGCTCGTCTACCCGTTCCTGGTCAACGACCCGGGCGAGGGCACCCAGGCCAAGCGGCGCGTCCACGCGACGCTCGTCGACCACCTGGTGCCGCCGATGGCCCGCGCCGACTCCTACGGCGACATCGCGCGCCTGGAGCAGCTCCTCGACGAGTACGCGCAGATCTCCTCCATGGACCCGTCGAAGCTGCCGGCGATCCGCGCCCAGATCTGGACGCTGATCCAGGCCGCCAAGCTCGACCACGACCTGGGGCTGGAGGACCGGCCCGACGACGACGGCTTCGACGACTTCCTGCTGCATGTCGACGGCTGGCTCTGCGAGGTCAAGGACGCGCAGATCAGGGACGGTCTGCATGTGCTCGGCGGGGCGCCGGAGGGCGAGGCGCGGGTCAACCTCGTCCTGTCGATCCTGCGCGCCCGGCAGATCTGGGGCGGCACGCAGGCGCTGCCGGGCCTCCGCGAGGCCCTGGGCCTCGACGAGTCGGCGGCGACGCTGCGGACCGCCGACGAGGCGGAGGCGAAGGCGCGCGAGCTGGTCGAGGCGATGGAGGCCGCGGGCTGGTCCGTGGACGCCGTCCCGGCGGTCGCCGACGCGTACGGCCCCGATGTCGTGGCCGTCCTGCGCTTCGCGTGCGAGCAGGTGGTGCCGCGGCTCGCCGGGACGACCGACGAACTCACCCACGCCGTCCACGCGTTGAACGGCGGCTTCGTGCCGGCGGGTCCCTCGGGTTCCCCGCTGCGCGGCCTGGTCAACGTCCTGCCGACCGGCCGCAACTTCTACTCCGTCGACCCCAAGGCCGTGCCGTCCCGCCTCGCCTGGGAGACCGGCCAGGCGCTCGCCGACTCCCTCCTGGAGCGCTACCGCGCCGACAACGGCGAGTGGCCGACCTCCGTCGGGCTCTCCCTGTGGGGGACGAGCGCGATGCGCACGGCGGGCGACGACGTGGCGGAGGCGCTGGCCCTGCTCGGTGTCCGCCCGCTGTGGGACGACGCCTCGCGCCGGGTCAACGGCCTGGAGCCGGTGCCGCTGGAGGAGCTCGGCCGCCCGCGCATCGACGTCACGCTGCGCATCTCGGGCTTCTTCCGTGACGCGTTCCCGCACGTCATCGGGCTCCTCGACGACGCGGTACGGCTCGCGGCCTCGCTCGACGAGCCGGCCGACGCCAACTTCGTACGGGCGCACGCGCAGGCCGACCTGGCCGAGCACGGCGACGAGCGGCGCGCCACGACCCGGATCTTCGGCTCGCGGCCGGGCACGTACGGCGCCGGCATCCTCCAGCTGATCGACTCGCGTGACTGGCGCACGGACGCGGACCTGGCCGAGGTCTACACCGTGTGGGGCGGGTACGCCTACGGCCGCGGTCTCGAAGGCCGGCCGGCCCGGGCGGAGATGGAGACGGCGTACAAGCGGATCGCCGTAGCGGCGAAGAACACGGACACGCGCGAGCACGACATCGCCGACTCCGACGACTACTTCCAGTACCACGGCGGGATGGTGGCGACCGTCCGCGCGCTGAAGGGCACGGCCCCCGAGGCGTACATCGGTGACTCGACCCGTCCGGAGACGGTCCGTACGCGCACCCTGGTCGAGGAGACCTCCCGTGTCTTCCGGGCCCGTGTGGTCAACCCGAAGTGGATCGAGGCGATGCGCCGCCACGGCTACAAGGGCGCGTTCGAGCTCGCGGCGACGGTCGACTACCTCTTCGGCTACGACGCCACGACCGGCGTGGTCGCCGACTGGATGTACGACAAGCTGACGGAGACCTACGTCCTGGACCCGGAGAACCGCGCCTTCCTCCAGGAGGCCAACCCCTGGGCGCTGCACGGCATCGCGGAGCGTCTGCTGGAAGCCGAGTCCCGGGGCATGTGGGAGAAGCCGGACCCGCAGACCCTGGCGGCCCTGCGGGAGGTCTTCCTCCAGACGGAGGGCGACCTGGAGGGCGGCGCGGACGACGGCGAGGGCGACGAGGGCTGAGCCGCCGTCCACAGGGACCGCTGGTGACGATCCCGGTCCGCCGCAGGCGTGTGCGGGCCGGGACGTGGTCGGGGACGTGGTGGGGGACGGGTCCGGGGCGTGGTCCGGGGTGTGGTGCGGGGTGCAGCATCGGGGGCGGACGTCGTCGTGGTTCCGATGCCCGCCTTCGCCCGGCCGCCGTTCATGCCGGGCACCGTGCGGCAGCCCACGGGGCCAGTCCCAGGCCGTGGCCCCGGAAGCCGTTCCGGATACGGCGGTCGTGGGTGACGATCACCAGGGTGCCGCAGCGTGGTCTTCCCCGCGCCGTTCGGGCCGGTGACCAGGAGCCGCTCGCCTTCGTCCAGCCGCAGCGAGTCCAGCCGCAGCGAGTCCAGGCGCAGCCGCCCTTCCACCCGTACGTCGGTCAGGACGACCGGCCCTGCCGCGCCCTCCATCCGTGCCGTGAAGCGCAGCGGTTCGGGGGGCGCCGCGACCGGGTGCTCTGTGAGCCGCTGGAGCCGCTCCCGTGCCGCCCGGATATGTAGCCCTTTGCGCCGATCGTCGCAAGACGTTGCGTCTCGCCAGTTCAGGCGGAGGCTATGCGCAGGATGAGGGCGGCCGCCGCGACCAAGGTCAGGGCCACCGCCGGCGCCATCGCGTAGTCCTTCGCCCGTATGTGGGTGATCACGGCGCCCACGAAGTAGAGCGCCACGCCGGTCGCCGCCGCGACACCGAGGGGTGCCACGACCAGTCCGGCGAGCAGGCCGATGGCGCCCGCCGCCTTTGCCGTACCGAGCCATGGGAGCCATGAATCAGGGACTCCCACCTTGGTCATGCTCTCGACCACCTGGGGATTGCGGGTGAAGGACAGGAAGGCGGAGGCGGAGATCGTGAGGGCCAGGATCGTGGCGACGACGGCATGGGCGATGAACATGGAGAGACTCCGATAGTAGACTCGGCGGAACCATTGAACTGTATCAACGATTTCCTGCGCTCCACAATAGAGTCACTGTTACGGTGAGTGGCATGGCAGCTTCACCCTCCGACAGCCTCGGCTTCCTCCTCTCCTTCCGCGGTGAACTCACCGGTGCTCGCATCCGGGCCGCCCTCGGCGTCTCCGGGCTGCACCCCCGCCACGCGATGACGCTGATGCAGCTCGCGCCGGGCGCGATGAGCCAGCGGGAACTGGCCGCGGCGATGGAGATCGATCCGAGCCAGCTCGTCGCGGTCCTCAACGAGCTGGAGGGCGAGGGGCTGGCCGAGCGACGCCGCGACCCCGCCGACCGCCGCCGGCACATCGTGAAGATCACGGACGCGGGCGCGGCGGCGCTCCAGCGCGTCGAGGCGGCGGTGAGCGAGGCGGAACGAGAGCTGTTCGCGGATCTCTCCGAGGCCGAGAAGGCGCTGCTGCGCGGCCTGTTGGACCGGGTCAGCGTGGAGAAGGGCGACCACGACTGCTCGGCGGACTGAACGGCGCAGCGACCGGGCGCCCTGCGCCCGGAAGAGAGCCGGGGGGGAAGGGCCGCTAGGGGGCGGTGGGTTCCGCGCGAGCGCCCAGTACCCGCACCGCCTCGACGATCAGGTCCCAGAACGCCGGGACATCGACCTCCATCCCCACCTCCGCGTTGGCCGGGCGGCCCGTCACCCCGTCGAGGTCCACGACCGTCGCGCCCCGCGTGTACGTCCCCGCCAGTTCGACCGTCACCGCCGCCCGCACGAGGCTGACCAGCGACGGGTCGATCAGGTGCGCCACGGTCAGCGGATCGTGCAGGGGCGGGGCGTCGAAGCCGTACACCTCGCGGTAGGCGGTGGTGAAGTAGGTCAGCAGCTGGACGCAGAGCCGGGAGAGCGGCGTGCCGAGCGCCGCGATCCGGGAGACGACATCGGGTGTCGCGCGGACCTGGTGGGTGGCGTTCAGGCCGAACATCGTCACCGGCCGCCCGCTGCTGAAGACGATGTCCGCGGCCTCCGGGTCGCAGAGGATGTTGAACTCCGCGGCGGGAGTGGTGTTCCCGCGCCCGGTCGAGCCGCCCATCAGCACGATCCGCTCGATGCGATGGCCCAGCTCCGGATGCGCGAGGAGAAACGTCGCGACGTTCGTCAGCGGGCCCGTCGGAACGAGGGTCACCGGAGCGGGATGGGCGAGCAGGGTGTCCCGGATGAGGGTGAGGGCGTCGCGCGGATCCTGCGGCACGTCGGGTTCCCCCTCGCCGAAGCCGGGCCCGTCGAGCCCGGAACCGCCGTGGATGTTCTCGCCGGCCAAGGGCGCTCCGTGCAGCGGCCGGCTGCGGCCGGCCGCGATCGGCACGCCCTCGATCCCGGCGACGGCACAGACGCGGCGGGCGTTGAGGGTGGTCTTCTCGACCGTCTGATTGCCCGCCACAGTGGTGATGGCCAGCAGGTCGACGGCCGGATGGGCGGCGGCCAGCAGGATGTTGAAGGCGTCATCGTGACCGGGATCGCAGTCGAGGATCACGGGTACGGCCATGTCTCCACCGTCCCACACGACCGCCGGGGCCGTCACTCACCGCGGCCGTGACGGGTACCGGTCCGTCGCCTGTACGGCAGTCACTCGTGCCGGTCCGTCACCCGCACCGGCTGTCCCTCGTGCCGGTCGCCCGCACCGGCAGCCCCTCGTGCCGGTCCGTCGCCCGCACCGGCCGTGACCGGTGCCGATCGTCACCTGTACCGGCTGAGACCGACCCAGGCTCGGCCTACTCCTCGGCGACGCGTACCAGCGCCAGCGTGATGTTGTCCGGGCCTCCGGCGTCGATGGCGGCCTTCCACAGTTCGAAGGCGGCCCTGCCGTCGTCGTACACCCGTAGCAGACCGGCGATCTCCTCGTCCGGTACGGCGTCGGTCAGCCCGTCGCTGCACACCAGGCGCCGATCACCGACGGACAGGCCGGCGGCCGTCACGTGCGGCGTGACGGCGCTGAAGGCGGGCCCGCCACCGAGGGTCTGCGTCACCGCCGACGTCGTCCGCCGCCCCGGCGGCGGGGGCGGGCTGTCGTCCACGCTCACCTGGCGGAGCCCGTCACCGGTGGCGTCGTACACCTTGCTGTCGCCGACGTTGAACGCCAGCATCGATTCCTCCGTGACGACCACGCCCGCGACCGTGGTCCCCATCGTGAACAGCTCCGGGTCGTCGTCGGCGGCCGCGTACACCGCGCGGTTGCACAGGTCGAGGGCGTCACGGACCGCGTCCTCGCCGTCCAGCGAAGGGCCGAGCCAGGAGAGCCGCCGCGCCACCAGCCCGCTGGCGACCTCCCCTGCGGGCTGCCCGCCGAGTCCGTCGGCGACGGCGACGAGGAGCGGTCTGCTGAGCGGGAACACGAGGGTCTGCGGGTTCTCGGTGACGGTGCCGCACAGCATCCACGGCCCGACGACCAGACTGTCCTCGTTGTGCTCGCGCACGAGCCCGACATGGCTCAGCGCGGTCACGGCTATATAGGCCACGCCTCCATTGTCCCGCCTCCGTCCTCCCGCCGCGCCCGCCGGCCGGCCGGCCGCTCGAGTTCAGCCGCTCTCGCGGCCGCGCTTCCGGGCGTTGCCGCCCGGCAGGGTGCGGTCACCAGTTGGGGTCGAGGACAAGTGGGGCGTCGTCGGCCGTCATCCAGGTGTGGAACTCCTCCGGGGTCGTGAAGATCGGGCGGCCCGCGACCGCGTCGGTCAGGGTCGCGAGAGCGGTCGGGGCGGTCGTGGGGTCGTGCTCGGCCAGGCTCTTGCGTACGGCGGCCAGGCGCGGCAGCACCACGGCGGTGGAATGGGTGGCCGGGCCCAGGGAAGCGGTGGCCGAGTCCAGCAGGCCGGTGGTCAGAGCCGCGGTGAGCAGTTCCCGTTCGAGGAGCTCCGCACCCGTGCCGGTGTCCCTGCCCGCTCCGCCGTGCCCGCGCACCGCCACCAGCGCGGTCTGCAGGCCGTGGGTGATCAGCGTGCCCACCGCCTGGCCCACGAGGCCACCGACCAGCCCTCCGACCACCGGCACCGGGATCACGGTCTGGGCGAACGCGCCGCACGCCCACGCCAGGCCCACGCCGAGCGTCGCGGCGCTGCTTCGTGCGGCGAACTCTCCGGGGTCGATCCGCCCCAGCGCCAGCTCGAATCCGGCTTCCGCGACCGCGTAGGCGGCCCCCGCGGTGGCGAAGGAAAGGTCCCCGCCGCCCAGTACTCCCGGCAGTTTCCCGGCCCTGGCCGCGTTACGGACGAGGGATCCGAGGCCCGCCACGCTCCCCGAGCGCACCGCGCCCCGGGCCGCGGCGGCGGTGGCCGTGAGAGCGGCCGCGGCGGCCGAGGTCTCACCGGCTCGGACCCGGGCCAGTTGCTCGCCGGCGGCCCAGGCCCCGGCGACGAGACCACCCACCGCCGCACCGGTGGCCCCGGCGGCCAGCGCCTCGGCGCCCGCGGCGCGCGCCGCCTCGCCACGTACCCAGCGCATCGGGTCGCGGGCCGAGCGGTGCGCCTCGTCGAGATCCACCGGGGAGGAGGAGATGCGGCCGTGCTGGAGCCGGTCGGTGAGATGCGCCCGGGCGTCGGAGTAATCGGCGTACCGTACGCCTTCGGGAGTCATCGTCAGACGGCGTTCCAGCAGGTCGTCCACCGCCGCTACCCGGTCGCCCGCCACGAGCCGCGCCATCCGGCCGTAGCGGGGATGGGCGACGGCGTGGGCGGTCGCCGTGGCACGGCCCATCAGCTTCGCCTGCGCGCGGCCCACCACCCGCCCTCCGTCGACCAGATGGAGATCGGCGGCGGCGGTCTGCGAACCTCCCTCGGCCCATTCGGTGACCACGGCCCGGACCGTCGCCCCGGTACGGATCGCCCGCTGGTTGAAGGAGAGCGCGTGCTGGAGCTCGAAGAGATGGCCGGCGCGCTGGGGGTTGCCGTGGTTGGCGTACCGCAGGGCCAGCCGCTCGACCGTCTCCAGGGTGTTCAGCGTCTCCACGGTGGCGGCGGCCAGCCGCCGGGTCGTGGCGTCGGCCAGCGTCCAGGCGGCGTGGTCGGCGGCGCCGGGGACGTCCGCGCGCTTCACGCGGCGGGCGCCAGGTCGCCCAGCCGGGCCCGGGCATCCGCGAGCACGCGCGCGGACAGCTCGCCCGCCCGGCCGTCCTCCCCGGCGGGCGGCGTGCTCATGACGGCGACGGTGGTGCAGGCCAGCTCGAACATCTCCCTGACCTGAGCGCGCCGGCGCTCGTCGTACGAGCCGTAGTCGTCGGACGCGTCGACCAGGGCGACGAAGGCGGGGAGCCGCTGCTCCATCGCCGCGGTGAGTTCCTTCAGGACGAGCCGGATCTCTCTGCTGCGCTGGAACACCTCGGAGAGGATCCGGCGGGCCTCGGTCAGCTGGGTGTCGGCCTGCTCCAGCCGCGTGGCGAGTTCCCGCTGGTCCTGCCGGGCGCTGCGGCCGCGCCATTCGAGGAGAGCGGCGGCCGCGGCGATCGCGGGGAGCGCGAAGGCCAGGGCCAGTACGGTCGTCCCGGCGGCGACCCCGCCGCCGCCCGCCGCGAGGGAACCCCCGCCCAGCCAGGCGAGGGTGGCGCTGCTGGCGGCAGCGCCGGAGAGGCCGGAGATGGCGGTTCCCGTGGAGGCGGTGGCGAGGGCACCGACCGTCAGATAGGTGGCCGCCGTGACACCGGCACCGGTGGCGGCGCCTCCGGCCAGCGCCCCGACGGAGGAGACGGCGATGTGCCGCAACTCCCGCAGTTCGACATCGGCCAGGGCGGGCCCGGCGGGTTCGACCGGGGCCAGCTCGGCGAGATCCACACGCTTGAGGAGCCGGAAACTGTCACGGAAGGGAATGAGCGCCCGCTCGTAGACCGCGCGTCTTCGTTCCTCCTGCCAGGCGGTCTCCTGAGCGATATGCCGTTCGAGCTTCCTTCTGCGGCCGCGAAGGCGCTCGCAGTGCCGCTCGTTCTTCCTCGCGAGCATGATGGCGCCGTACATGGCGACGGCCATGGTCCCCTCCCCGCAGCCCGGTTGGGCTGATCGACGGTCAGGCTAGCGCGCGCGGCGAAGGACGCGGTCAGGCCGGAGGTCGCCCTTCGGCCGGCGGTGACGGTTCGGCCGCCGGCGGTTCGGTCGACGGAGACGGTTCGGCCGCCGGCGGGTCGGCCGCCGCGCGGCGGTACTCGGCGTTGATGCGCTGGGCTTCCTCGAGCTGGTCCTCAAGGATGATGATGCGGCACGCGGCCTCGATGGGGGTCCCCTGGTCGACGAGTTCCCGCGCCCGGGCCGCGATGCGGAGCTGGTAGCGGGAGTAGCGCCGGTGGCCGCCCTCGGAGCGGAGCGGGGTGATCAGCCGGGCCTCCCCGATGGCGCGCAGGAAGCCTGGAGTCGTCCCGAGCATCTCGGCGGCCCGGCCCATGGTGTAGGCCGGGTAATCGTCGTCTTCGAGACGGCCGATCGGATCATCTGCTGTCATTCTCACCTCTCCGTGGGACGCGTGCGGCCCTGGCGTCGTACGGCACCAAGGCCCCGAGGCACGTGCCCACGTGTACCGCCGGCCGGCGGTCCATCTCCGCCTGCCGATTCTCGCGTGTCCAGCGATCAGGTTACGACTCCGGCCCGCGGGCGCCCGAGGGGATCCCCGTGCGAACGGCATACGCGAAGGGCCCGGCCGGTGCGTACCGGTCGGGCCCTTCGCGTTTTTCGGGCTGTTCAGCTGTTCGAATGCGGTGTACGGCGAGGGTCGCCGTCGCCGGTCACACCGGCACGGGAACCCCGAGCATGGCGGACGCGTGCTGGAGCGGGGTGAGAGCGGGCGCCGGGGCGGCGGCCATCGGGAGGGCGCGGCAGGTGAAGCCGAGCCGGGTCATGGCCCGGAGGACCTCACCGGCGGTGAAGTCGCGCCGGTCCTGGCGGGTGACGATCTCACCGACCTGCTTGACGGGGTAGGAACGACGACCGATGATCACGGACTCGCCGGTGATCGGCTCGGGCTTGACGCCCTTCATCGTTTCCAGCACGCCGCTCTTGGTGAGTTCGAACGGGAAGCGGGCGATGACGCAGCGCATGGGACCTCACAGGGAGAAGAGGGAGGAGCGGTCCGACCGGGTGAGGCGGATCAGCGGGAGGGGTGCAGTACGCCCAGGGCGCGGCCGTGCTCGTCGACCAAGGGCAGCGCTCCCCCTGGGCGGTGGCGCATGGCCCGCTCGGCTTCGGCCATCGTGGTGACGGGCGAGGTGAACGGTCCGTGTGCGCCTGTGATCTCGCGCAGGCGGAGACGGTCGGTGTAGGCGGAGCTGCCGTGGACAGCGGCGAGCTGGGCCCGGGTGACGAGTCCGGTGCACCGGCCGTCGTTGTCGCGGACGACCAGGTGCGCCGCGCGGGCGCTCGCCATGACGGAGAGGGCCACCTCGACGGTCATGTCGTCCCAGACCTGCGGCACGGTCTCACCCATGGCGTGGTGCATGGCGTCTTCCATGGCGTGGTGCATGGCGGCCTCCATGGTCCCCTCCATGGCGTCGGCCATGGCCACCGTCCTGACCGTGGTGGAGGCGGTGCTCATGGGGCGGGGATGCGTCTGAACCGGTGTCACACGTGCCTCCTGCGGAAGTGGGCGGGCCATGACCTGCGAGCGGATGTTCTAGGCCGCCGGGTCGTAGGCGGACCGCCGCTGGGCGGCACGGCGCATCGCCTGCGAGGGGCGGTTGCGCCGGGAGCGGGCGCCGGCCTCGCGCTTGGGGCGCTCGGTCACGGGGGCCGTGATGACGACCGGTACGCCCGAAGGGGCCTGCGCGCCGGTGATGCGGTTCAGTTCCGCCTCGCCGGAGCGGACCTGCGTGACCCTCGGACTGATCCCCGCGTCCGTCATGAGACGGGCCATGCCGCGGCGCTGGTTCGGGGTGACGAGGGTGACGACGCTGCCGGACTCGCCCGCGCGGGCGGTACGGCCCCCGCGGTGCAGGTAGTCCTTGTGGTCGGTCGGCGGGTCGACGTTGACGACGAGGTCGAGGCTGTCGACGTGGATGCCGCGGGCGGCGACGTTCGTGGCGACGAGCACGGTGACGTGCCCGGTCTTGAACTGCGTCAGCGTGCGGGTGCGCTGCGGCTGGGACTTGCCGCCGTGCAGCGCGGCCGCCCGTACACCGCTGGCCAGCAGGTCCTTGGTCAGCCGGTCGACGGCGTGCTTGGTGTCCAGGAACATGATCACCCGGCCCTCGCGCGCGGCGATCTCGGTCGTGGTGGCGTGCTTGTCGGCCGTGTGGACGTGGAGCACGTGGTGCTCCATCGTCGTGACGGCGCCCGCCGAAGGGTCGACCGAGTGCACGACGGGGTCGGTCAGGTAACGGCGGACCAGCAGGTCGACGTTGCGGTCCAGGGTGGCGGAGAACAGCATCCGCTGGCCCTCGGGGCGTACCTGGTCGAGCAGCGCGGTGACCTGCGGCATGAAGCCCATGTCGGCCATCTGGTCGGCCTCGTCGAGCACCGTGATGGCCACCTGGTTCAGCCGGCAGTCGCCGCGCTCGATGAGGTCCTTGAGCCGTCCGGGGGTGGCGACGACGACCTCCGCCCCGGCGCGCAGCGCCCCGGCCTGCCTGCCGATCGACATGCCGCCGACGACCGTGGTCACCCGCAGCCTGACGGCGCGGGCGTACGGGGTGAGCGCGTCGGTCACCTGCTGGGCCAGCTCACGGGTGGGGACGAGGACCAGGGCGAGCGGCTGCCGGGGCTCGGCGCGCTGCCCGGCGGTACGGGCGAGCAGCGCCAGTCCGAAGGCCAGCGTCTTGCCGGAGCCGGTGCGGCCGCGGCCCATGACGTCACGGCCGGCCAGCGTGTTCGGCAGGGTCGCACCCTGGATCGGGAACGGCACGGTCACGCCCTCGGCGACGAGCGCGGCGAGCAGTTGCCCGGGCATCTCGAGGTCGGCGAAGGCCTGGACGGCGGGCAGCGCGGGAGTGATCGTCCGGGGGAGCGTGAACTCACCCTGCACCGCGGCGGGACGGCGGCCGTAACCGCCGGAACGGCTGGGCGCGCCGGAGCGGCCGGGAGCGGCGGAGCGGCTCGGGGCCGAAGAGCCGAACCTGCTGCCCCGTCCGGCGCCGCCGCCGGAGCGGGTACGGGTGTCGGAAGAGCGGTCGTTCGTGCGTGTGCGGTTCATACGGAACCTTCCTCGATGCGGCGCATATCAAGGAATTCCCGCAGCGGATGTGCAGCACGGAGAATTGCAAGAATGGCCGATATGGAACGCGAAAAGCGAAACTGGCCGGCGTGATCATGCGGGCGCAGATGCTGAATGTGGCGGTGCGGCTCTGAAAAGGAGTGCATGGCCGGAAGGGTGCCCGCGTGCGTCGATGCAGCGGGGCCCGGTAGTCATCCGCAGGAGAAACCACTGCGGGAAACACGTGCAGCTGGGGCCCGCACCCCGAAGGATGCGGGCCCCAGCTACGTAGTACGCGTCAGCGTCAGGCGGGAACGATGTTCTCGGCCGTCGGGCCCTTCTGGCCCTGCGCGATGTCGAAGTTCACCTTCTGGCCTTCCTGCAGCTCGCGGAAGCCCTGGGCGGCGATGTTCGAGTAGTGGGCGAACACGTCGGGGCCGCCACCATCCTGCTCGATGAAGCCGAAGCCCTTTTCCGCGTTGAACCACTTGACGGTGCCAGATGCCATGTCATATCTCCTTCGGGGCAAACCGGCATCCACACTGCGCGGATGCCGTGTCGCCGTGATGATTACCCCACCCGGAAATGACCGGAAATACATAAGCACTCTCAGCGGCGTGAAACCGGCCGAGGGCACTCGAAGTTTTTGGGAACCACAACTGCAACTGAGATCGACAGTAGCACGCCGTGGCGGCGAGTGCGCGTGAAATGAGCCCGCTATGTCGTTGCGGCAAAAACTCTCACCGGGTGGTCCGGCAAACTCTCATCTCGCGGACACAGATATTTATTCGTGCGGAAGGAAGTCCGGGCGCGAGTCCCTCCGTGCCCCAGGGCCTGGAACCCGGTCAGGAATGGAGAAGCGCCGGCCCGTGAGCCCCGACTAGCGTGACGGCCATGGACATCACCATTCACGCGAGCGCCCTCCCGCACGACGACCCGGACGCCGCCCTGGTCTTCTACCGGGACATCCTCGGCTTCGAGGTCCGCAGCGACGTCGGCCAGGGCGAGATGCGCTGGATCACCGTCGGGCCCGCGGGCCGGCCCGACACGTCCATCCTCCTGGCGCCGCCGGCCGTCGACCCCGGCATCACCGAGGACGAGCGCCGCACCATCACCGAGATGATGGCCAAGGGCACCTACGGCTGGATCCTCCTGGCCACCCCGGATCTCGACGCCACGTTCGAGAAGGTGCGGGCCGCCGGCGCCGAGGTCGCCCAGGAGCCGACCGAGCAGCCGTACGGAATCCGCGACTGCGCCTTCCGCGACCCCGCGGGCAACCTCGTCCGCATCCAGCAGCTTCGCTGACCCGCCCGCCCACACCGGGGCGGACAAGGAGGGCGAGGTGCTCGCGAAGATCGCCGAGATGCCGGAGGCGGACCGCGTCCTCGCCGAGCGGATCCACGCCATCGTCACGACGCGGGCGCCGTCCCTCGCACCGAAGCTCTGGTACGGCATGCCCGCGTACGCCGGACGGCAAGGTCGTCTGCTTCTTCCAGAGCGCGCAGAAGTTCAAGTCGCGGTACGCCACCCTCGGCTTCAGCGACCTGGCGCACCTCGACGAGGGCACCATGTGGCCGGCCGCCTACGCCCTGACGGACCTGACCGCCGCCGACGAGGACCGGATCGCCGCCCTCGTCGAGAAGGCGGTGAGCTGACCCCGGCCCGCCCGACGGCCGGGGCCGGTCGACCCCGGGCGGATGCGCCCGGGCCGGTCGCCCGGTCGAAGTGGCTTGACCTCAAGTCCGGTTGACTTTCTACGGTCGCTCCCGTCGAACCAGCTACCGCACAGACGGAGGACCGGCCATGGAGTACTCGCACAGCGACGCCGAACTGATCCAGCAGCCCATCGGTTACTGGAGTTGGGCGGCCTACGACGCCGTCGTCACACGCACCCGGAGCGCCCTCGCCGGGATCGGCGTCAGCCAGCCGCAGTGGTGGGTCCTCGCACAGGTGGCGCGCAGCGAGGCCGTCAGGACCCGCGAGGAGGTGACTCGCCTCCTGCGGAACTACCTTGACACGGGCGCGCAGACCATGGACGCGGAGATCGACGACGCCATCGTCCAGGGCTGGATCACCGAGGACGCCGAGGGGCGTCTGGGCCTCACGGCGGAGGGCACGGCGCTCTACGGCAAGGCGGCGGCGCTCCAGGACGAGCTGTGGGCGGAGCGCCACGCGGGTATCTCCGACGAGGAGTACGTGATGACCCTCAAGGTGCTCCAGCGATTCATCCACAACACGGGCGGGCGCGCCTGGCACCACTAGGTCTTCCGTTCGGATCGGGCCGGAGGAGTGGCGTTCACGTTCGCCGCAGCACCCACGCAAACCTTTGCAGCGGCATCACAAGGGCTGCGCACCGCCGTCCTTGTGTGCCGCTAGCGTTACTGGCCGTTCGATCCCGCGTGCGAACTCGAGAAGGTCGCCGGCGTCCTTGGCGGCGCAGTCACCACAGGAAGATCGCAGATGGACTACTGCTCCTCGTGCCGTCGGACCCTCAACGGGGCTCTCGTGTGTCCGGGTTGCGGGGCCTACGCTCCGGACATCGCCCCGCCCGACCACCGCGTGCACAGCACGGTGCCGTCCGCCGCGACGACGCACGAGGTATGGCCGACGACGGAGGTGCTCGCTCCCGGGCCCTCCGCCGGCGCCCGTCACTCCGCCGCCGCGGCGATCGCCGACGCCGCTTCCGACGCCGCTTCCGGCGCCGCTTCCGAAGGCGCGGTGGCGACCGCCTCGGACGGTGACGCCTCGGCTGAGCTCGAAGGAAGCGCCCGTACGGGGCAGGGCCGGGCGGCTCGGCGGCGGCAGCTGGCGCGCTGGAAGAAGCACCGGCGCCGGGCGGTGGCCGCGACGGCCGTCGCCCTGGTCGGTGGCGGCCTCACCATCGCCGCGATGCCGTCCACCCGGCCCTCCACCAGCCACGCGCTCGCCGCCCCGCCGCCGGAGCCGGTCACCAAGCCGGCCGCGCCGCAGACGGCGGCTGCCGTCCCGCCGCAGGAGCGGCCCGACAGGCCGGGGTCGCAAGAGCCCGCCGCCCCTTCCCGTACGACCGCACAGGAGCGGAACACGGCCGTCGCGACGCCGGCCGCTTCGACGACGGTCCGGCAGCCGGGAACGGTCGCCGCGGCCGAGCCGTCCGCGCCCGGGGGTGCGGCGCCGCGCACCGGACCCGCGTCGGGCGCGAGGACGGGAGCGGCGACGGGCGCGGGGACGGACACCGGGACCGTCGACGCCCCGGCCCCGGAGACGACGGCGCCGGTCACCGCCGAGGAGCGCCCCGCCGGCTCCGGATCATCGCTGCTGGGCCTCGTGCCGACCACCTCGGGGACGGACCCGGCATCGCCGACGCAGGTCTGCCTGATCGGTGTGTGCCTCGGCTGACCGCCCCGCCGCTGACGCGCTGACGCGCTGACGCGCTGACGCCGTGACATGGTGATCTGAACGACGACGAAGGCCCAGGTTCGTGACCTGGGCCTTCTCGCGTGGATCAGCTTGATCGGCTTGATCGACTTGATCGGCTGGATCAGCGCACCCGGTGGTCGTCCAAGGGCGCCGCCCGCAGGATGTCGTCGCCCACCCGGGGCAGGTGCGGGGTGTGGTTGACCAGGCGGGCGGAGTTCCCGACGACCGCGATGCTGCTGGTGTTGTGCAGCAGGGCCGCGAGCACCGGGTTCATGGATCCGCCGGCTCCCGCGACCAGGCCGAGCAGGTTGACGCCGATCGCGAGGCCGTAGTTCTGCCGTACGACGCGCAGCGTGTGCCGGCTGAGTTCGACGACGGCGGCCACCTGGCGCAGGTCGTTGCCGGCCAGGGCGATGTCGGCGGTCTCCAGGGCCACGTGGGAGGAGTGTTCGCCCATGGTGATGCCGACGTCGGCGAGCGCGAGGGCGGGGGCGTCGTTGGTGCCGTCGCCGACCATGGCCACGGTGTGCCCCTCCGCCTGGAGGTCCCGGATCAGCTGGAGCTTGGCCTCCGGGAGGGCGTGCGCGTGGACCTCGGTGATGCCGAGGGCGTCCGCGACGACCTGTGCGGTCTCCGGTGCGTCTCCGGTGAGCAGGATCAGGCGGGAGACGCCGAGTCGGCGCAGCTGCTGGATGACGGTTTCGGCCCCGGCGCGCACGGCGTCGGAGACACCGAGCATGCCGATCAGGTCCTCGTCGTGGGCCAGGCAGATGACGGTCTCCCCGCCGCCGCGCAGCCGTTCCGTCCAGCCCTGGGCCTCCTCGGTCAGGCCGACGCCGTGCTGCCGCAGCAGTGCGGGGCTGCCGACCAGGAGGCGGGTGCCGTCGAGTTCGGCGCGCATGCCCATGCCGAGGACGACCTCGCACGCCTGGTGGATGGGGATGTGGAGGTGCTGTTCCTCGGTGCGGGCCACGATGGCCTGGGCGAGCGGGTGGCGGGCGTGCAGCTCGCCCGAGGCGGCCAGGCTGAGCACCTCGTCGGCGGTGACGCTGTCGGTGAGGGTGACGACGCTGGTGACGAGGGGGCGGCCGAAGGTGAGGGTGCCGGTCTTGTCGAAGACGACGGCGGTGACCCGGCCGACGCCCTCCAGGTGCGTACCGCCCTTGATGAGCGTGCCGCGGCGGGCGCCGTTGCCGATGGCGGCGCTGATGGCGGTGGGGGTGGCGAGCCCGGCCGCGCAGGGGCAGGCGATCAGCAGCATGGTCATGGCGCGCCGTGCGTCGCGGGTGACCGCGTACGTCACGGCGGCCAGGGCGAAGGAGACGGGGACGAAGCGCTGGGTGAAGCGGGTGGCCACGGTCTGGATCGGGGCCCGGTCCTGCTGGGCCTCCTCGACCCGGCTGATGATGCGGCCGACGGTGGTGTCGCTGCCGACCGAGTCCGCGCGCACGGTGAGCGAGCCGGAGGTGACGATGGTGCCGGCGTAGACGTGGGAGCCGTCGCGGGCGTAGACGGGCAGGGCCTCACCGGTCACGGCGGCCTGGTCCACCAGGGCCTCGCCGGTGAGCACGTGGCCGTCGACCGGGATGCGGTGGTGTTCGTACACGGCGACCACGTCGCCGGGCTCCACCGTCTCCAGATCGACCTCCACCTCCACGCCCTCGCGTACCAGCCAGACGCGTTCGTCGCCGATGGTGAGCAGCTCCTCGATGGCGCGGCGGGTGCGGCGCAGGGTGAGGGTCTGGAGGAACTCGCCGATGTTGAGCAGCCACAGGACGGTGAGGGCGACCACGTTCTCCCGGAGTACGAGCGAGATGACCGTCGCCGCCGTGACCAGGGTGTCCGTACCCGGGCTGCCGCGGCCGCGCAGGGTCCGCAGGGCGCCGCGGAAGAACGGCAGACCGGTGAAGACCGTCACCACACCGAGAAAGCCCGAGGAGCCGACGGTGATCCTGGGCCTGGCCAGGAGGCGCCGTAGGGCGACCACGGCCAGTACGGCCCCGCCGACCACCAGCCGGGCCACCTCGCCGGTGGAGGTGTCGGGCAGGGAACGGGACGGCTTGACCGCCACGACGGCGGCGGGCGGGGCCTCTTCGAGGGCGCCGACGAGCTGGTCGACGTCCAGCTCGTCGGGCTCCACCCAGATCACGACACTGCCGGTGCGCGGGAAGATCCTCAGCGCCCGGAAGCCCCTGACGCCGGTCAGCCGGTCGTCGACGAGCCCCGCGCAGCCGGGCCGCTCTTTCAGCCAGGGCACGGACAGCCGGGCCCGGCCCGCGGCCACGGAGCGGACGAGCACGCTCGACATGGTCAGTGCTCGTGTCCGTGATCGTGGTTCACGTCGACCGCGGAGGGCGGCGGCACTTCTTCGCCGAGCGAGGTACGGGCCTCCGCCAGCACGTCACCGGCCTTGAGGCGGGCCTCCTCGGCGGCCGAGGCCAGCCAGCGGCTCGCGACGATGCCGCCCGCGAGGCCACCGACGAGTGCCTTGCGCGCGGCGGGCTTGGCGGCGGGGAGGTTCTTGATGATCAGACCGCCCACCACGCCGGAGACCGCGTAGTGAGCCAGCCTGCCGGCGGCCGCACCGGCGATGGTGAGGGGATGCATGCCAGCTCCTTCCGTCCGCGCCGGACAGGCGCGACGGGCCTCGGTTCCAGTGTGGACCCGGGGCGCGGCCGGGTCGACCCGTGGCCGCGCCACCGCCCCTCAGACACGGGCGGGCGGGCGTCGCCCCTCGGAGGCCGGGATCCGCGCCGACCGGGCGGCGCGCCGGGACCCGGCCAGCCGGCAGCCGAGGTAGATCAGGAACGAGAGGGTGGTGACGTACGGGCTGATGGGGACGGCGCTCCCGAGGGCGAGCAGGATGCCGCCCTCCATCGCGACGAGCGCGAAGACGACGCTGAGCACGGGCAGCAGCACGGGGGAGGCCGTGAGCCGGGCGGCGGCCGCGGCCGGGGTGACGAGCAGCGCGAGGACCAGCAGGGCTCCCACGATCTGCACGCACAGGGCCACCGCGAGACCGAGGACCAGCATGAAGGTCAGGGACAGCACGCGGACCGGGACGCTCCGGGCCTCGGCCACCTCCGGATCCGCGCTGGCGAAGGTCAGGGGCCGCCAGACGACCGCGAGGGCGATCAGGACCACGGCGGACGTGCCGACGAGCCACGCCATCTGCGGTGTGTCCACGGCGATGATCTGGCCGGTGAGGATCCCGAACTTGTTGGCCGCCCTCCCTTTGTACAGCGACAGGAAGAGCACGCCGAGACCGAGCCCGAACGGCATGAGGATGCCGATGATCGAATTCCGGTCCCTGGCCCGGACACCGAGGATCCCGATCGCGGCCGCCGCCAGCAGGGAGCCCACGATCGAACCGGCGACGACGTTCACCCCCATCAGCAGTGCCGCCGCGGCGCCGGCGAAGGACAGCTCGCTGATCCCGTGCACCGCGAACGGCAGATCCCGCATGATCACGAACACCCCGACCAGCCCGCCCGTCAGGCCCAGCAGGACACCCGCCAGCAGCGAGTTGTGCACCAGGCCCAGCAGGTCTCCGTAGCCCTCGAAGTCGAAGATCTGCTGCCAGACGCCGCGGTCCTCCCCGTCCGCGAGCGCGACGAGGGGCCACCTCGCGGTCACAGTGGTCACAGCTGTCCACCACCGTTCGCCCGGCCGGCGACGTGGTGCACGGCCGCCGCGTCGGGTGCCCCCACGACGACGACGCGGCCGCGTACGCGGACGACGTCGACCCGGGTCCCGTAGAGCCGGGACAGGGTGGCGGTGGTCATCACCTCGTCGGGCGGCCCGATCCGGAAGCCGCCCGGGGCCAGATACAGCACCCGGTCCACCAGGCCGAGTATCGGGTTGATCTCGTGGGTGACGAAGACGACCGCCGTGCCCGCCGCTTGGCGCCGCCGGTCCACGAGCGCCGTGACCGTGCGCTGGTGCTGCGGGTCGAGGGAGAGCAGCGGCTCGTCGCAGAGCAGGATCCGCGGATCGTTGGCCAGGGCCTGCGCGATACGCAGGCGCTGTTGTTCACCCCCGGACAGCAGGCCGACAGGGGTGTCCGCGTACGGCAGCGCGCCGACGGACTCCAGCAGCTCCTCGACACGGCGGCGGGCCGAGCCGGGGGAGCGTGGCAGACCCCACCGGTGTCCTTCGAGCCCGAGCCGTACGAGGTCCCGGGCGCGGAGCATCGTATGGGCGGGTAGGGACTTCTGCTGGGGTACGTATCCGACGTGCCGGCCGCCGTGGTGAGCGGACCCGCCGAGCACCGTCAGCGTCCCCGCGGTGAGCTGCTGCCGGCCGAGCAGGACGCGCAGCAGGCTGGTCTTGCCCGATCCGTTCGGCCCCAGTACCGCGAGGAACTCACCGGGCCGCACGGCGAGGTCGAGGCCGCTCCAGAGCACGCGGTCGCCGTAGGCCAGCGCGCCTCCCCGCAGGCTGATCACGGGTTCCGTTCCGCCGCCGGCGGGGTGTTCGGACCGGGACGGCGGTGCGACGGCCTCTGTGTGGTCGACGTGGTCCACGGCTCCTCACCGGTCCAGGGCGCGGGCGAGGGCGTCGACGTTGGACGCCATCCAGCCGATGTAGTCCTGCCCCTCGGGAAGGGTCTCGGTCACGGGAACCACGGGGACGCCGTTGTCGGCGGCGGCCTTCTCGACCTTCTCGGTCTGGGGGCCGGCGGTCTGCTCGTTGGAGACCAGCGCCTGGACGCGTTCGCCGGTGAGCAGCGCGATCGTCGCCCGCAGGCTCCGCGGCGAGACTTCGTCGCCCTCCTCGATGGCTTCGCTGAAGTCGGCGGGCGTCTTGTTCACCAGGCCGCACGCCTCTGTCAGATACAGCGGGACGGGCTCGGTGACGGCCACGGCGGTGCCCGCGTGGCGGGCGTTGATCCGGTGCGTCCGCTCCTGGAGGGCGGTGATCTTCTCCTCGAAGAGCTGAGCGTTCTTCCGGAACGCCGCGCCGTCGGCGGGTGCCGCCTTCGCCAGGGCATCCGCGATCCGGTCGCCGAGCCTGACCATGGTGGGCAGGTCGTACCAGACGTGCTCGTTGAACTCCCCCGCGGCGTCCGGGGACTTCCCGGAGACCTGTACGGCGTTGACCACCTGGGCGGACGAGTTGCCCGAGCCGCGCAGCATCCGTCCGACGAAGTCGTCGTAGCCGCCGCCGTTCTCGACGACGACCTCGGCCTCGGCCAGCTCGAGCTGGTTGCGCGTACTGGCCTCGTAGGAGTGGGGATCTTGCGCCGGGTCGCTGATGATCGAGACGATCCGTACCTTGTCGCCGCCGATCTGCCTGACGACATCGCCGTACACGTTCGTCGAGGCGACGACGGGAACCCCACCGGCCGGCGCGGCGCCCGGGGGACCGGCCTCGGTGACGCCGCCGCAGCCGATGGCCAGTGCGGCCGCGAGCCCGATGACGGCGCTGGACGAGCGAGCGTGAGCCATCCGCATACCGGCTCCCTGCTGAAGGGGAAGCTGAAACGGTAATCAGTTGAATTGTCTCGCCGTGCGGTCGAGCTCTCCAGTGGATCACGGCCGCCCGTGGCGTTCCTTCGGCCGTCACCCGCCCCTGCCCTCGAATCCCTCGGCGTTCCGAACGACCGAGGGATCACCGGGTCGCCGGCTCCAGCCGGGGCCGTCGCCCCGGTCCGGTCGGGTGCGTGCCGGTGACGCCCATGACCACGGAATACAGGGTGGTCTCCGCGGCGATGAAGAGGCGGTTGCGCTTGGTGCCGCCCCAGGAGATGTTGGCGACCGTCTCGGGGACGTCGAGCCGCCCGATCAGGGTGCCGTCGGGGTCGTAGCAGTGCACCCCGTCGCCCATCGCCGCTACCCAGAGCCGACCGCCGTCGTCGAAGCGGAGGTTGTCGAAGCGGGCCTTCTCGCGCGCCCCGGCTTCGGCGAAGATCTCGCCTTCGGACAGCGTGCCCTCATCGCGTACGTCGAAGACCCGGATGAAGCCCGCGCCGGTGTCGGAGACGAACAGCCGCCGCTCGTCGGCCGAGAAGACCAGGCCGTTCGGCGCGCGGAAGCAGTCCGCGACCAGCCGCACTTCGCCGGTGGCGGGATCTATCCGGTAGACGTTGTTGGAGCCGATCTCGCTCTGCGCGCGATAGCCCTCGTAATCGCTGGTGATGCCGAAGTCCGGGTCGGAGAACCAGACCGAGCCGTCGGACTTCACAGCCGCGTCGTTCGGGCTGTTCAGGCGCTTGCCCTGCCAGCGGTCGGCCAACACGGTGATGGTGCCGTCGTGTTCGGTCCGGGTGACCCGCCGGTTGCCCTGCTCGCAGGTGATCAGCCGGCCTTCGCGGTCGAGGGTGTTGCCGTTGGTGTGCCCGGCGGAGCGGCGGAAGACGCTGACCGCGCCGGTCTCCTCGTCCCACCGCAGCATCCGGTCGTTGGGGATGTCGCTCCAGACGACCTGGCGCCAGGCGGGCAGGTAGATCGGCCCCTCGGCCCAGCGGCAGCCCGTGTACAGGACCTCCAGTGCGGCATCACCGTTCATGCACCGGCCGGTACGGAACCTGTCGTCGAGCATCTCGTACAGCCCGGGTGGCTCGATGGTCATGGGGACTTCCCTTCCTGCAAGCACCGCATGGCGAATCTCGTCTCGCCTCACGCGAAGATTGCAGGATGGGATATCGTCAAAGCAAGGAAGTACCGAATGGAGAGCTGTGGATCACATCGATCGTGTACTGCTGGACCAGCTCCAGCGGGACGCCACCCAGTCCTACGCCGCACTGGGACAGACCGTCGGCCTGTCCGCCGGTGCCGCTCACGAACGGGTGCGCAAGCTGCGCGAACGCGGCGTCATCACGCGCACCACCGCCGACGTGGACCCGGCCGCGGTGGGCGGCGCGGTCCTGGCCTACGTGATGGTCGACTCGACGTCCTGGATGGGCGATTCGGCGCAGGACTTCGCCGCGCTCCCCGAAATCCTGGAGGCGCACGTCATCGCCGGCTCCGCCTCGGTGCTGGTGAAGGTCAGGACCGCGACGACCGAGCAACTGCAGGACGTGCTGCGCCGGATCTACGCCATCGACGGGGTCAGCGGGACGCAGGCCACGGTCGTGCTCGAGACCTTCTTCGAGCGGCCGCTCTCGCCGCTGACCGCTGATCACGTGTGATCTCCCCGCACCGGCACCCTGCGGATCCGACAGCCGGGGGCGGCGAGAGCCTGGTGCGCGGGGCCCGCGGAACCGGGTAACGTCTTTGTCATGTTCTTCCAGACGCCGATTCACAGTGAGAGCGCGGTGGGCTCCTGCTGACGTCCTTCGACGTCGCCGCGCCCGTCCCCCACCGTGAATCCGTAGATCACTTCACATCGTTACCGGGAGAACCCATGACCGTGAGCAAGAACATCAACAACCCCGTGGGCCAGGGCGGCGGCCAGCGCAAGAGGCTGTCCCGCGCCGAAAGGC
Source organism: Streptomyces sp. NPDC003027 (assembly GCF_053591435.1). Lineage (NCBI taxonomy): Bacteria > Bacillati > Actinomycetota > Actinomycetes > Kitasatosporales > Streptomycetaceae > Streptomyces > Streptomyces sp. NPDC003027. The sequence continues at coordinate 177,696 of NZ_JBSFTU010000006.1, forward strand.
AGAACAACGGGCCGCACCGCAACCTCGACCGCCAGGGCGCCGCCGACCAGAAGGCGGAGCTGGTGCGCAAGATGCGCGAGAAGGCGGGCGCCGAGGGCGCCGACCAGACGGGCGACGACACCGCACAGAGCTGACGCACCGCCGCCACGGGGGCGGCAGCGCACCGGGGCAGCCGCCGTGCAGCAGCCTGGCTCGAAGGGCACGGCCGGGCACGAGTGAGGTGACCGTGCCACAAACCGCGGTCGGCCTTCCGGGCGGCCGCGCCCCCCTCCGGGACGAGCGGGGACCGGCCACCAAGGCCGGATCAGACGCCGGACAGCGTCGTCGCCACCGACTGGAACCAGGCACCGTAGGAGAACGGCGCCGGTGGGCCGACCTCCATGCCCTGGGCGAGCCAGCGGTGGACGGCCTGCTCGTTGGCGTTGACCACCTGCTGGGTGGCCCAGTGGGCGGTCTCCCGGTCGGGGTAGGAAGCGGAACGGGTCAGCACGGGGGCATCCTCTCAAATCACCTGGTCAGGAACTGCGCTCGCACGGATCGGCAGCCGGATCATCAGTCGGCGAAGCTCCAGAACAGGCCGACCTCGGTGTCCGAGACGATGATCAGGCCGCAGTCCTCCATGAGGAGGCCCAGCGGGCTGTACCCCAGGCTCTCCAGCGTGAAGTCGAGCGTGCCGGGCGCGCTGCCCCGCTTGCTGACGTTGGTGTGATACGTGGCCGTGTCTCCGTAACGCGCGAGGACCGTGCGCGCCATCTCCCGTAGTTTCTCCGGGGATTCGTCGAAGTACTGGAGGTTGGCCAGGGTGCAGCCGGTCTCGGTGAGGGCGAGGAGAAGGTCTTCGGCGCTGTCCCGGTCGATCTCCTTGAGGCGCGATGCGACGTACTCCGGGGGGTGAACGGCGAAGGGCCACGTGGGGTTCCCCTCGCGCTCCGGGTCTCTTTCCGCGTCATCGACGTGGGTCCAGCCCCGGGGGTCCGGTACGGCCCGGGCCATCAGCGCGAGGACGTCGAGGACCCAGTCCTCGTGGCGACGCGGCCCCGTGGCGATGTACGCGTACGCGTCCCTGTACAGGTGGCGTACCGCGGAGTCCCAGGAATTCTGGTCGACGGACATGTGGTGCTGGCCTTTCCGGGGGCGCTAGGACTTGTAGGGCATCGACGTCATGACCGTGAACGGCGGGTTGCGGCTGCTGTCGTACCTGAGTCGCGCTTCGATGCCCTCCACGTCGTACGCCTTGGCGTCGATGCCGCCCTCCTTGTAACCGGACTTCGGGTCGTTCGGGTCGACCGGCTGCTTGAACACGCTGCGTCCGCTGGTCTCGCCGTTCGGCGCGTCCGCGCGGAACTTCTCGACGTCTCCGTCGGCCGCCGGCGGCGGACCCTTGATCCACGCCTCGATCTGGGCCTTGTTCTGGTTGAGGGCGTACTCGTGCCGGGCTTGGGGTGGGCCGCCGCGTCCGCCTTGGTGTAGGCGTTTGCCGTCTCTGTGAATCCGACCGCGACGCCGCCGACGCTGAGTACGGATCGTCCCCAGACCTCCAGCCAGCGGTCGCCGATCTTCTTGTATGCCTGGGCGAACTTCTGGGCCTCCGTGCCGGCGCCTCCGGCGTCGGTGTACTTGCCCAGCTCCTCCAGGAGTCTGTTGGCATCGCGCACGAGGTAGTCCTGTTCTGCGGCGACCCGGCCGGAGACGGACCAGAGGTCACTCGGCTTGACGTCGATGGTGCCGCTGCCGCCGGGTGACTGGGCGGGGGCGGAGGGGCTTGCCATCAGGTGCCGCCTCCCCAGCCTTCGAGTAGGGACCTGTTGGCCGCGGCGTAGTTGAGGTGCCCCTTGACGACGACCTCGTGGAGCCAGGCCTGGGCGGCCTTGAGGTCGTCGGCGGAGTGGCTCCACTTGTCCAGTTCGTCGATGAAGGTCTCGCGGGCCTCGCCTTCCCAGGTCGGTACGACCTTGGTGACGCGCCCGTACAGCGTGTCCAGCTTCTCGTTGAGGGCGCGGAGGATCTCCTCCAGATCGCCCGAAAGGCGTTGCAGGGTGGCGAAGTCAACGGTGATCCGGTCTTCGTCGGGCATGGTGCTGATCCCCCGTGGTTCAGACGTCGAGAATGCGGCTCTCCGGCTGGCCGGCGTCCGGCGCGGGCGCCGGATCGGGCACGGTGAGGGCGCGGGCGGCGGACAGGTCCTGCCCGTCCTGCATCCCGCGCGCCGTTGCGGGCCGACCTCGCACGACACCGGCTCGGGTGCTGGGCGACAAGGCGTATTCCAGCCGGGCGATTCGCCACCTGCTGCGGCGCCGGGGCATCGTTGCCACGATCCCTGAACGCCGCGACCAGGTGGCCAACCGCCGGCGACGTGGAGCCCACGGCGGCTGCCCACCCGCCTTCGGCAAGGGCATCTACCGCCACCGCAACGTGGTCGAAGGATGCTTCGCCCGCCTCAAGCAGTTCCGTGCGATCGCGACCAGGTTCGACAAGCTCGCCGATCGCTACCGGGGTGGAATCGTCCTGGCAGCTCTGATCCTGTGGCTCCGCGAACCCGCCAGATGATCATTCACCAGACAGGCCCTGGGGGGTGCGCCCTCTCGTCTGATCGTGGGTGCCGCCCTGCTCGGTCTCGCCGGCGGAACCCCGGCCTTTGCGGAGGGGTCCTGGTCGTCCTACATCCAGGGGTGGCAGCAGGGCGATGAGTCCCGCAGGTGGACTGACGCCAACGCCGATGCCACCAGCACCTCGGTCGGGTTCAGCGGGTGCTCGACCGATGGTTGGAACGGTTTCCAAAGCGCCAACCTGGTGGTCTGGAAGGACGCCTTCGGGCCCGACGAGAGCAAGGGCACCAGGACGAACTACTGCAACCGGACCTATTGGGGGGATCTGGCCTCTGGGACGTATTACTTCGAGCTCAGCGGCCTCCAGACCGGCCAGTTCCTGACCGTGAATTCCGTGGGCACGCAGTACTGACCCCGCCATACTGCATGTGCCCCGGCGTCGGTGAAGCCTGCCGGGGCACATGCTGCATCTGACTCACCAGACAAGCTGCCTCTGTACGGAGCGCAGCGGAATGCGCGCCATGGCTCTGATCTTCGCAGGTCTCTCCTTCCGGTATGGCAGGAAGACTGACGTGTTCTCGGACTTCTCCGCTCGGATCGAAAGTCCCTCAACTGTGCTACTCGGTCCGAACGGTGCGGGAAAATCGACTCTTATGGCGCTGGCGGCTTCCCACCTGACGCCAGCCGGAGGAACCGTCACATGGAGCGGGATCGGCCCCTCCAACCGCCGCGAGCGAGCACGTTATCGCCGTGCGGTCGCCTGGATCCCCCAGCAGATCACTCCCGTCCCTGGCCTCACCGTTCGCGAGCAGGTGGCCTACGCAGGTTGGTTGAAGGGTCTCTCTAGGACTGCGGCATGGGAGGCGTCCGAGAAGGCGATCTCAAGAGTCCGGCTGGAGAAGCTGGCTGGACGCAAGAGCCATGAGGTCTCCGGCGGGCAGTTGCGTCGCATGGGCATTGCGGGAGCGCTGACCCATCAGAGCGAGATCATCCTGATGGACGAGCCCACCGCTGGCCTCGACCCCACGCAGAGGGGTGTGTTCCGAGACCTTGTGGCTGAGCTGAGCCAGTCCGTGAACGTAGTCGTGTCTACCCATCAGACCGAAGATCTGGCAGATCTGTACCAGGAGGTTGTCGTCCTGAGTGCGGGGCGGGTGCGATTCCAGGGCAGCACAAGTGAGTTCCATGCCCTCGCCGGCCAAGTCGGCTCACCACGGGAAAGTGCCGAGGCCGCGTACTCGGCGCTCGTGGGCCGGGAGGTATGACATGCTTCTGCGCACCGTCGTGCGATCTTCGTCGGCCACTGTCCTACTGCCGCTCCTGGTCGGTTTCGTCTTCCTGGCTCTCGGCGATGACCTGTCAGCTTGGGTGACACCGCACTACTGGCCATCGGCAACGGGCAATGCAGCCTTCGCTCTGCCGTTCGTGTCGGCTGCATGTGCAGCTGCTGCCGCGTGGGAAGGCGCGCGGCTCACGAAGGGCAACGTCTTCGGACAGACTTCGGTGCGCGGCCCGGTGGGTATCACCCTCCCCTTGCTGCTGCCCGTGCTGGCCATGGGGTTGCTCGGCATCCTCGTCGCCTTGTTCACTTCCGCGGTCGCCGCCGACGTGCCGCTGGGCTTGCCCCATTTCGGGATCCTTGCAGTCGTCGTCGCGATGCTCGTCGCAAACACGCTCGTCGGCTACATCGTCGGCCGCGTGATGCCAGGAGTGCTGGCCGCGCCCCTGGCCTTGATCGGCAGCTTCTTCGTGTGCGCCTACCCGGCGTCGTGGAGCGTCTTCTGGCTGCGGTACCTCGTGGGAGGCGGACTGAGCAGCTGCTGCTCGGTCGACACATCAATCGACAGCAGGGCCTTGGTAGGGACCGCTGTCTTCGCTACGGCAGTCTCCTGCGCGGCCCTCACCCTGATCCACTTCCGCGGTAGAGCAGTGCCCCTGGGCGCGGCTGCCGCACTGGTTGTCGGCGGTCTGGGTGCCTCGTGGGTTGTGGTGCGTGACCTCGGACCGGAACCCCTACAGGCCCGGGCAACAGGAGCCTTGGTCTGTGACAACGCGGCACAGCCTGAAGTCTGCCTGTGGCCGGAGGTCGAGAATCCCGAGGCGGTCCGCCGGGATGCCCGAGCGGCTACCGCAAGGCTGGTGAAGGCTGGCCTTCAGGTACCGCCGACCCTCACAATGGCCGCTCACCCCGGAAAGGGCGCCCTGAAACTCGGCATCGCGCCCAACGCGCGTTCAGCGGATATCGCCGGCGGAGTGGCGTCGGGTCTTCTCCCGGAGCCACCCGCCTGTGCGCTCAATGGTGCTCCCTACCCTGCGGCCGCCGCCGCAGGGCCGGTGGCCGCCTGGCTGTACGTCACAGCTGGTGTCCCAGCGGAGACCGTGGCCGGTCGCTTCGGACCCCACGAAAGCGCATTCGCGAGGCGGGTTAGCCAGCTACCTGCCGGCGAGCAGCTTGCCTGGTACGAAAAGAATCGCGCGGCTCTTCGCTCGTGCAATACGCCGCCGCACCTGAGCATTCCCGGAGCCAAGGGATGATCTGGTGGTGCAAGGTGCGCGCTGTGCCGGTCGTCGCGGCGGCGACCTTCGGCACAGTGGTGACCGGCTTGGCGGTCGGCAACATCGAGCTGCCCGTTCCTGTACTGACAGGGCAGTCAGGGCAGTTCCTTCTGGCACACCTCATGACGTTGATTCCGGCCGTCACGCTGCTTTACGGCTTTGGACGAGGTGCCAGTCAGACCGAGCACGTCGCCCTCCGCAGCGTCCGATCCTGGGACTCCGTCCTCGGTGTATGCATTGCCGTGACCGGAATGCTCGCCGCACTCGCCAGTTACCTGGTTCTGGACTCGGAACTCGCTGTGGTTCTAGGGCGGAACCTGGCGGGGTACGTGGGTCTCGCACTCCTGCTCCACCCTCTGCTGGGCCCACAGCTGAGCGGCGGGGTGCTAGCCGCCATCCCTCTCGTACTCGCAGCTAGCGGTTGGAGGCCGGGAGGGTCGCCCGAACCTTGGGCGTGGCTCCTTCATCCCGCTGGCTCAGCCATCGCCGGGGCTACTACGGCTGGGGTTGTGTGCGCCGGCGCCGCGACGGCCGTTCTGTGGTCACGGCCACCGCTTCGAATCACCGCTCACCTCTGACCGGGGTTGCCACAAGGCATCCATCCACCCATGGAAGAAGGAACGATGATATCTGTGACCAAGCGTGGCCTCAGGTCCGTGACCGTCGCCGCCGGCGTCCTGGCTCTCGCCGGAGTCGCTGCCCCGGCACAGGCGGAAGGGAGCTTCAGCTCCAGCATCGGCAGCTGGATCGCAGGGTCCAATGAGTCCCGCCGGTGGGCTGACAAGAATACGGATGCCACCAGCACATCGGTCGCGTTCGGCGGCTGCTCGACGGATCCGGGCTCGTTCTACTCGGTCTCTCCCGCCGTCTACAAGGATGTGTTCGGACCCGACGAGAACAAGGGCACCAAGACCAACTACTGCGGCACCTCCTACTGGGGAGACCTGGCCTCAGGCGACTACTACTTCAGGCTGGAGTTCATCAACGGAGGCGCGACCGGGTACCGCTTCTCGGCGACTGCCGTGACCGTCCGGTACTGATCGCGTTCAGCCTGAGCTGCTTGAGGTGCCTGATGCCGTCTGCGCCCCTTCCAGGGGAGCAGACGGCCCACACGCTGGGCAGTGCTGCTGTCTCCGCACGCGCTGTTGGTTCGCGCTGTCGACACGCTCTTGACGTTCGCACCTCCTGCGTGACGCCTACGGTGGCCGGGCGGGGAACCGGGCCAGGGCAATGTGTCGTCGCGCTCTCCCCCTCCCGCGCATACGGCCCCATGCGCCCGGAGGAGCTGGCGGCCCCTGCGTCGGACCTCGGGCACATTCGGCCCGCTCGCTGTACGGGTCACCGAGGCCACTCCGGAACTGGACACCGGCCGTCGTGTCGAGGGCGACACCAGATCGTCCGCAGGTGGGCGCACCATCCACCTGTCGGCCTTCCGCACCATGAAGGTGAAGGGGCACCTGGACTGGTGCGCGGAGAAGAGTCCTCGGAGAAGGCCGCGATGATCTATCAGCACTCCGACGACGCCCGCCAGCAGGAGGTTGCCGGAGGCACCGACGCGAGGGTTCGTGCCGTCCAGAAGGAGGCGGCTGACAAGCCGCCGACTGTGCTTGAAGTCCGAAGAGACCGGTTGAAGGGGCGGCGCTCCATACGAGCACAACCCCTTCAACTCGTTCGAGACCCGCTGTCGGGGTCAGGAGAGGGAGGTGGGTCTCCGCGGCGGCGGTACGGCTCGCAGCAATTCCCACAGTGGGGTGGAGTCGGCGGCCCATCGGGCGAGGAGATGGCGGTCGACCAGGTGGAGGCGCTGGGACTTGGCGAAGTCGGGGGCCTTCTTCGAGAAGCGGCCGTTGGTGAGCATGACGATGACATCGCCGTCGTGGATCTGGCGGCCGGTGCCATTGAGGCGTTGGAGGTCGGGGGTGCCGACGGCCTTCCCCGACCAGCCGGCCTTGCGGTGCTTGCATTGGATCACCCAGCGTCTCCCGAACGGATCGGTAGCCTTTACGTCGGCTCCGTTGTCGCCGCTTCCGCCGACCTGTTGGGCGTCCTGATATCCGTCACGTCGCATCAAGTCACGGACGGCGTACTCGAACTGGGTGTAGTGCAGGCCGTCCAGGTGCTCAACCAGGTATCGAACACCCCGCAAACGGACCTGCTCCCGGCGAGTCGCCGCCCGCCGCAGAAGTACATGGGCGGTACCTGCCCCGGCCACTGCCAGTACCGGAAGGGCGAGGATCCAGAGGTGCTCGGCCAGCCAGGACAGCGTGGCTGCCAAGAGCCCCTGAGACACCATGCCGATCAGGCCCAGCGTCAACAGGAACTTCCCGTCGGAACCACGCTTCTGGTCGGGTCGGCGACGGGGCGGGCGATGGCTCATCGTCCACTCCCCGGGGTGGGGAAGACGATCGGATACGAGACCGTCGGTGTGGGGCGAACCACTGGCTTGTCCCATCCGGGCCACTTGATCGGATAGACCACTGTCGACTGTGGCCGGGGTAACCGGTGCTGTCCCGACGGGGTCCCCGCGCCGGTGGTCGTGTTGCCGCTGCCGAAGAGGAACACCCCCGCCACGATCAGTCCGGCGATCGCCGTCTGCCGGCGGGCGCCCGCCGGCAGACGGACGTGTCTCCTGACCACGGTCCCGTCGGACCTCTCGTACTCCTCGATCACGGGCACAGTCGTGTCCCCTCACCAGTCACATCACGCCTCCGTGCGTGACCCGCTCATGAAAGCACCCGCCACTGACAAGCTGTCACGTGAAGATCACCAACGGTGATCACTTTGCGCCACGAGCCCGGCCTGCATGTCGGCGTGGTGTGAGGTGGTGCGTCGCGTGCCCGCCGAGGAGGCATTCCTGCGAGATGGGGGGACGTGGAGGGCACGGCATGCCCCGACAGGTCTAGACAATAACGAAGCCCCAGGTCGCTGACCTGGGGCTTCGTTCACGAGCGGATGACGGGAATCGAACCCGCGCTCTGAGCTTGGGAAGCTCATGTTCTACCATTAAACTACATCCGCGCAGCGGCCCGGTGATCGGTACCGCAGACTCGGACACTGTACCCCATCGTGCAGTTGAGGCGTAGCCTACGCAGGCGGAGTGCCGCCTGGAGTGGTGTCCCCTTGATCCCCTAATGTGGCTGTCTCGTCCACCACTTGTCGGGGAAGGGACTTGATGGGTTCGATGGAGCGCACCGTCGTCCGTTGTGCCGAGGGGCACGTGTTCAGTACCGCTTCGTTCCCGTTGCAGCAGCTCGGTGCCGGGCGGATCGGGCCCGGGCGGCTCGTCCGGTGTCCGCGGTGTGCGCGGCTGAGGCATGCGGTGCCCGTGGAGCTTGAGCAGCGCTGATGCCTGCCGGGGCGCGGGGTCCTGCCGATTGGGGCAGGTCCGCGCCCTCTGCGTATCGTGGGGGCGTGCTTCTCTCAGACAAGGACATCCGGGCCGAGATCGACGCCGGGCGGGTACGCATCGACCCGTACGACGAATCCATGGTGCAGCCCTCGAGCATCGACGTGCGGCTTGACCGCTTCTTCCGGGTGTTCGAGAACCACCGCCACCCCCACATCGACCCCGCCGTCGAGCAGCTCGACCTGACCCGCCAGGTCGAGCCCGAGGGCGACGAGGCGTTCATCCTCCACCCCGGCGAGTTCGTGCTCGCCTCGACCTACGAGGTCATCACCCTCCCCGACGACATCGCGTCGCGCCTCGAGGGCAAGAGCTCCCTCGGGCGGCTGGGGCTCGTCACGCACTCGACCGCCGGGTTCATCGACCCCGGTTTCTCGGGGCACGTGACCCTGGAGCTGTCGAATCTCGCCACCCTGCCGATCAAGCTGTGGCCGGGGATGAAGATCGGGCAGCTGTGCATGTTCCGGCTGAGCTCGCCCGCCGAGTTCCCGTACGGCAGCGAGCGGTACGGCTCGCGCTACCAGGGGCAGCGGGGGCCGACGGCCTCCCGTTCGTTCCTGAACTTCCATCGGACCCAGGTGTGAGGCGGCGGTCGTCATGAGTGAAGTACGCGAGAACCTGACGTACGAGGGCTTCGGGCGCGCGATCCGCGAGCTCGCGCAGACCATCGCCGACGACGGCTACGAGCCGGACATCGTGCTCTCCATCGCCCGCGGCGGCGTCTTCGTCGCCGGCGGCCTGGCGTATGCGCTGGACTGCAAGAACATCCACCTCGTGAACGTGGAGTTCTACACCGGCGTGGGGACGACGCTGGAGATGCCGGTCATGCTGGCGCCCGTCCCCAACGCGATCGACTTCTCCGACAAGAAGGTCCTGATCGCCGACGACGTCGCCGACACCGGCAAGACCCTCAAGCTCGTCCACGACTTCTGCGTCGACCACGTCGCCGAGGTGCGCTCCGCGGTCGTCTACGAGAAGTCGCACTCCCTCGTGAAGTGCGAGTACGTGTGGAAGAAGACCGACGAGTGGATCAACTTCCCCTGGTCCGTCGAGCCGCCCGTCGTCCGGCGCGAGGGCCAGGTCCTCGACGCCTGACGCCCAGCGTGGTGCCGGGGCGGCCTGACGCCGGCGAAGAGCGTCAGGGGGTGCGAAGGCGCTCGGCGAGGTCCATGAGCCAGCCGCCCGGGGCGTACGGAGCCGGCGGGTCGACCTCCATGCCGAGCTCCTCCAGGGCGAGCGTGTAGTCCGGCTCGCCCAGCGGCAGGGTGAGCAGATCGTGCAGCTCGCCCGTGAGCTGCGCGATCAGCCCGCTGTCGGTCGTGTCCAGATAGTCCTGGACGGCGGCGTCGTGGTCCTCGAACTCGTCCGGCATGTCCTGCGAGAACCAGCCACCGAGGAACTGGGCGAGCTCGGGGAAGCGGGCGTGCCACTCCCACCGGGTCTGCGGTGTGGCGGGCGGCGGTGCCTGACCTGTCTCGACGCTCTCCTTCAGCCGGTCCGCGAGGCTCGCCAGCCACGGCTGGATCTCCGCGTCGTCCAGACCGACGTCCGGCACGGGGTAGAACTCGCCGAGCCGCAGCCGCAGCCGGCCCGGCGGGTTGTCGGCGTACTCGCGCAGCTGCTGCTCAGCGATCGGGATCGCCCAGGGACGGGTGCGCCAGGTGTGCCGCAGGTACGCCGCCAGCGGCTCCTGGTCGTCGGCACGGCGCCCCAGGTGGGCGCGGATGACATGATCCAGCTCGCCGTACTTCCGGTCGTGTTCGCGCGGGGTCAGGGGCAAGGGAAACAGCCTCTAGAGGTAGATCGGGAAGGTGGCGTGCACGGTGAAGCCGTGCGGGGTGTCGGTACTGCGCCGGAGGACCACCCGGGCGGCGCGCACGTCGACGGGTTCCTGGCCGGCGAGCATCATCGCCTGGCGTAGCACCCGCCCGACCGGCTCAGGCCGGGAGGCCCAGGCGGCCTCGATGGTGAGGCGTTGCCGGGTGGACTGGGCGAGCCAGCGGTGGATGGCCTGCTCGTTGGCGGTCACCACCTGCTGAGTGGCCCACTGGGCGGTCTCCCGGTCGGGATAGGTCGCGGAAACGTTGGGGCTCGGCACGGAACTGACCTCAGTGCTCTTCGTCGACATGGGCGTGAACGGCTTGGAGGATCGCCTGCAGCACCGGTCGTGAGGCCCAGGGGGCCGTCTCGGCGAGACCGGCGACCGGCTCGGCCGGAGCGGTCGGCGTGGGGAAGAGGAGGAGCGCCTCCTGCAGCTCCGCCGCGAGCGAGGACAGCGCAGACCGGCAGCCGGCGGGGTGCTCGGAGGCGACTCCCGCCCGTACACCCTCGTCGAAGTCCTCGTACTCGCCCGAATCGACCCACCACCAGAACTGGCGGATCCTGCCGAACTTGAGCTCGGCCTCCCAGGCGGCCATCGGAAGCCGGTCGAAGTCCGGGATCGGTTCCCAGTCCTGGAGGCGGATCATCCCCGACAGGAACTGGAGGAACTCGGGCGCGGGAACGTCACCGGCGGCCTCGGCGAGCTGTGCGCCGAAACCCGCCGACAGCGTCGCCGGGTCCGTGTCCCTCACCTCGTCCGAGACGAGGTCGAGCAGCGCGGCGACGGTGGCGAGCGGCATGGCCCACTCGGCCTGCGGTGTGTCCCTGATCGTCCGGCAGAAGCGGGCCAGTTCGTCCTCGAGCGTCTTGGAGCGGTCGCGTCGGCAGGCGACGGCCAGCTCCATGAGCCGGGAGATCGCGCCGTTGTTGAACACCGCTCCGGTGTGTGTCGTCACGCTGTGCATGCTAGGGCGCCTCCGGCATGGAGGTGAGAACGATGAACGGGGGATCGGTGTGCTCGCCGATGTACTTGAGCGTCACCTTGACGCTGTGCACGTCCTTCGCCTGCGCCTGGAAGCCGTCCGCGTCGTAGTCGGCCCGGCTGAGCGAGCGCCCGGTGACCTCGTTGAACGGGAGGCTGTAGCTCGGCTTCGAGTTCGGGTTGTACGTGTTGGGGTCCTTCTGCTTCTCGATCCACCGCTCGATCAGCTCCGCGTTGCGGATGTCGTCCAGGACCGTCTGGGTGAGGCGCTGGGCGGAGGCCTGATCGGTGAAGGTGGAGATGGCCCTCGGGGCCACGGTCCCGTCGGGTCGTACGGTCTGCTGGTCCCGTAGACGCTGGGCCAGCTGCTCGTCCGTCTTGCCGACGTGCTTGTCGACCGGATGACTTCCCGCGATCCCCTCTTGGGCGGCCAGGTCGATCGGGAAGAAGTGGTTCTTCGGGTCCTCGTCAGGGACGGCGTAGGTGTGCACCGGCTTGAAGTCGTTCAGCGCCCGGGCGCCGAAGGACTGGGCGCGCGCGTCCTCGGCGTGGAAGCTCGGAGCGCTCATGAACGCCTCGTCCAGGGGACCCATCAGGGCGTCGAACCGCCGGGTGAGAGCGTCCACCGTGGTCTCGTAGCGGCCGACGATGGCGTTCATGGCGCTGGTGTCCATGTTCAGGGTGATGCTGAGGCCGACCGAGGCCGCCCCCTTCACCAGGCCCTTGACGAGCCCCTTGACGTCCTTGACGTCGAAGCCGTCCTTCAGGTCGATGTCGAGGAGGGCCTTCTTGACCGCGTCCAGGTACTCGTCGTAGACCTTCTCGTTCAGTTCGACCGCGGCCTCTGCGAACTCCCGCAGCAGGTCGCTGATCTTCCTGCTGGTGTCGGACAGCACCGCGAACACCGGGTTGGTGGCGCCGGACGGCGAACTCGCCGTGTCGTGCTTCCACTCGTACCCCGCTGTGCTCCTGCCCCAGGCGGTCGTGCCCCACAGCGAGCTCAGGAACGTCCGCATCGCGTCGTGCCACTCGCTGTTGGCCTGGTCGGTGAGGGGGGCCACGTGGCCGGTGAGGTTGCCCAGGGTGGTGAAGAGCGTGCGGTTCGCGTGTCCCCACGCCCCGGAGAGGGAGTTCAGGTGGTGCTGGTCGGGGAAGGGGTAGACGTCCGGGACCCGGCCCATGCGGTACGCGTGCTTGATCGCGACCCGCATGGCGTCCATGACCACATCCGGCACCCACTCCAGGATGCGGACCCAGATCCGGTCGCCGCCGTCGTCGTCGCCCCACTTCAGGTCGATGACGCGCGGGTAGACGGGCGCCTTGTCGATGACCTGCGGCGGAGCCATGGTGACGGCTTGCTTGGTGCCGCTCGGGTCCGAAGCGGCGTCCGCCTTGACGTAGTTGTTGGCCGTGGTGGTGAAACCGACGGCCGCGCCACCGATGCTCACCACGCTTCTCGCCCACGCCTCGAGGAAGCGGTTGCCGACTTTCATGTACGCGGCGGAGAACGCCTGGGCCGACGTGCCGTAGCCACCCGCGTCCTGGTACTCCCCCAGCTCGTGGAGGAGTGTGGTCGCCCCCTTGTTCAGGTCCGTCTGCTCCTTGGCGAACAGGCCGGACACCCGGAACAGGTCCGACGGCTTGACGTCGATGGTGCCGTTCTGCGGGGCGGGGGAGGGAGGCGTGCCCATCTCAGCTCGTCCCCCATCCGCGCAGTACGGCGCGGTGGGCCTCGGCGTAGTTCGCATGCCCGGTGGTGACGACCTCGTGCAGCCACGCTTGGGCGGCCTGGAGGTCCTGCATCTGCTTGTCCCACTGGTCGAGTTCCTCGACGAAGGCCTCCCTGGCCTCGCCACGCCAGGCCAGGACGACCTTCTCCGTGCGCTCGTACAGCGTCTCCAGGCGCTGGTTGAGCTGCCGGAGTATGTCCTCCAGCTCGCCTGCGGCCTCGTGGAGTGTGCTGAACCTGACACCTATGTAGTCGTCGGGCATGTCCGTCCCCCGTGTCCCCGTGATTTCATCCGTGAGTCGACGCCGGACTCGGACGTCAGACGTCGAGTATTCGGCTGGTGGGCGCCGTGGCGGTGGTTCCCTCGGACAGTGCCGCGGCCTCGCGGGCGACGTCGACCTGCGACTGTGCCGACCGCATCCGGCGGAGGGTGTCCAGTTCCTGCTGGGTGAACCCGTCGCGGCTCATTCGCAGCGCCTCCTCCAGGACGACCAGGATCTCCCTGATACGGACCGCGTCCTCGGCCACGCCGCGGTGCAGCGCCCGGTAACCCCTGGCCGCGTCACTCTTCCAGCCGGCCTCGATGCGGTCGACGACCGCGTCCATCCGCCGCACCTGGCCGTCCAGGTGGCGCTGCATCGCGTCGAGGTCTCCGGCGAGTCTGGTCAGATCGTCGTCCGAGACGTCGAGATCGGCGTTCCCCACTGTGTCGCCTTCCTCTGATTGCTCTGAGGTTCCCTCAACTCGCTTTGCAGGAGCCCCTGTCGACCCTAGCAACGTTGCATGCGCACATGGCGAGCGGGAGCGCAGCGCCGCACGTGACCCTCGTTACGTCGAGACGACTCCCGGCCACACGAGAAGGCCCCCGCCGGATTCCCGGCGGGGGCCTTCTCCCGTACGTACGTCGTTACAGCGTGCCCAGCTTGATGAGCGACAGCAGCGCCACCAGCTGGACCGCCGACGCGCCCAGTGCCTTCGGCCACGGCAGGTCGTGCGAGCGGCTCACCATCACCGTGAGCAGGGCGCCCGCCGCCAGCCAGGTCAGCCAGCCCAGGACCTGCACCAGGCCGTTCTCGCCGCCCAGGAACATCGCGAAGACCAGCCGGGGCGCGTCCGTGATCGACATGATCAGCATCGACAGGCCCACGGTCGGCTGCCAGGAGCCGTCTCCGCCGAACTGGCGCGCCAGCGTATGGGTGACCGCGCCCAGGATCGCTCCACCGAGGACGAAGCCGACGCCCGTCATCAGGACGTACGGGATCGCCGTCGACAGGGTCGCGTTGATCGCCTCGTCGCGGGCCTTGTCGAAGCCGAAGATCGCCAGCAGGCCGTAGAGGAACGTCACGACCAGCGCCGGGCCCCAGACGGCGTAGTCCCGCATCTGGAGGAACGTCTGCGCGGGGCGCAGCACGATGCCGCTCAGCAGGGCCTTCCACGGCAGCCGCGGGCCCGTGGGGGCCGCGGGGGCGGCGCCGGCCTGATAGGTGGCGGCGTTGCCGTAGGGGTCGTCGTGGATGCTGAACGCCTGGGTGTGACCCGGGTTGTTCGCCGTGCCGGCGTGCTGCTGCGGGTAGGGGTCCCCGAAGTACTCCGGCTCCCCGTATCCCTGCGGCGGGCCCTGCGGGGCTCCCTGGGGAGCCTGCGGGGGCCACTGCTGCTGCGGGTACGGCGGCGGAGCCGCGTTGTACCCGTACGGCGCCTGCTGCGGTTGTTGTTGCGGGGGGCGGTTGTCCCGGCCGCGTCCGTTCCTGAATCCAGCCACGTATCGAACGTACCCGGTCCCGCTGTGAGGGCGCGCCTTTGCCACTGAGCTGTGACATCCCCTAGGGGGCGCCCCAGGGGTGACAGCCGCGCCGGGAAAGACAGAAGGGCCGTCCCCCGGGGGACGGCCCTTCTGTCGTGTCGTACGTGCTACTGCGCCGGTTCCGGCTCGTGCTCCGGCTCCGCCGGCAGCTCCTCCGCCGGCTTCTTCACCGACTCCAGGAGCAGCTGCGCCACGTCCACCACCTGGACGGACTCCTTGGCCTTGCCGTCGTTCTTCTTGCCGTTGACCGAGTCGGTCAGCATGACCAGGCAGAACGGGCAGGCGGTGGAGACGATGTCCGGGTTGAGGGACAGGGCCTCGTCGACGCGCTCGTTGTTGATGCGCTTGCCGATCCGCTCCTCCATCCACATCCGCGCGCCGCCGGCGCCGCAGCAGAAGCCGCGCTCCTTGTGGCGGTGCATCTCCTGCTGGCGCAGGCCCGGGACGGCCGACATGATCTCGCGCGGCGGCGTGTAGACCTTGTTGTGGCGGCCCAGGTAGCAGGGGTCGTGGTAGGTGATCAGACCGTCGACCGGGGTCACCGGGATCAGCTTGCCCTCGTCGATGAGGTGCTGGAGCAGCTGCGTGTGGTGGATGACCTCGAACTCGCCGCCCAGCTGCGGGTACTCGTTCGCGATCGTGTTGAAGCAGTGCGGGCAGGTGGCGACGATCTTCTTCGCC
Organism: Streptomyces sp. NPDC003027; assembly: GCF_053591435.1. Classification (NCBI taxonomy): domain Bacteria; kingdom Bacillati; phylum Actinomycetota; class Actinomycetes; order Kitasatosporales; family Streptomycetaceae; genus Streptomyces; species Streptomyces sp. NPDC003027. The sequence continues at coordinate 193,218 of NZ_JBSFTU010000006.1, forward strand.
GACTTGGGCTTCTTGGTCGACTCGTCCTCGTCGTCCTCGCCGAAGGCCATGTTCAGCATCGCCACGTTCTCCTGGCCGAGCTGCTGGAACAGCGGCTCGTTGCCCAGGCGGCGGGGCGAGTCACCGGTGCACTTCTCCTCGCCGCCCATGATCGCGAACTTCACGCCCGCCATGTGCAGCAGCTCGGCGAAGGCCTTGGTGGTCTTCTTGGCCCGGTCCTCCAGGGCGCCCGCGCAGCCGACCCAGTAGAGGTAGTCGACCTCGGTGAGGTCCTCGACGTCCTTGCCGACGATCGGGACCTCGAAGTCGACCTCCTTGGTCCACTCGACGCGCTGCTTCTTGGCCAGACCCCAGGGGTTGCCCTTCTTCTCCAGGTTCTTGAGCATCGTGCCGGCCTCCGACGGGAAGGCGGACTCGATCATCACCTGGTAGCGGCGCATGTCGACGATGTGGTCGACGTGCTCGATGTCGACCGGGCACTGCTCGACACAGGCGCCGCAGGTGGTGCAGGACCACAGGACGTCGGGGTCGATGACGCCGTTCTCCTCCAGCGTGCCGATCAGCGGGCGCTCGGCCTCGGCCAGAGCGGCGGCGGGCACCGAAGCGAGGGCCTCGGCCGACGCCTTCTCGTTGCCCTCCATGTCCTTGCCGCCGCCGGCGAGCAGGTACGGCGCCTTGGCGTGCGCGTGGTCGCGCAGCGACATGATCAGGAGCTTGGGGGAGAGTGGCTTGCCGGTGTTCCAGGCGGGGCACTGCGACTGGCAGCGGCCGCACTCCGTGCACGTGGAGAAGTCGAGGATGCCCTTCCAGGAGAACTGCTCGACCTGGGAGACGCCGAAGACGGCGTCCTCGGCCGGGTCCTCCCAGTCGATCTCCTTGCCGCCGGTCGTCATCGGCTGGAGGGCGCCCAGCGCGGTGGAGCCGTCGGCGTTCCGCTTGAACCAGATGTTCGGGAAGCCGAGGAAGCGGTGCCAGGCGATGCCCATGTTGGTGTTGAGCGAGACCGTGATCATCCAGGTGAAGGACGTGACGATCTTGAGCGCCGCGAAGAAGTAGGTGAGGTTCTGGAGCGTGCCCAGGCTCAGCCCGTCGAGCGCGGCGATCAGCGGGTACGAGGCGAAGAAGCCCGGCTCCCAGCTGGTCACGTGGTGCTGGGCGCCTTCGAGCGCGCGCAGCGTCATGATGCAGACGCCGACGATCAGGATGACGGCCTCGACGAAGTACGCCTGGCCGGTCTTGGAGCCCGCGAAGCGGGACTTGCGCTCCGCCTTGCCCGGCCGGTTCAGCTGCCGGATCACGATCAGGGTCAGGATGCCGAGGACCGTCATCAGGCCGAGGAACTCGGTGAAGATCTCGTACGGCAGCCAGTCACCGATGACCGGGATCAGCCAGTCGGCCTGGAAGAGCTGGCCGAAGGCGTTGACGATCGTGAGCAGCAGCGAGAAGAACCCCACCGCCACGAACCAGTGCGCGACGCCGACGACGCCCCAGCGGTTCATGCGGGTGTGGCCGAGGAACTCCTTGACCAGGGTGATGGTGCGCTGTGTGGGGTCGCCGGTGCGGGTGCCCGCGGGGACGGGCTGGCCGAGCTTCACGAAGCGGTAGATCTGCGCGATGGCGCGGCCGAACAGCGCGACGGCCACCACCGTGATGACCAGCGACACGATGATCGCGGCGAGTTGCATGAGGGGCTCCTCGGGCGGGCCTGCGAGGCGAGAGTGCCACACTGCCGAGTGTGGCACTACTAAGCGGTAACTTATTCAGTCCGTGCCGAGATTACCGCTTCGCGGCGCCGCGCTGTAGCGGCGCCCGCGGTGATCTGTGTCGCTCAGGCAAGCCTTGCCGGCCGGGTCTTCCCCGCCGCCGCGCGACGTCTGCGGACTGCTGGAAGCGTACGCGCCAGAATGGCCAGATCCATCCCGAGCCAGTGATGGTCCACATAGTGGAGATCGAGCAGCTCGCGCTCCTCCCACGGCAGCTCGGAGCGGCCGCTGATCTGCCACAGTCCGGTGATCCCCGGACGTACGGCGAGCCGGCGGCGGGCCTCGCCCACGCACTCCCGGTGGCCGGGTACGAGGGGGCACGGACCCACCAGGGACATCTCGCCCCGTACGACATGGAGCAGCAGCGGCAGCGCGGCGAGCGGGCCGGGGGTGCGGAAGGTCAGTATCCGGAAGGGCTTCCCGCCCCGGCCCGCCATGGTCCGGCGGCGCAGCGTCCCCTCCGGCCCGTCCCCTCGGTCTCGCGGCGTTCCCTCCGGCCCGTCCCCTCGGTCTCGCGGCGTCCCCGGCCCGTCCTGTCGCCACCGCCGGTCCAGAGTGATCGTGAGTGCGACGGCCAGGAGCAGCGGGGAGAGGGTGAGCAGCAGGACCAGTCCGCCCAGGAGGTCGAATCCGCGCTTGGCCGTCATGCCCCCACCACACCCTTTCGTGGGATATTCGTGAGGTATCGGACTCTCTCACGGAGGGGTGTCCGATGAGGGGGACCGACGCGCCCAGGGCCCCTGTTTGAGTGAGCCTCAGGGCGAAGAGTTGAGTCGCCCCCACTCATGTCTGTTGACGCGGTGAGGTCCGTCGTGCATCCTTGAGTCAGTTCCACTCAAGTCAGGCCAGCTGGAGGAATCGAAATGGCACGTGCGGTCGGCATCGACCTGGGCACGACTAACTCCGTCGTCAGCGTTCTTGAAGGCGGCGAGCCCACCGTCATCACCAACGCCGAAGGTGCCAGGACCACGCCGTCCGTCGTCGCCTTCGCCAAGAACGGCGAGGTGCTCGTCGGCGAGGTGGCCAAGCGTCAGGCGGTCACCAACGTCGACAGGACCATCCGGTCGGTCAAGCGCCACATGGGCACCGACTGGAAGATCGACATCGACGGCAAGAGCTTCAACCCGCAGCAGATGAGCGCCTTCATCCTGCAGAAGCTGAAGCGCGACGCCGAGGCGTACCTGGGCGAGAAGGTCGTCGACGCGGTCATCACCGTTCCGGCGTACTTCAACGACTCCGAGCGCCAGGCCACCAAGGAGGCCGGTGAGATCGCGGGCCTCAACGTCCTGCGCATCGTCAACGAGCCGACCGCGGCCGCCCTGGCCTACGGCCTGGACAAGGACGACCAGACGATCCTCGTCTTCGACCTCGGTGGCGGCACCTTCGACGTGTCGCTCCTGGAGATCGGTGACGGCGTCGTCGAGGTGAAGGCCACCAACGGTGACAACCACCTCGGTGGTGACGACTGGGACCAGCGGGTCGTCGACTACCTGGTGAAGCAGTTCCAGAACGGCCACGGCGTCGACCTCGCCAAGGACAAGATGGCTCTCCAGCGTCTGCGCGAGGCCGCGGAGAAGGCGAAGATCGAGCTGTCGTCCTCCACCGAGACGTCGATCAACCTGCCGTACATCACGGCCTCCGCCGAGGGTCCGCTGCACCTGGAGGAGAAGCTCACCCGGGCTCAGTTCCAGCAGCTCACGGCCGACCTCCTGGAGCGCTGCAAGACCCCGTTCCACAACGTCATCAAGGACGCGGGCATCCAGCTCTCCGAGATCGACCACGTCGTTCTCGTCGGTGGCTCCACCCGTATGCCGGCCGTCGCCGAGCTCGTCAAGGAGCTGACCGGTGGCCAGGAGGCCAACAAGGGTGTGAACCCGGACGAGGTCGTCGCCATCGGCGCCGCCCTGCAGGCCGGTGTCCTGAAGGGCGAGGTCAAGGACGTCCTGCTCCTCGACGTGACCCCGCTGTCCCTCGGTATCGAGACCAAGGGCGGCATCATGACCAAGCTGATCGAGCGCAACAC
>NZ_JBSFTU010000007.1:0-184217 GCF_053591435.1 Streptomyces sp. NPDC003027
CTCCGCCTTGCGATCCGTCCCCTCGGCCCTGGCGGGCCTGGGGAGACCCCATGCACCAGACCCCGCTCCCTGATCCGGCCTGATCCAAACGAAAGGCCCTAGGTGCCGCCGAAGGGTGGGGTCAGGCTCCGCCTACGGCGTCCGGTACGGGCCGGCGCGGACGCCTGCCGAGGAGTTCGGCCAGGCGCGCCGGGTGGCGGCGACCACCACCCGGTCGCCGGGCGCCGGCATCCGGCCGGGATCGAGCTGCCAGAGGAGACCGGCGCCCGGGCGCCCGAGGGGCGCGGAGCCTGGTGGCGAGGGCAGCCCGCGAAGGCCGGCGCGGCGAGGTGGGAGACGCTGCGGCTGCGGGTGAGGGCGTCCGGGTGGGCCGTGCCTCGTGCCCCCTACGGCCCCGCCCGCCCCTCCCCGTACGCATCCGCCGCCCGCGGGCACCCGTCCGGCCCGCCCCTGGGCCGGGGCCGTCCGGCTCCGTCCGTACGCCGGTCGGCGCACTTCGATCTGCGGGTACGGCCGCCGCTTCCTACGGTGGCTGAATGATCGTCACGTCAGCTGTCCGTCATGCCGCCGCCGGTACCGCGGCGCTGCTGCTCGTGCTGCCGGTCCCCTCGGCCACGGCTTCCTCCGTCACCGAACCCACGCCTCCCGTCACCCGTTTCATCGACGCGTCCCGTCTCCATCTCGCCGGGACCCAGGTCGAGCCACTGCCGGGCGCGCCCGCCCTCCCGTCCTTTGTCTCCGCCCGGTCGTGGCTGATCGCCGACGTCGCCACCGGCGAGGTGCTCGCGGCGCGCGACGCCCACCGGCGGCTGCCCCCCGCCAGCACCCTCAAGGCCCTGTTCGCCGTGACGGCGCTGCCGCGCCTCGACCACGATCGGCTGCACACCGTCGCCGAGTCCGAGCTGGCCGGCATCGGGCAGGGCAGCAGCCTCGTCGGGGTGCGGGCCGGATACACGTACAAGGTGTCGGACCTCTGGAACGGCGTCTTCCTCAGCTCGGGCAACGACGCCGTCCATGTGCTGGCGGCGATGAACGGCGGATGGGCGTCGACGGCCCGCCAGATGCAGGTGAAGGCGCGGGCCCTGGGGGCGTACGACACCCGCGTGGTGTCGCCCGACGGCTACGACGCTCCGGGCCAGGTGTCGTCCGCGTACGATCTGGCGGTCTTCGGCCGGGCCGGGCTGCGGGACCCGCTGTTCATCCGGTACTGCTCGACCCCGTACGCCCAGTTTCCCGCGGGGTCCTGGTCGTACGGCATCCGCAACACCAACCGGCTGCTGACGGGGGCGAACGGGGTGGCGCGCTATCCGGGGATCATCGGGGTCAAGAACGGCTACACCAGCGGCGCGGGGAACACCTTGATCGCCGCCGCCCGCAGGGGGTCGCGGACGCTGGTGGTGTCGGTGATGAATCCGCGCTCGGGCGGCGGGCGCGCCGTCTACGAGGAGGCCCGTTCGCTGCTGGACTGGGGATTCGCCGCGGCGGGCCGGGTCCATCCGGTGGGCTCCCTGCGGCCGGAGCCGCTGAAGGCGGGGCCGGCCGCTCAGGCCGAACAGGCGGGACCGGCGGCGGGAGCGCCGAAGGCACCGCGGCAGGCGCCGGGCGCGGAGCCCTCGGGGCGCCCCGAGGGCGCGCGGGCGGCCGGGGCGCCCGACCCGACGGCAGCCGAAGCGGCGCCGAGGGACGCCGCGGCCGACACCGTGCCCCGGGGCTCCGTACCCTCCGGTCCCTGGGCCGGGCTCCCGCTGGCGCTGGTCGGCTCGTCCCTCGGAGCGGCGCTCTCCCTGTGGCTGTGGCGGCGCCGGTCTACCGGGCGGGACGACGGCGGCGCGTGACGGCCGTACGAGAGCGCCGCGCGCCGGTGGTGGCCGGGGCGCGGCGCTCTCGTACGGGTCACGCCGGGAGACGTCCCGGCGGCCGGTGGTTCACTTGCCGAGCGAGCGCTTCAGCTGCTCCTTGTTCATGGAGGAGCGACCGTGGACGTTCTTCTTCTGGGCCTCGGCGTAGAGCTGGTCGTAGGTCGGCCCCTCCGACCCGCTGTGCGAGCGCTTCCCGCCCCGCCGGGAGGACGACATGTCCTCGGTGGACGTCTTGCTGGCGGTCTTGGACTCGCCCGAGCGGGCGCGTTCCTTGTTGACGGTGCGGGCGGCCATCTCCTCCGCGCGCTTCTTGCTCGCGCCCCGGTCCTGGGCGCTCTCCTTGATGTGTTCGTACTGCCGTTCCCGCTTCGGACTCGATCCGCGAGGCATCGTCCGTTCCTTTCCACCGTGCGTGAGCTGCATGAGCGGTCTGTCGTCGAGCGCGGGGCCGCACCGTCGATCCGGCGGACCCCACGACACCTGTGCCCTTTTCGTCCGCTTTCACGCGCCGAGGTTCACGCGTCCAGCGGTTGACGGAGCGCCGACTTGCCCTCGGACCAGGCATCGACCAGGGCGTCGCCCAGTCGGTCCTCCAGCAGGCCGGTGGCACGGATCCCGAAGGCGATGTCCGCCGCGAGCTCCGGCTCGTCCTCCAGGAGGCCGTCGACGACCTCGCGGCGTACCAGCTGCTCGTGGACGGCGTCCGCCTCCACGTGTTCCTCGTAGAAGCGGACCGCCGCGGGTCCCGCTCCCGCCCGTTCGAGGGCGAGTGCGAGCCGGGAGGAGCCGGGCGACGAGGTGATCTCGACCGCCGCGAAGTGACCGACGAGCGCTCCGCGCAGGGCGCGGTGCAGGCCGAACAGCGACATGAGGTTGACGGTCGCCAGGGTCCGGGCCCCGGCGGCGTCGACATAACGACCGTACGTCGTGTCCAGTCCGAGGTCGGCCATGAGTTCCGCGAACAGACGCGCGTGCATCCGTTCCGCTCGACCGCAGCCGAACTCGTCGTACTCCACCGCCACCATGGCCGCCTTGGCACGTCCCCGCAACCGCGGGATGACCCAGGCGTGCGGATCGGCCTCCTTCAGGTGGTAGACCGAGCGCAGCGCGGCGTACTCCCGCAGCTGCCAGAGTTCACCCCGGTCCACGAGGAAGTGCGAGGCCCCGGTGCCGCCCACCGGCTCGACGAGGATCTCGCCGAGCGCCTCCTCGACGTCGTCGGTGGTGCCGCACTCCTCACGCAGGGCCGTGTGGAAGACCGCTTCCAGACGGGCCCTCAGCTCCAGCAGACGCGGGTCCCACTCCAGCTCGTCCGCCACCCCGGGGAGGCCCCGGTAGTGGAGTTCGTAGCAGAGGTGGAGGGCGAGGTGGAGGTCCTCGCCGTACGGGTCGAGGCGTGCGGTCCCGGCGGCGTCGGGGAGCCGGTCGGCTTCGTCGCGCAGATACGCCCGCACCGCCGCGGACACGTCGCCGCGGGCGGCGGGCATTCCGGGCGCGGCCACGGTCGGATCCGCGGTCCCGGTGGCCGTCTCGGTCACACTGCTCATGTTTTCGTCCTCGTCTTCGTCGACCAGTGGATCACCAGGCGCAGCAGGCAGACCAGCGTGACGACCCACACCGCCGCGAACGCCCAGACCAGGACCGGCGCCCCGGTCACGACCGCGGAGACGAGAAGGGCGAGGGTCAGCGCCCCCGACAGGGCGGTGCCCAGGGCGGCCAGGCGGTCCCGCCGGTCACGTCGGTCCCACCGGTCACGACGACCGTGGTGGGTGCCGGCCGGCTGTCCGGCCCCGCGCCGCTGTCCCCTCGCGCGCCGCGTCGTCCGCGGTCCGGGTTCCCGTGGCGCGTCCTCTCTCAGCTCTCGCTCGATCTCGGCCAGGATGCGCCGTTCGCGCGGTGAGAGCCGTGCCTCCTCCATCGCCGACACCTCCTCGGGTCCGGTCCGGGTTCGTCGTCTGCGCGGATGAAGGTCCGGGCCGGGCCGGTGCGCGGGAGGCGGAGCTCCGGCGATCCTCATCCGTTCTGCAGCGGCGACTACCCGGAGAAGCACCTTTCAGACACGTCGCGGCCCCCGGTCACCCTTCCGCAAAACCTGACAATCCCCCCTCGCGGGTAGAATCCTGAGCGGACACGATGATTCCGGACGACCGTGCGGTGCAGGGACGGAGGAGCCGTGACGACGACGCCCGCGGCGAGATCTCCCGGGGCCGACGAGGCCCGGTCCGGCCAGGACAGCACCGGCCGCCTCCGCGCGGAGAACCGCCGACTGCGCGCCGAACTCACCCGTCGGCACCTTCTCGACCTGGCCACCGGCGTCCTCGCCGCCCAGCTCAAGGCCTCGCCCGCCGACGCGGCCGCCCACCTCGACGCCCTGGCCCACGCCACCGGGCTGGCGGTCGAGGACCTCGCCGCGGACATCGTCAACGCCGTCGCGGGACCGTCGCCGCACCCTCCGGTGGTGTCCGGAGCCGCAGTGGCGGCCCCGGACCCGCCGGACGCCGGCGCGTCGCGGGCCCTCGCGGACCATGTCGTCGACGCACGCCGTGCCCGCCGCACGGTGGCGGCCGCCGAGACCGCCGACACCGTGGGCGAGGCGGCCCGGACCCTGCTGGAAGGCGGCCTGGCCCCGTTCGGGGCGGAGAGTCTGTGGCTCTGGCGCTGCGTCGACTCGGGCTGTCTGCGGCTCGCCGGACACGCCGGAGTGAGCGCGGCCGAGGCGGCGCTGTGGCAATGGATCCCCCCGGCGGGCCCCGCACTCTTCCACGAGGTCCTCGCGGACGGGTCCGCCGCCTGGCTGGAGTCGGGGCGCGACGACGTCGTCCTGCCCGGCGCGGGACCGCGCGCCGCGCGGGCGCTGCTCCCGCTGCGGCTGCGCGGCGCGACGGTCGGACTCGCCCTGGTCTGCTGGCCCGGGCCGCAGAGCCTCGACCCCCCGGTGAAGCGGGCGCTGATGGGCCTCATGGACGTGGCGGGCACGGTCCTGGACGCGGCCGAGGCGGCGCCGCCGGCCACTCCGGTACTCGCCGACGTCCTGGACGCGCTGGTCCACCCGGCGATGCTGCTGCACACTCCCCCGTCGTCGACGGCTCCCACGATCGAGCACCTCAACGAGGAGGCCGTGGAGGCGCTGGGGGCCGCTCCGCCGCCTGAGGACCGCTCCCTCGCCCTCGCCCTGCCCGGGGTCCACACCGATCTCGCCCATCTCGCGCGCCGCGCCCACCGCGGTGCGCGGATGCAACGGGCGGCCCTGCTGCCCCTGTCGGACCCCTCCGAAGGCGGCTCGCCGCACCTGTTCGACGTACGGGTGCTGCCGGCCGGTCCGGAGCGGACGGTGGTGCTGTGGCACACGGCGAGCGACGCGGGTCTCGCGACCGGGCGGGCGGTCGCCCGTCTGCAGAGCGTGGCCACGTTCCAGGACAGCCTCACCGGCGGGGAGACCATCTGGTCGGAGCAGGCGTTCGCGATCTTCGGCATGGCCCGTGACGAGAAGCCCGTACCCCTGCTCGGGCTGCGCGGCCGGGTGCACCCGGAGGACGGCGTGGCGCTGACCGGGCTGCTCAAGACGCTCACCGAACGGCGCACCGGGGCGCAGACGGTGCTGCGGATCCTGCTGGACGACGGGACCGTACGCCATGTGCGGGTGGCGGCCGAACCGCTGCTCGACGGGCGGGCCGTCAGCGGGATCGCCGGGGTGTACCAGGACGTGTCCGCGAGCCGCCGGACGGAGGCGGCGCTCAACGCGACCTTCGACCATCTGACGGCCGTACAGGGCCGTGCGGAGATCCGGCACCAACTGGCCCTGCAACTGCAGCAGGCCATCGTGCCCGAGGTCGCCGATCTGCAGGAGCTGCCTGGTCTGCTGGCGGCGGCCCGCTACCGGCCGGCCGCGGAGGAGTACCGGGTCGGCGGCGACTGGTACGACGTCCTGCCGCTGCCGAGCGGAAAGGTCCTGGTGGCGGTCGGCGACATCGCAGGCCACGGCATCACGTCCGTCAACGGCATGGTGGCGCTCCGCAACGCCCAGCGGGGGCTCGCCTTCACCGGCAACTCCCCCCGCTGCCTGATGCACTGGCTCAACGAGGTGACGCTGCGCACCAGCGGCCACCCCACCGCCACGGCCGTCTGCGCGCTGTACGACCCCGGCGACCACGGCATCGTCTGGTCGAGCGCCGGGCACCTGCCGCCGCTGCTCATCCGGGACGGGAGGGCGCGGCTGCTCGACCCCCCGCACGATGTCCTGCTCGGCGCGGTGCCGGCGTACGAGTACGAGGAGCGGCATGCCCAGCTGAGAGCGGGCGACACGCTGCTGCTGTACACGGACGGGTTGATCGAGCGGCGCCACGACGGCCTCGACGAGGGCCTCGCGCTGCTCGTCGCGGAGGCGGAACGGCAGAGCCGCCATTCCCTGGACGAGCTGGTGGAACGGCTGTTGGGCGCGGCCGCGGGGGACACGGACGACGACACCAGCATCGTCGCGGTCCGGGTGCGCTGACGCGTCACGGCCCGGGTCCGGGACCGTCCTCGGGGCCGTAGCCGGCGCGGATGCCGTGGCCGGAGGCCCGGTCGCCGAGTGCCGTGGCCGGTGTCAGGACGGAAGCCACTGGCGGACCTTGGTCATCAGCTCCTCCGCGTCGACGGGCTTGGCGATGTAGTCGCTGGCCCCCGCCGCGAGGGCCCGGGCGCGGTCGCCCGGCATCGCCTTCGCCGTCACCGCGATGACCGGCAGCTCCGCGCGGCCCGGGAGCTGCCGGATGGCCTCGGTGGCGGCGTAGCCGTCCATACCGGCCATCATCACGTCCATCAGGACCAGTTCGACCTCGGGATGGCTGCTCAGCAGGTCCAGACCCGAGCGGCCGCCGTCGGCCCGCAGAACGCGGACGCCGTGTCCCTCCAGCACCTCGGTGAGGGCGTAGACGTTGCGTACGTCGTCGTCGACGACCAGCACGGTCCGACCCGCCGTACGGGGGTCCGGCACGCCCTCGGGGAGGGACCCGGTGCGGGCGGCGTCCTCGGCCCGGCCGCCTTCGACGGCGTCCGGCCCGCCGTCGAGCCCCGGCAGGTCGCCGAGCCGCGGCTCGGGAAGGTAGAAGGTGAACACGCTGCCGCGCCCGGGGGTGCTCCGGACGTCGATGGCGCCGCCGAGCAGCCCGGCCACCTCACGGCTGATGGAGAGCCCGAGGCCGGTTCCTCCGTAGCCGCGCACGCCGGTGCCGTCGCCCTGCTGGAAGGCGCCGAAGATGCTCTCCAGACGCTCGGGCGGGATGCCGGTGCCGGTGTCGCTGACCCGGAAGGCGAGGGCGGAGCCGTTCTCGCGCATGCGGGGCGGCAGTTCGTCGCTCTCGGCGCGGTCGATGGTCAGCTCGACCCGGCCCTTGTCGGTGAACTTCATCGCGTTGGAGAGCAGATTGCGCAGGATCTGGCGGAGCCGCGACTCGTCCGTGGTCAGCTCGTCCGGTACGCCCGGCCCCACGGTGACCGAGAACTCCAGTTCCCGCTCGTCGGCCACCGGGACGAAGGTGGCCTCCAGATACTCCAGGAGCTGGTGCAGCGCGAACGGCTCGGGCCGGATCTCCATCTTGCCCGCCTCGACCTTCGACAGGTCGAGGATGTCGTTGATCAGCTGTAGCAGGTCGGAACCGGCGGAGTGGATGACCTCGGCGTAGTCGACCTGCTTCTCCGTCAGGTTCCCCTCCGGGTTCTGGGCGAGCAGCCGGGCCAGGATGAGCAGGCTGTTGAGCGGCGTGCGCAGCTCGTGGCTCATGTTGGCGAGGAACTCGGACTTGTACATGGAGGTACGCGAGAGCTGCTGGGCACGCGCCTCCAGCTCCTGGCGGGCCTGCTCGATGACGAGGTTCTTGGACTCGATGTCCTTGTTGCGCTCGGCGAGCAGCGCCGCCTTCTCCTCCAGTTCGGCGTTGGAACGCTGGAGTTCCTGCTGGCGGGCCTGCAACTCCTCGGAGCGGGAGCGCAGTTCGTCGGTGAGCCGCTGCGACTGGCCGAGCAGCTCGTCCGTGCGGAGGTTGGCGACGAGCGAGCTGACGACGGCCCCCGCCGTGTCGACGAACTGTTCGAGGAAGTCGCGGTGGATGGGGGTGAAGGGGTGGAGGGAGGCGAGTTCCACGGCGCCCAGGACCTGGTCCTCGACGACGATCGGCAGGATGATCAGCATGCCCGGTTCGCCGCGGCCCGCCCCGGAGGCGATGGTGGCGTAGCCGGGCGGCACCCGGTCCACGACGAGGGTGCGCCGGTCGCGCGCCGCCTGCCCGACGAGCGACTGGCCGAGGCGGAAGCGGCGGGGCGGGTCACCGGGGTCCTCCGGCGCGCCGTACGCCGCGGTCATGACGAGCTCGGTGCCCCGTTCGTCGTGCCGGGCCAGGAAGAAGGCTCCGTACTGCGCGGCGACCAGCGGCGGCACCTCGGTCATGATCAGCTCGGCGATGTGGGGCAGGCCCCGGGTGCCCTGCATGAGGCTGGCTATCCGGGCGATGTTGGTCTTGAGCCAGTCCTGTTCCTCGTTGGCGCGGGTGGTGGCCCGCAGTGACTCGACCATCGCGTTGATGTTGTCGCGCAGGTCGCCGACCTCGCCGGGGGCGTCGACGGTGATGGAGCGGGTGAGGTCGCCCTCGGCGACGGCGCTGGTCACCTCGGCGATGGCGCGGACCTGGCGGGTGAGGTTCCCGGCGAGTTCGTTGACGTTCTCGGTGAGCCGCTTCCAGGTGCCCGAGACGCCTTCGACCTCCGCCTGACCGCCGAGCTTTCCCTCCGTGCCGACTTCCCGGGCCACGCGGGTGACCTCGGCGGCGAACGAGGACAGCTGGTCCACCATGGTGTTGATCGTGGTCTTGAGCTCCAGGATCTCGCCCCGCGCGGACACGTCGATCCGGCTGGTCAGGTCCCCCTGGGCGACGGCCGTGGTGACCTGGGCGATGTTCCGCACCTGGTTGGTGAGGTTGTCGGCCATGGAGTTGACGTTGTCGGTGAGGTCCTTCCAGGTGCCGGACACCCCGCGGACGGTGGCCCGGCCGCCGAGTTTGCCCTCCGTGCCGACCTCGCGGGCGACGCGGGTGACCTCCTCGGCGAAGGAGGAGAGCCGGTCGACCATCGTGTTGATGGTCTCCTTCAGCTCCAGGATCTCGCCCCGCGCGTCGACGCGGATCTTCCGGGTCAGGTCGCCGCCCGCGACGGCGGTGGCGACCTGTGCGATGGACCGGACCTGGGAGGTCAGGTTGTCGGCCATCGTGTTGACGCCCGAGGTCAGCTCCTGCCAGACGCCGTGCACCCGCGGTTCGCGGGCCCGCCCGCCGAGCAGCCCCTGCCCACCGACCTCGCGGGCCACCCGGGTGACCTCGGAGGTGACCAGGGAGAGCTGGTCGACCATGTCGTTGTAGACGACCGCGATCTGCCCGTGGATGCCTTCGGCGGCTTCCGGCAGACGCACGGAGAGGTCGCCGTCCCGTACGGCGGTGAGTCCGGCCAGCAGTTCTCTGAGCCCGTACTCGCCCGGACCGTCCGGCTCGGCGGCCCCGGCGGCGGGAGTGGTGCGGGGAGATACGTCCATCACGGCCTCGCGGCGACGCGGGAGCGGTACGGGGTGCACCGCGGTGGCCCGGTTCGCATCTCCACTTTAGGGCTGCCGAGTGGATCAGGCCGGGCGAGCGGGCCCGGCGTCGGAAGGCGGCGCCTGCCGCGCCGTCCGGCTGAGCAGGGCCCCGTCCTCGGTGACCTGGTCGCCACCGTCGCCGCCGTCGGTGACCCTTTCGGCCCTGCCGGCCCTTTCGGCCGCGCCCGCCCTGTCCGCACGTCCGGCCCCGTCCGCCCTGTCGCCGCCGCCCGCTCCGGGCTCGGACTCCCGCCCCAGGACGTCGACCTCGAACCAGACGGCCTTCCCCTTGGAGCGCGGCAGGCAGCCCCAGGCCGCGGAGAGCCGCTCCAGGAGGTACAGCCCGTGCCCGGAGGACCGTGCCGGCCGGTGCGGTCCTCGTGCGCGGGGCCGTACGGGGCTGGTGTCGCTGACCTGGACCCGCAGCCGGCCGTCGGTGCGGTGCAGGTACAGCTCGTAGGGGGAGCCCCCATGGGTGTACGCGTTGGTGACGACTTCCGAGACCAGGAGCAGGACGTCCTCGGCCGCGGTCCGTCCCGGAGCTCCGGCCTGCCCGAACCACTCCCGCAGCGCCTGGCGTGTGAGATCGCGGCACTCGGCCACCACCCCGGGCCCGCCGGCCAGGGGAAACCGCCGAGCCCGCGCCGTACCGCGCTGCTGTGAGGGCTTCATACGTGGCCGTTTCCCGCACAATCGGTGTCAATTCATCCCAAAAGGGAATCTCTCCCTAGGGACTCTCGAACGACGGCCTTTCGGCGTCCTCCCCCGGACGGCGAAGGGCTGCGCCACCCGTCGAGGGAGCATCATGTCCACTACGCATGCGCACACCGCCCGACGTCAGCCCGCCGCCCCGGCTGCCGCCACTCCCCCCGGGGCCGAGCCACGTGAGCCGGCCGAGCCGGCCGAGGTGCGGCGGCGGGCGCTGGACGGGCTGCCCGAGATCGACCGGCCCACCGAAGTGAGCACGGCCGACGCCCAGACCCTCTCCCTGGCGCTGTTCACCCGGTTGGAGGCGCTGGAGGAGGGCACGGCGGAACACGCGTACGTCCGCAACACCCTGGTGGAGCTGAACCTCAGCCTGGTGAAATTCGCGGCGCGCCGGTTCAAGAACCGGGCGGAGCCGACGGAGGACATCATCCAGGTCGGCACCATCGGGCTGATCAAGGCGATCGACCGGTTCGAGACCAGCCGTGACGTGGAGTTCTCCGCGTTCGCGCTCCCCACGATCGTGGGCGAGATGAAGCGCTTCTTCCGGGACACCAGCTGGGCCGTCCAGGTGCCGCGCCGACTCCAGGAGCTGCGCATCGAGCTGGCCAAGGCGATCGACACGCTGGAGCAGGACCTGGGCCGCCGGCCGAGCCGCGCCGAGTTGGCCGCGCACCTCCGGGTCGACGAGGCGAGCGTGGCCGAGGGCGAGCAGGCCGCGAACGGCTATGTGGCACGCTCCCTCGACACCCCGGCCGGCGACGAGGAGACGTCGCTCACGGCGGGGGCCCGGCGCCTGGGCGAGGAGGAGCGCTCCTTCGAGCTGATCGACTCCCTGGAGTCGCTCAAACCGCTGATCGCCCAGCTCGACGAGCGGGACCGGCGGATCCTGGCGCTGCGCTTCGGCGACGAGCTGACCCAGTCGGAGATAGGCGAGCGGCTCGGCCTGTCCCAGATGCACATCTCCCGGCTGCTCGCCAGGATCCTCGGCGAGCTCAGGACCGGCCTGCTGGTGGACGCCAAGGACGGTACGGACGCCTGAAGCGACACCTGACGCCTGAGGCGAAGCCTGTAGCGCGGTGGCACGAGGGCCGTGCGGCGAGCCTGCCCGCCCTCAGGGGGCGGCGGGGCGGTCGATCTCCAGCCAGACCACCTTGCCGCCCTCGCGCGGTTCCGACCCCCAGTTCCCCGCCAGCCGGTCGAGCACCATCAGGCCGTGCCCCCCGGGAAGGGAGGCGGCCCGGGGCAGGCGGCGCGTCGGATGGTCGGGGTTCCCGTCGGCGACCTCGACCCGGAGGCGTTCGCGCGTGTGGCGCAGGACCAGTTCCTCGGGGCCGTCGGCATGGAGGCAGGCGTTGGTGACCACCTCGGAGACCAGGAGCAGGACGTCGTCCACCCGCTCCCGCGCCTCCTCGGTCTCGGCCGGCGTCCAGCCCCAGTCGGCCAGCGCCTCGGCGGTGAAGTCGCGGCAGCGCGTCACGACACCTCGGGTGCCGAACAGCAGGAGCCGTCGAATCTGGCCCTCGTGTTCCCCGACGGCTTCGCCGGCCGTGGCTTCCTGGTCCATGGGTGCTGCCTCCGCCCTCGCGCGTCCTACCCGCCCGCCCGCCGGTCCGCCAGTGCCTCCGCGACGTCCTCGTACACCCGGAAGACGCTCCGCGCGCCGGTGATCTCGAACATCCGAGCGACCGGCGGGCGCAGCCCGGCCAGCTCCACACTCCCGCCCGTCTCCAGCGCGTGGAGGCGGGCCTTCAGCAGCACGTTGAGACCCGAGGAGTCGCAGAACGTCAGCGCCGAGCAGTCGACGACGATCCGGCGCGTCCCACCCGGTCGGTCGGGTGGATCCGCTGCCGCGCCGGGTGCGGTCGCCCGCCCCGTACCCTTCGCCTCCTCCAGCGCCGCCCGCAGGGTGTCCACGGTGTCGTGGTCGAGCTCCCCCCGGAGGGTCAGCACGACGGAGCCGGGCTCCTTCCCGGAGACGGCTTCGACGGCGAACCTCTCGGTCTCCATGGCCACCGCCTTCCCTTCGCGTCTTCACGCGCCTCACCGGCCTCTACCCACCCAACGGCCCGAAACTCGACCATTGCCTCGAATCGACCAGGAAGCGGTGACGGATCATTTCCCGACGACTGGGTACCCGCATGGCTCCCGCCCCTGAACCTCGGCATGGACCTCAGCAGGACGGAGTACCCGCCATGAACCTGATGGAAGGCCCGGCCCGGAACAACGCCATCCGGACCGGCTCGCACACCACGGCGCCGGACCCGAACCGCCTCTCCGCCGCGGCACCCGCCCCGGCCGGGGGCGGCGGCCGGGACCGCGCGGGAGGGGCGCCGGAGAGCCTGCCGCCGGACCACACCCAGGCGATCCTGGAGACCACCAAGCAGGTGGCCGCGCTGCTGAAGAAGTCGGGCTGCCCCTTCGCCCTGGTGGGCAGCGTGGCGGTGTACGCGCACGGCATTCCGGTCAGGCTGCAGCACGACACGGACTTCGCGGTGCGCCGCGAGGACGCGGAGGCGGTCGTCCACATCCTCGAGGAGAACGGCATCGAGATCGTCGAGCCGCCCGAGGACTGGCTCGTGAAGGCGCGCACCCGGGGCGAGCAGATCGACCTGATCTTCTCGCTCGCGGACCGCCCGGTGACGACGGAACTGCTCGAACGGGCCCAGCAGTTGCCCGTCGACTCCGTGCACATGCCGGTGCTCGCCCCCACGGACCTGGTCAGCAGCCGGCTGGCCGCGCTCTCCGAGCACCACTGCGACTTCGGGGCGCTGCTGCCGGTCGCCCGGGGCCTGCGCGAGCGCGTGGACTGGGACCGGGTGCGCCGGGAGCACGGGGACGCTCCGATGCCGGACGCCTTCCTGTACCTGCTGGAGCGGCTGGACGTGATTCCCGGGAGGGAGGCCACCGATGAGGGACGGTGACGAAGGCGAGTACGTGATCGCCCATCTGCGGGACCGGCTCGCGGGCGACGAGGTCGCCGAGCTGGGTGTACGGATCGAGATGCGCGGAGGCGCGGTGCTGCTCTCCGGAACCGTGCCCACCGCCGCGCGGCGGGACCAGATCCTGCGCATCGCGCACGAGATGCTGGGCGGGCTGCCGGTCCGTTCCGATCTGGTCGTGGTCTGCGCCGACGCCCCGGACCGTTCCGAGGAGCTGCGATGAGTGCGAGGACGCAGGAGCGGAGCGACGTGCTGCGTGTGGCGGCGGTCGGGGACATCCACTTGGGGCCGGACAGTCATGGCCTGTTGCGGCCCGCGTTCGAGACGCTCTCCGATCGAGCGGACCTGTTGCTCCTTGCGGGTGATCTGACCTGTCACGGGACCGTCGAGGAGGCCGAGGTCGTGGCCGGGGAGGTGGCCGGTCTCGGTGTGCCGGTGGTGGCCGTGCTGGGCAATCACGACTATCACTCGGACCAGGAGACGGGCGTGACGGACGCCCTGCGGTCCGCGGGCGTCATCGTCCTGGAGGGTTCGGCGGCGGTGCTGGCCGTGGCGGGCCACAAGATCGGTGTGGCCGGTACCAAGGGGTTCTGCGGCGGCTTCGAGGGGCGCAGCGCGGGCGAGTTCGGGGAGCCCGAGATGAAGGCGTTCGTGCGCTACACCCGGCGCAGCGCGGTCGGGCTTCGCCACGCGCTGGAGGAACTGGGCGCCGACGGCTGCCGGGTGAGGATCGCGCTGACGCACTTCGCGCCCGTGCCGGACACCTTGGCCGGGGAACCGCCGGAGATCTATCCGTTCCTCGGCAGCTATCTGCTGGCCGAGGCCATGGACGAGGGCGGCGCGGATCTGGCCGTGCACGGGCACGCCCACATGGGCACGGAGCACGGGATGACGGCGGGCGGGATCCGGGTGCGGAACGTGGCGCAGCCGGTGATCGGCCGGGCGTACGCCGTCTATCACCTGCCCCTCGACGGCAAGGCGTCGACGGACGGGGAGGCCGCGATCGGCGTCCGGGCGCCGGAAGTCGCCGCGGACGGCGACGGCGGCCGCGCGCGGGGGCACCGGCAGTCCACCGCGGCACCCGAACCGGCCTCCCGCCCCCGCTCCGAGGGCGTGCGCGAGCCGGTCGGGCGCACGGGCGGCGACGGCCGGCCGGGAGCCGCGAGGACGCCCGACGGAACGCCGACGTCGGCCACCTCCGCGCGGCCGGGCGGCCGTTCGACGCCCGGGACGGACGCGGGGCCCCCGTGACGGCACGATCGGCACAGGCCCCGGACGGGCGCGGCGTGCGCGAAGTCCCCAGGCGGGCCCGGGCCGGCCCGGGTGGGCGCCGGGCCCTCCTGAGGGGGCGGTCAGGCGCCGGGAAGGCTTTCCAGCGTCTTGCGGGGCGCGCGGCTTCCCGTTCCGACGTACCGCTCGGCCGCGTGCACCGCCTCGCGGGCGGTCCGCTCTCCCATCAGGACGCACAGCGTGTACGCCGTGTCCTCGAAGCGCCTGCGCGTCGACAGGTCCCCCGGCCGTGCGAGAACCACTCGCTCCTGGGCCCGGTAGTGCCGGAGCAGCCGGTCGATCGTCTTCTTGTCGGGCAGCAACATCTTGTCCTCCTGGCACGCCCCCCTTCCCTCCATCGCTCTATAGTCCGGTCGGACGCTCATCTGCGCGACCCGTTCGGACACACTCCGTAATGGAAGGTCTGTCCCATGAACGCGAGCGAGGCCCTGAAGGTGGTCGTCACCGGCGCCACCGGCAATGTCGGTACGAGCGTGGTCCGGGCACTGTCCCGGGAGCCGCGGGTCGCCTCCGTCCTCGGACTGGCCCGGCGCAGGCCCGGGTTGACCCTTCCGAAGACGGAGTGGGCGGAGGTGGACCTCTCGCTGGAGCGCGACGAGCCACGGCTCGCCCAGTACGTCGAGGACGCCGACGCCGTCATCCATCTCGCCTGGCGTTTCCAGCCGACCCATGATCCGGTCGAGACCTGGAAGGCCAACGTCCTCGGCTCGCTGCGCGTCTTCGACGCGGTCGCGGCGGGCCGGGTGCCGGTCCTGGTGCACGCCTCGTCGGTCGGGGCGTACTCCCCCGGCCCCAAGACGGGCCCCGGCGTCTCGGAGTCCTGGCCCACGCACGGCTGGCCCGGGGCCGCGTACACCCGCGAGAAGGCGTACCTCGAACGGGTCCTGGACACCTTCGAGCGCGACCATCCGCTGACCCGGGTGGTGCGGATGCGGCCGGGCTTCCTCTTCAAGGAGGAGTCGGCGAGCGAGCAGCGCCGCATCTTCGCCGGCCGCTTCTTCCCCGGCGCTCTGCTGCGCCCCGAACTCCTGCCCCTGGTTCCGCGGTTCGAGGGCTTGCGCGTCCAGACGCTGCACACCGACGACGCGGCCGACGCCTACGTACGGGCGCTGCTGCGCGACGTCCGGGGCGCGTTCAACCTGGCGGCGGACCCGGTGATCGACGCGGACACGCTGGCCGGGCTGCTGGACGCCCGGACCGTGAAGGTCCCGAGGAGCGCCGTGCGCGGCGCGCTCTCCGCGGCCTGGAAGCTACGGGTCGCGCCCGCCTCGCCCGACCTCTTCGACGCGGTGCTGCGGCTGCCCCTGCTGGCCACGGACCGGGCGCGCCGTGAACTCGACTGGGAACCGGCGGTGAGCTCGGTGGACGCCGTGCGCGCCTTCCTGCGCGGAGTACGGGCGGGCGGCGGCGACGACACGGCACCGCTCACCGGTCGCCGTGTCGGCTGAGGCGGCCGGCGACCCTGTTTCGGCCCCTCGTCGTCGGGCACTCGCCCGCACGGCTCGGGGCGTCACAGCGCACGGCGCCGCGGCGAGAGGGCGTCGAGGAGGAGGTGTCCCATGCGGGCGCTGACATGGCACGGCAGGCGCGACGTCCGGGTGGACACCGTGCCCGATCCGAAGATCGAGGAGCCCACGGACGTCATCGTGGGCATCACGTCGACCGGCATCTGCGGCTCGGATCTCCATCTCTACGAGACGTTGGGGCCGTTTCTCGATCCGGGGGACATCCTGGGACACGAGCCGATGGGGCGGGTCGTCGAGGCCGGTCCGGAGGTGACGACGCTCGCCCCGGGCGACCGGGTCGTCGTCCCGTTCAACGTCTCGTGCGGGGAGTGCTTCATGTGCGGGCGCGGCCTGCACTCGCAGTGCGAGACGACGCAGGTGCGCGAGCACGGCAAGGGCGGCGCGCTGTTCGGCTACACCAAGCTGTACGGGCAGGTGCCGGGCGGCCAGGCGCAGTACCTGCGGGTGCCGTTCGCGGACCGGTTGCCGGTGAAGGTGCCGGAGGGGCCGCCCGACGAGCGGTTCGTCTACCTGTCGGACGTCCTGCCGACGGCGTGGCAGGCGGTGCGGTACGCGGACGTGCCCCCCGGCGGCTCGCTGACCGTCCTCGGCCTGGGACCCATCGGGGACATGGCCGCGCGGATCGCGCTGCACCAGGGCGCCGGGGTCGTCATCGGCGTGGACCTGGTGACCGAGCGGCTCGCCCGGGCCGCCGCCCGCGGGGTGACCGCCGTCGACCTGCGCGAGCACGGGGCGGGGCTGGCGGACGTCATCCGGGAGATGACCGGCGGCAGGGGCACCGACGCGGTGATCGACGCGGTCGGCATGGAGGCCCACGGCTCGCCGGTGGCGAAGGCGGCCCAGCGGGTCACCGGGATGCTGCCGGACCCGGTAGCCCAGCGCCTGATGGAGTTCGCCGGGGTCGACCGGCTGCAGGCGCTGCACACGGCCATCGACATCGTGCGGCGCGGCGGGACGATCTCGGTCGTCGGGGTGTACGGCGGCATGGCGGATCCGCTGCCGATGCTCACCCTGTTCGACAAGCAGATCCAGCTGCGCATGGGTCAGGCGAACGTACGGCGCTGGGTCGACGAGATCCTGCCGCTCCTGGACGGCGGGGATCCGCTGGGGGTGGAGGGCTTCGCGACGCATGTGCTGCCGCTGGAGGAGGGCCCGTCGGCGTACGCGACGTTCCAGGCGAAGGAGGACGGGATGGTGAAGACCCTGCTGCGGCCGTGACAGCGGCCGCGGTCCGGTCCCGGTTTCAAGCGGACGGTGAGGCAGGCGGAGGGAACGGTGGCGCCGTTCCCTCCGCCTGCCTCGCCCGCACGTCCGTTCCCTCCGCCTGCCTCGCCCGCACCTCGTCAGCACCGCGTCTGGGGCGTCCGCCTCGGTCCGGGCGGCGCGCTCAGCCGTCGCCGTCGCCCGCGTCGCGCCGGTCACGTCGCAAGCGGCCGCGATGGCTCGTGTCGCAGAACGGGGCGCGGAGCGTGCGCCGGCAGGTGCACAGCGCGACCACGGGCCGCTCGCACAGCGTCACGGTGCCGTCCGGCATGACGATCTCGACCGGCCCCTCGACCAGGAGCGGTCCGCCGGCGACCGGCGTCACGCGCGGAACGTCTGCGGCCGGCTCCTTCGGTCCCGACATGGTCCCACCACCCTTCTCGGCTCTGACACCCCGAGTGCCCGCTCGGCGGCGGGGCATGCGCGGCACCGTTCCAGGCGCCGGGGCGGCGAGTGCGCGAGGCGAATCGGGGTAGCCGCGACCCGTCACCACCTGGCCCCTGAGGGGCATGCGCAGAGAGGCGACGTCATGAGCAAGGTCAAGGGCAAGGCCCAGGAGATGAAGGGCAAGATGAAGAAGGTCGTCGGCGGCGCCGTCGACGACCCGGGGATGAAGGGCGAGGGTCGCGCCGAAGAGGTCACCGGCAAGGCCAGGTCCAAGGCCGCGGAAGCGATGCGGCGGATGAAGAAGCACGGGCACGAGTAGCGAGCGCCTCATGGTCTCCCTGGCCGATGCGGCCGAGTCGGCTCCGGTCCGCGACGGGCGCGCCGTGGAACTGCTGGGCCTGTCCCTCCAGTGCGCCGGACGGGACCCCATCGCGGTACCGGCGGCTCCGCCGGGCACGGCAGCCCCGCCCTTCACGCTGAAGGAGGGCACGGAGTGCCGCGCGGTGGTGCACTTCCGTGTCGACGGACCGTTCGTGACAGGCCTGAAGATTCTCGACGTACGCAGCAGGTCCGGCGCCGAGGTGGGCGGCCGCGAGGTGCTGCTCGGCGACTTCCGGCGGGGTGGACCGTACGAACTCGCGCTTCCCCCGGAGCGCGTCCCCAGCGGTCCGCGGGCACGCGGGCCGTACGACGTCTACGCCGCGCTCGTCGACGGCGACGGCCACGTCCTCGACCGGCGCGACTACCGGTTCGAGATCAGGAAGGACTGGTGAGGCGGGTCCGGCACGGAGATGAGACCCGGACTCCACCGGATGCGGCGCACGCCCCGCGCGTGCGCCGCATCCGGGCGCGTGGGGGGGGCGTGCGACGTGCCGTCGTGTCGGGGCCGCCGGTCCCCTCGTCCGCGAGCCGACGGGCCCAGGCTGGACGGCGGAGCAGAAGAGGGGCGCGGCCGGCGGGCCGGGCCCGCCGCAGAGGTACGGAGCTTACGGAGGCATCCTGATGAGTCGTGAGATCGTCGCGGGAGTGGACGGTTCGCCGGAGAGCCTCGCCGCGGCCGACTGGGCCGCCCGCGAGGCCCTGCACCGGGGGCTTCCGCTGCGCCTGGTGCACGCCTGGCGGTGGGAACCGCTGGACATCCCGTTCCTCCCCGACCGGCGGGGGCAGGAACGGACCGCCCAGGAAGTGCTGCGGGACGCGGAGGCGGCACTCGCGCGGCGCCACCCTGAGGTGCGGCTGACCGCCGAGGTGCTGGCCGACACCCCGGTCGCGGCCCTGATGAGCACCGAGGCGAGGGCCGAGCTGCTCGTCATCGGTTCGCGCGGACACGGGGCGGTCGCCGGGTTCCTGCTCGGCTCGTACGGACAGCAGATCATCGCGGCCGCCACCCGCCCGGTGGTGGCCGTGCGCTCACGTGACGGCGACGGTGGCAGCGGGGCGGGCGGCCGGGGCGGTGAGATCGTCGTGGGGCAGCTGGGCGGGCCGGAGGACAGCGCCCCGGCGCTGCGCTTCGCCTTCGAGACGGCGGCGGCGCGAGGAGCGTCCGTGCGGGCGGTGCGGGCATGGAGCCTGCCGCCCCTCTTCGCGTACAGCCCGGGGTCGCTGGCGCTCGCCGACGAGGCCGGTGGTCTCGTCCCGTACGAGGAGAAGGCGCTGCGCGAGGCCCTCGCGCCGTGGCGGGAGCGGTTCCCGCAGGTGCCGGTGGCCGAGCACGTGGAGATCGGGAGCGCGGGGCAGGTGCTCCTCTCGTCCTCGGGTGACGCCCGGCTCCTGGTGGTGGGGCGGCGGGCCAGGCGCGGGGCGGCGGGGCCCCGGATCGGGTCGGTGGCGCACGCGGCGCTGTACCTGGCGCCGTGCCCGGTGGCGGTCGTTCCGCACGACGAGTGACGCGAGCGCGGCCGCTCGGCGTGGTGGGTTGACTCGGCGGATTGACGAGGTGTGTCGAAGGCTCCGGGGCCGGAAAGTGTTAGTGCCGTCGCCCCGGCGGCTCTCCCCCGCGCCGGACCGTCCGGTGCCCTGAAAGAGAGCGGAGCCCATGCACCACCACGACGATCGCGTCCCGTCCGACCAGCCGGCCCAGGGTGGCGGCCGCCACCGCAGAGGGGGTGGTACGGGACGGCACGCGCGTCGGGCGCCGTCCTTCCGTACCGCTGTGACCGTGGCGGGTACGGCCGCGGTCGTCCTCACCGTGACCACGGGCGCCTACGTGGCGTCCCTCGGCGTCCCCGACGACGCGGCGGGGCGCGCGACCGGGCTCCGGGCCGCCGTGGCGCCGCCGGCCGGGAACTCCGCCGTGTCGGCGCCGGCGCCGGGAGGGAGTCCTCCGGCGGCCCCTGTCACCCCTTCGGCCGTATCCTCCGCCTCCGTCTCGGCCGGCCGCTCCTCCGCCCCCGCCGAGAACCCCGCGCCGCCTCGGCGAGAGGCGGCGGCCGGCACCGCGCCCGCGGCCCCTGCCCGGCTGCGTGCGATGGCCGAGGCCGAGGCGGCACCGATCGACCCGGCATCACCGGGACGGATCGCGCGGTACGTCGACCGGCTGGTCTCCCTGGCCAACACCGAGCGGGCGAAGGCCGGTTGCGCGGCGTTGCGCTCCGACGCGCGTCTGCGGAAGGCGGCCCAGGCGCACGCGGACGACATGTCCGAACGCGACTACTACGACCACGACAGCCCCGAGGGGCGGAACGCGGGCGACCGGATCACGGCGGCCGGGTACTCCTGGTCCACCTGGGCCGAGAACATCCACCGCGGGCCGAAGACGGCCACGCAGGCGATGCGCGAGTGGATGGACAGCGAAGGACACCGGCGGAACATCCTCAACTGCTCCTTCAAGGACATCGGCGTCGGGGTGCGGTTCAGCCCCAACGGCCCCTGGTGGGTACAGAACTTCGCCGCCAAGCGCTGAGCACGGCACGTCGGGGGGCGGTATGGGTTCAGGACGACGTGGTGGCCAGTTTCTGCACCCACACCGTGCCGTCCGGGCCGGGGACCGCGGCGACCCCCGTGTCCCGGTAGCGGCAGTCCAGCATGTTCCGCCGGTGCGCGCCGTCGTCCATCCAGCCCGCGAAGACGTCGGCGGGGTCCGTCGTCCCGCGCGCCAGGTTCTCGGCCCACCGGCTCCACGGATAGCCGGCGGCCGAGATCCGCGCGTCCGCGAAGGCGCCCTCGGGGCTGCTGTGGGCGTAGTAGCCGCGTCGGACCATGTCCCGGGCGTACGCGCGCGCGGCCCCGGTCAGTCGCGGGTCCGTCCGCAGCGGGGCGCAACCCGCCCGCGCGCGGCGCTCGTTGACCAGGCGGGTGAGCCGCTCCTCGACGGTCGGCGCCTGCGTCCGCGTCGGCGTCGCGGAGGCCGGTACGGGTGTCCGGCTCGTCCGGGGCGCGGTGCTCGGCGACGGCTCGGCGGCGGCGGAGGTGAGGGCCGGGGCGGGGGCCGCCAGGGCGGGGGCGGGCTCCGGGGTACGGGCCGGCGGCGGTGACGGGAGAAGCAGGATGACGCCTCCCAGGGCACCCAGCGCCACCGCGCCGGCGAGAACGGCCCGCCGCGCCGTACCACGGGGCCGGCCCCGCCCTCGTACGCCTGGTGCGGTGGGTGGCGGGCCCGGCGGCCCCTCCCCCGCCCCGCTCGCGTCCGGTGCCGGACCGGTCCAGGCGACCGTCTCGGGCGCGGCGACCGGCGGGTACGGCGCCCTCTCATACCCCAGCAGGGGTGTCACGAGGCCGAGGCCCACCAAGAGCCCCTCAGCGGGGGCGAGTCCGGAGCGGGAGCGGGCGCAGGCGTCGCAGGTTTCCAGATGACGGGCGACGCGTTTGCGCCACACCGGCGCCGGGCGGCCGTCCCATCCGGCGACGACCACCGCCAGGACGGGGCACGGCGGGGTGGCGGCGAGGGCCCGGACGACGGTCCGGCCGGTCTCGAGCCGGCCCTTCATCCGCTGGACGCGGACCGCGGCGTGCTGCGGGGTGACGGCGAGCGCCTCGGCGAGTTCGGCCCGGGTCAGCTCTCCGGTGGCCTCCAGCCACCACAGGGCGAGGAGTTCGCGGTCGCTCGCGTCCAGCCAGCGGGTGGCCTCGGCCACTTCGCGGCGCTGCCCGGAGAGCCCGAGCCGCAGGATGGTGAGATCGGTGAAGTCGGAGCCCGGGTCGGCGAGCTCGGACACCCGGTCCAGGCCGGGCAGCGGGCCGTTCTGCCGTTCGCGCCACCGCCTGCGGATCTGGTTCATCGCGATGGCGACCAGCCAGGAGCGGAACCGCGCGGGGTCGCGCAGGCCCGACAGGCCGTCCAGGGCCCGCAGCAGGGTCTCCTGCACGATGTCGTCGACGTCGGCGTGACCGTCGAGCGCGCGGCCGACGATGTTGTGGACGAGCGGGAGGTGGGCGCGTATCAGCCGCTCACGGGCGTGCGCGTCCCCGGCGGCGGCCGCCTCCACCAGGCCGGCCGTGGCGTCCTCGTCGCTGTGCATGTGTCTGCTCCCTCGTCCCTGGGTCCGTCCCCGTGGTGAGGAGACCCGTGGGAGGGGGCGCGATAACGGTTATGGGCGCGGTCGGTCAGGTGGGTGAGGGCGGCCGGTACGGCACGACCGCCGCGTTGCCCGCCCGTACGGCTTCGACGACCGCTTCGTGTATCTCGCGGCTCTCCGGCTCGGAGGCGCACGGCACCGGACTGCCCGACATGGTGAACCAGTCGGACGCGCCGCTGTACTGCACGGCCACGCGTGCCTCACCGTCCGCGTAGGTGGTGTGCACGGTCACGTCACCGGTGAGCGCGCCGGCCTCCTCGGTCAGCACCCCACCACGCCCGGTATAGACCCCGGCGGTCGTCCATGATGCCCAGCTCATCCATCCAGGTTCACACCCGGACGGCCCATCCGCCACCGACAGGGCCGCCCCGGTCCGGACGGAGGTCCGGGCCGGGGCGGGCACGCGTGTGCGCCGGGATCAGCCGAGGCTGGCGATGGCCTCGTTGAAGGTGGCGGACGGACGCATCACGGCCGAGGCCTTGGCGGGGTCCGGCTGGTAGTAGCCGCCGATGTCGACCGGGGAGCCCTGGACCGCGATGAGCTCGGAGACGATGGTCTCCTCCTGCTCGGCGAGGGTCTTGGCCAGGCCGGCGAAGGCCTCGGCGAGCTGCGCGTCCTCGGTCTGCCCGGCCAGCTCCTGGGCCCAGTAGAGGGCGAGGTAGAAGTGGCTGCCGCGGTTGTCGATACCACCGAGGCGGCGGCTCGGCGACTTGTCCTCGTTGAGGAAGGTGCCGGTGGCGCGGTCGAGGGTGTCGGCGAGGACCTGGGCGCGGGCGTTGCCCGTGGTGGTGGCCATGTGCTCGAAGGAGACCGCGAGGGCGAGGAACTCGCCCAGCGAGTCCCAGCGGAGGTAGTTCTCCTTGACGAGCTGCTGGACGTGCTTGGGGGCGGAGCCGCCGGCCCCCGTCTCGAACAGGCCGCCGCCGTTCATCAGCGGGACGACCGAGAGCATCTTGGCGCTGGTGCCGAGCTCCAGGATCGGGAAGAGGTCGGTGAGGTAGTCGCGCAGGACGTTGCCGGTGACGGAGATGGTGTTCTCGCCGCGGCGGATGCGCTCCAGGGAGAACTTGGTCGCCTCGACCGGGGAGAGGATCTCGATCTGGAGGCCCTCGGTGTCGTGCTGCGGCAGGTACTGCTTGACCTTGGCGATGAGCTGGGCGTCGTGGGCGCGGCTCTCGTCGAGCCAGAAGACGGCCGGGTCGCCGGTGGCGCGGGCGCGGGTGACGGCGAGCTTGACCCAGTCCTGGATCGGCAGGTCCTTGGTCTGGCAGGCGCGGAAGATGTCGCCCTCGGCGACCTCCTGCTCCAGGACGACGGCGCCGGAGGCGTCGACGAGGCGGACGGTCCCGGCGGCGGCGATCTCGAACGTCTTGTCGTGGCTGCCGTACTCCTCGGCCTTCTGCGCCATGAGGCCGACGTTCGGGACGGAGCCCATGGTCGACGGGTCGAAGGCGCCGTGGGCGCGGCAGTCGTCGATGACGGCCTGGTAGACGCCGGAGTAGCTGCTGTCGGGGAGGACGGCGAGGGTGTCGTGCTCCTGGCCGTCCGGGCCCCACATGTGGCCGGAGGTGCGGATCATGGCGGGCATGGAGGCGTCGACGATGACGTCCGAGGGGACGTGCAGGTTGGTGATGCCCTTGTCGGAGTCGACCATGGCGAGGGCCGGGCCCTCGGCGATCTCGGCCTCGAAGGACGCCTTGATCTCCTCGCCGAGGTGCGGCACGGAGTCGAGGCCCTTGAGGATCGCGCCCAGGCCGTCGTTGGGGGACAGACCGGCGGCGGCGAGCGCCTCGCCGTACTTCGCGAAGGTCTTCGGGAAGAAGGCGCGTACGACGTGGCCGAAGACGATCGGGTCGGAGACCTTCATCATCGTGGCCTTGAGGTGCACGGAGAACAGGACGTCCTCCGCCTTGGCGCGGGCGACCTGCTCGCCGAGGAAGGTGCGCAGCGCGGCGGCGCGCATGACCGAGGCGTCGACGACCTCACCGGCGAGGACGGGGACCGACTCGCGCAGGACGGTGGTGGTGCCGTCGGCGGCCACGTGCTCGATGCGCAGGGTGCCGGCCTCGGCGACGACGGTGGACTTCTCGGTGGACCGGAAGTCGTTCTCGCCCATGGTGGCGACGTTCGTCTTCGACTCGGGGCTCCAGGCGCCCATGCGGTGCGGGTGGGCCTTGGCGTAGTTCTTGACCGAGGCGGGGGCGCGGCGGTCGGAGTTGCCCTCGCGCAGGACCGGGTTGACGGCGCTGCCCTTGACCTTGTCGTAGCGGGCGCGGACGTCCTTGTCCTCGTCGGTCCGCGGGTCGTCGGGGTAGTCCGGGAGGGCGTAGCCCTGGGACTGCAGCTCGGCGATCGCGGCCTTCAGCTGCGGGATGGAGGCCGAGATGTTCGGCAGCTTGATGATGTTGGCGGCGGGCGTCTTGGCCAGCTCGCCGAGCTCGGCGAGGGCGTCGTCGATGCGCTGACCCTCTTCGAGACGCTCGGGGAAGCTGGCGATGATGCGGCCGGCCAGGGAGATGTCACGGGTCTCGACATTGATTCCCGCGGTCGAGGCGTACGCCTGGATCACGGGCAGGAACGAGTACGTCGCCAGGGCGGGCGCCTCGTCAGTGTGCGTGTAGATGATGGTCGAGTCAGTCACCGGGTGCTCCGCTCCACGTCTGCGTCTGCGAGATTGCTCGACATCAAGATATCTCGTGATCGTGCTCCACGGGAAAGGGCCCCGCGATCTCGTCCTCGACGTCGCTCTCCTCTGGGATCCGGCGGTGCTGTACGGCGGTGCCGTCGAGGTCGACATGGCGCAGCAGGGCGAGGAGGAGCAGGGCGGCGGCCAGCCCGGTGCCGGCCGCGAGGAGCTGCCCGGACTCGTAGGCGAGGCGCGCGGTCGACGGGTCGACCGGGAGCGGGACGCCGAGGGAGCGGGTGAGCAGGAGGACACCCGCGCCGAGGCAGGCGAGCACGCCCAGGATCACCGGGACGGTCACGAGGGCGGTACGGAAGGGCGCGCGGTGCCGGGGGGCGGGGCGGACCCGCCTCTTGCGGGCGAGGACGGCGACGGCCCCGCAGACCATGGCGAGCACGAGCAGGTCGGCGCCGATGAGGTCGGCCGGCCGGTGCCATCCGGCGGCCACGGTGTGGAACCCGAGGGCCGTGGCCCACAGGGCGCAGGCGCCGACGGCGATCCCGCGCAGCCGGTACGGCACGACCAGGGCGAAGCCGAGGGTCACGCTCAGCGCGAGGGTGGTGTGCCCGCTGGGGAAGCCGCCGTCCAGGAGAGGGGCCGGTGCGCCGACGAGGTCCGGCCGGTGCAGCACGTACCGCTGGAGCAGCTCGGCGAGGGCCGTGGAGGCGATCACCACGCCGAGGGCGGCCACGGTCGCCGTGTACCGCTTGCGCAGGACGCCGACCACTGCCAGGAGCAGCAGGGCGAGGCCGAGGGTGGAGAGGGCGATCTCGTGCGGGATCCGGTGCGCGACCTGCTCGGCGGAGAGCCTGCCGTCCGTCAGCCGGCCGGCGGTCACCGTGTTCTCCCAGCGCTGTCCGGTCGCCGTCAGGACGAGGCCCGCGTAGACGACGGAGAGCAGCAGGACGGCGCCGAGGGCGGCGTTCCGCATCCGTCTGCGTATGCGCCCGTTGAAGGAATCGGGTGCTTCGGCGGCCACCGCGGAGTACCACCAGTCGCCGACCTCCATCGGCGGTATCACACGGCGGCGCGTACCGACCCTGTGTAGAGGAGCCATGTCCCGATTCCACCCCGTGGCACCCCCGTCCGCCCGCTGGAGGCACCCGAACGACACGCCGCGAGGCGATCACGGGGCGAGGAACCACGCCGGGGCCTCGCTAGAGCAGCCATGTCCGGGCGCCTTCGGCCGCACCGCCGTCCGAAGCGGGCACGGCGGGTGCGGCCGCGTCGAGTACCGAGGCGATGCGGTCCCAGGTCTCCCGGTCCCGCGTCAGGGGCGGAAGGACGTCGCCGGCGCCGGCGTCCCAGGCGGTGGCCAGTGCGACCGGGTCGTCGCCGGTCGCCGCACCGGCGGCGAGTGCCGCCGCGCCGAGGGCGACGAGTTCGGTCGCGGCCGGGACCGCGACGGGACGCCCGGAGAGCCGGCGGACCGTCCGCACCCAGGCGCGGCCGCGTGCGCCGCCGCCGATCAGGCGCAGGGGACGGTCCCGTACCGCCGGGTCGGCGAGGTCCTCACCGCACGCGGTGAGGAGTCCGTCGAGAGCCCGCAGCACGGTGAAGACGGCGCCCTCGTAGGCCGCGGCCAGGATCGCGTTCGGGGTGGTGGTGTGGCGCACCCCGGTGAGCAGGCCGGTGGCGTGCGGGAGGTCGGGGGTGCGTTCGCCGTCGAGGTAGGGCAGGACGACCACGCCGTCGCCGCCGGGTGCGGTGTCCTCGCGGTGCAGCCCGAGGAGGTCGGCGAACCTGTCCACGGCGAGCGTGCAGTTGAGGGTGCAGCCGAGGGGGAGGTACGTCCCGTCGGCGGCGGCGAACCCGGCGAGTCCGGCGGCGGCGGGGCGGGTGCGGGTGGCGGCGAAGACGGTGCCCGAGGTGCCGAGGCTCACCACGGGGTGGTCGAGGAGGCCGGCCCCTCCGAGGCCGAGTCCGACGGCGGCCGCCATGTTGTCCCCGGTCCCGGCGGCGACGGCGACGGTGCCGGGGAGGCCGAGCGCCTCGGCGGCCGCCGGGGTGAGCGTGCCGGCCCGGGCGGCTCCGGTCGGGGCGACGGCGGGCAGCACGGCCGGGTCGAGACCGAGCAGGGTGAGGAGGTCCGGGTCGTAGGCGTGGTCGGCGGTGGAGTACCAGCAGGTACCGGAGGCGTCCCCCGGGTCGGTCACGGCGATGCCGGTGAGGCGTTCGGTGAGGAAGTCGTGCGGGAGCCGGACCGCGGCCGTGGCGTCCGCGGTGGCCGGTTCGTTCTCGCGCAGCCACCGCCATTTGGCGGCCGTCATCGAGGCGACCGGCTGCGACCCCGTCCTCGCCAGCCAGGGGCCGGGGCCGCCCAGCTCGGCGGTGAGGGCGGCCGCCTGCGGAGCGGAGCGGGTGTCGTTCCAGAGGAGCGCGGGCCGGAGCGGGCGGCCCGCGGCGTCGAGGACGACCAGGCCGTGCTGCTGCCCCGCGACCGCGATCCCGGTGACGGCGGACGCGGGCACCGCCGCCTCCCTCAGCGCCCGTCCGACCGCCTCGACCAGGGCCGTCCACCACTGGCCGGGGTCGCTCTCGCGTGCGCCGCCGGTGCCGCTGACGGTGTGCGGGGCTCGGCCGACGGCGAGCAGGGCGCCGGTCGTGGTGTCCACCACGGCGGCCTTGGTGGACTGCGTGGAGCTGTCCACTCCGATCACCACGGGGTGCTGCGCGGGCATGGGCCTCGCCTCTCGTCGTCCTCGTCGTCGTCACGCGCGGCCCTACGGGATGTCCGGATCCGCGCCTCACTCTGGCGCGGGAGCGCCCGGGTGCCGTATTAGTTATCGCACAAAACAAATAGGTCGCCCAGACCTCCGACCGAAAGGGCCGGACCATGTCCGTACGTTTCGCCCCCACCGCCCAGGACCGGTTCACCTTCGGCCTGTGGACCGTCGGCTGGCAGGGCCGCGATCCCTTCGGTGACGCCACCCGGCCGGCACTCGACCCGGTCGAGTCGGTCGAACGCCTCGCCTCGCTCGGCGCGTACGGCGTCACCTTCCACGACGACGACCTGATCCCCTTCGGCTCCTCGGAGACCGAGCGCGAGGCCGCCGTCAAGCGCTTCCGGGCCGCTCTGGACCGCACGGGCCTGAAGGTGCCGATGGCCACGACGAACCTCTTCACGCACCCCGTCTTCAAGGACGGCGGCTTCACCGCCAACGACCGCGACGTACGCCGGTTCGCCCTGCGCAAGACGATCAGGAACATCGACCTCGCCGTCGAACTCGGCGCGAGCGTGTACGTCGCCTGGGGCGGACGGGAGGGCGCCGAGTCCGGCGCCGCGAAGGACGTACGGGTGGCGCTCGACCGTATGAAGGAGGCGTTCGACCTGCTCGGCCAGTACGTCACCGACCAGGGGTACCGGCTCCGCTTCGCGATCGAGCCCAAGCCGAACGAGCCGCGCGGGGACATCCTGCTGCCGACGATCGGGCACGCGCTGGCGTTCATCGAGCGCCTGGAGCGGCCGGACCTGGTCGGCGTGAATCCGGAGACGGGCCACGAGCAGATGGCCGGGCTGAACTTCCCGCACGGCATCGCCCAGGCGCTCTGGGCGGGCAAGCTCTTCCACATCGACCTCAACGGCCAGTCCGGCATCAAGTACGACCAGGACTTCCGCTTCGGGGCGGGCGATCTGCGCCAGGCGTTCTGGCTGGTCGACCTGTTGGAGACGGCCGGCTACGAGGGGCCCCGGCACTTCGACTTCAAGCCCGTGCGCACCGACGGCTTCGACGGTGTGTGGGAGTCCGCGAAGAACTGCATGCGCAACTATCTGATCCTCAAGGACCGTGCCGCCGCGTTCCGGGCGGACCCGGAGGTCCAGGAGGCGCTGGCCGCCTCCCGGCTGCCGGAGCTCGCCACCCCCACGGCCGCCGACGGCCTGGCGGGGCTGCTCGCGGACCGCTCGGCGTACGAGGACTTCGACGCGACGGCGGCGGCCGAGCGCTCGATGGCCTTCGAGCGCCTGGACCAGCTTGCCCTGGAACACCTGCTGGCGGTGCGCTGACCGCCCCGGGAGACGGCTGCTCGCCGTGCCACGGCTCGCCGGGAGCACCCGCTGGCGGTGCGCCGACCGGCCTGCGGGAGCGCTGCTCGCCGTGCACCGCCCCGGCGGGGAGCGCCGGCCCGCCGCCGGCGACCCGCCCGGCACCGCCCGCTCCCGGCGCGCCGACCCGCCCGGGAACGGCGATCCGGCGGGCCCCGCGGGATGTCCGCGCCTCAGGACGAGGCGCGGACCACCAGCTCCGTCGGCAGCACCCGGCGAGGCTGGTCCGCCGAGGCCTCCGCGATCTCCTGGAGCAGCAGCCGCGCCATGGTCCGCCCCATCTCCTCGATAGGCTGGCGCACGCTGGTCAGGGGCGGATCCATGTGCCGCGCCACCGCCGAGTCGTCGACGCCGACCAGAGCGACGTCCTCCGGGACGCGCCGCCCCGCCTCGCGCAGCGCGCCGCGCGCACCGGCCGCCATCACGTCCGAGGCGGCGAAGACCGCGTCCAGGTCCGGGCGGCGCGCGAGCAGCTCCCGCGTCGCCCGCCGCCCGCCCTCCTCGGTGAAGTCGCCGGTGGCGACGAGCCCTTCGTCGGGGGCGAGCCCGGCCTCGGCGAGGCCCTGGTGGTAGCCGTCGAGCCGGCACCGGGCGACGTACATGTCGAGGGGGCCGGTGACGGTCGCGATGCGGCGGCGACCCCGGCCGGCGAGATGGGCGACCGCCGAGCGGCCCGCCCCGACGTTGTCGGAGTCCACATAGGCGACGGTCTCCTCCTCGGTACGGCGGCCGTTGAGCACGGCCGGAAGACCGAGCTCCCGCACCTGGTCCGGAAGCGGGTCGTCGCCGTGCACCGACACCAGCAGCACCCCGTCCACCCGCTGGGCGGCGAGATACTGCTCGAAACGCTGCCGCTCCTTGTCGCTGCGGATCAGGGTGAGCAGCAACTGCTTGTCGGCGTCGGCGAGTTCGGCGCTGACCCCGCGGATGATGTCGAGGAAGTAGGGCTCGGCGAACAGCCGCGCCTCCGTCTCGGGGATCACCAGGGCGACCGCGTCGGTACGGCTGCCGGCCAGCGCGCGGGCCGCCCGGTTGGGTACGTACCCGAGTTCGGCGATGGCCCGGCCGACGGCGGCCTTGGCCTGCTCGCTCACGCGCGGGGAGCCGTTGATCACCCGCGAGACCGTGCCACGGCCGACGCCCGCCCTGGCCGCGACCTCCTCCAGGGTGGGCCTGCCGGTCTGGCGCCCGCTCACCACCATCTGCCGTCTCCCCTCGCAGCCCTGTGCTCCCGCGACCCTATCAACAGTGGGAGCGCTCCCACACCTCGCGCCCCGGATCCGCGCACACCTCTTGACACCCACCCCCGACGGGAAGCAACCTTCGGGCGAGATGGGAGTGGGAGCGCTCCCACCATCGCCTTGGACGAGGAGAGTCGCATGCGCACTTCCAGAACGAGAACCGCCATGGCCACCGGGCTCGCGGCCTGCGCGGTCCTGCTCACCGGCTGCGGTGGCGGAGGCTCGGACGAGGCCTCCGGCGACGGAGAGATCACCCTGCGCATCGGGACCTTCGGTTCCTTCGGCTACGACGACAAGACCGGCGCCAAGCTCTACGCCGAGTACGAGAAGATGAACCCGCACATCAAGATCGTCGAGTCGAACGTCGCCGACGGCCAGAAGTACTGGGACACGCTCAAGCTGCGCCTCTCGCGCAACAGCGGTCTCGCCGACATCCAGGCTCTGGAGGTCGGCTACATCGCCGAGGCGACCGGCCCGGCGATGGCCGGCAAGTGGACCGACCTCGGCTCCGTCGGCGGCGCCGACCTCGGCGCGTTCCTCGACTGGAAGGTCAAGCAGGCCACCACCTCCGACGGCAAGGTCATCGGCCTCGGCACCGACATCGGCCCCATGGCCATCTGCTACAACAAGGAGCTCTTCGCCAAGGCGAAGCTGCCGACCGACCGCGAACAGGTCGCCGCCCTGTGGGCCGGCGACTGGTCGAAGTTCCTCTCGACGGGCAAGACTTACCAGAAGAGCGCCCCGGCCGGGACCTCCTTCCACGACTCCGCGAGCGGTCTGTTCAACGCCGTCGTCTCCAGCCAGCCGATCCAGTACGCCAACACCAAGGGCGAGCTCGACTACGAGAACAGCCCCGGCGTGAAGAAGGCCTGGGACACCGCTGTCGAGGCCGCGCAGAGCGGAATCACCGCCAAGCTGCGCCAGTTCGACGAGAAGGGCAGCTGGAACGCCGCCTTCAAGAACTCCAAGTTCGCCACCGTCGCCTGCCCGAGCTGGATGACCGGCATCATCAAGGACCAGGCGGGCCCGGGCAACCAAGGTAAGTGGGACATCGCCGCACCGCCCGTGGCCGGGAACTGGGGCGGCTCGTTCCTCGCGGTCCCGAAGTCGGGCAAGCACGCCGCGGAGGCGGCCAAGCTCGCCGCCTGGCTCACCGCCCCCGCGCAGCACGCCAAGGTCTTCGCCGTGAACGGGAACATCCCCTCCACCAAGGACACGCTCTCCTCCCCGACCGTCCAGGACGCCAAGCTGCCGTACTTCGGTGACACCCCGGTCGGAAAGATCTACTCGGCGGCGGCCGCCGGCATCACCCCGGCCCCGATCAGCCGCTGGGACGGCCAGGTGAAGACCTTCATCACGGACAACGGCGTCCTCGACATCGAGCAGCGCGGCACCGACCCGGTGAAGGCCTGGGAGAACGTCAGGAAGCTGGTCGCGGACAAGATCGACCAGTGATCGCCCCGTAGCGGCGACCAGACGGACCCGAGCCGCCCGGCGCTCCCCCGCCGGGCGGCCGTCCGCCGGCGCCTCACCCGGCGCGGGACGCGCCCGCATCCGACGCACGACGCACCACCGACGCATCGACACCCGAAGGGACGCCCCTCGTGGCCACCTCCGTCCGGGCGGCGGCCGACGGCTCCCCGCCGCCCGCCCCGCACCCCTCCCCCGCCGTCCCGAAGACCCCGGCCCCGCACGGCCGTTGGCGCAGCAGGCTGTACCGGTGGGACCTGCGGCTGAGCCCGTACGCCTTCGTCGCCCCGTTCTTCCTCACCTTCGCGGCCTTCGGGCTCTTCCCGCTGCTCTACACCGGCTGGCTCTCGCTCCACCGGGTGGAGCTCGGCGGCGACGCGCAGTGGAGGGGCCTGGAGAACTACGCCTCCCTCACCGGCAGCGAGTTCTTCTGGAACGCCCTCTTCAACACCTTCACCATCGGCGTCGTCTCGACCGTGCCCCAGCTGCTGATGGCCCTGGGCCTGGCCCATCTGCTCAACTACAAGCTGCGCGGCCGCGGCTTCTTCCGGGTCGCGGTCCTCGCCCCCTACGCCACCTCGATCGCGGCGGCGACCCTCGTCTTCGCGCAGCTCTTCAACACCGACTACGGCCTGATCAACACCGTCCTCGGCTGGGTCGGCTTCGACCCGGTCGACTGGGAGTCGTCGAAGTGGCCGTCGCAGATCGCCATCTCGACCATCGTCACCTGGCGCTGGACCGGCTACAACGCGCTCATCTATCTCGCCGCGATGCAGGCCGTGCCGCAGGATCTGTACGAGGCCGCCGCCCTCGACGGCGCCTCACGCTGGCGCCAGTTCCTCAGCGTCACCATCCCGTCGATCCGCCCGACGATCCTCTTCACGATCATCGTCTCCACCATCGGCGCCACCCAGCTCTTCGGCGAGCCGATGATCTTCGGCGGCAGCCTCGGCATCAGCGGTGGCAGCGGCAACCAGTTCCAGACGCTCAGCCTGCTGATGTACGAGAAGGGCTGGGTGACCGGTGCGCTGGGGCAGGCGTCCGCCATCGCCTGGGTGATGCTGCTGCTCCTGCTGCTGATCGGGGCTGTCCAGAGGCTCGTGTCGCGGGCGAACCGCAAGAAGCTGGGGGCCTGACCTCATGACGTACACCCGCACCCGCGTCCGCGAGGAGACCGGGAAGAAGCGCTTCGGCCGTTCCGGGGCCGGCCGCCAGCACCACGCCGGACCGGTCACCTACGTCCTGCTCGGCCTGGCCGCCCTGCTGTCGCTCTTCCCGCTGTACTGGAACCTCGTCGCCGCCTCCCACTCGGGCGAGCGCGTGGTCGAGGCGCCCGCGCCGCTGCTGCCAGGCCCCCGCCTCTTCGACAACCTCTCCTTCGCCTGGAACCAGGTCGACATGGGCGAGGCGCTGGTCAACACCACCGTCGTGGCCGGCCTGGTGGCCCTGTCCACCGTGATGTTCTCCACCCTGGCCGGATTCGCCTTCGCCAAGCTGCCGTTCAAGGGGCGGGGGGCCATGCTGGCCCTCGTCGTCGCCACCATGACGATTCCACCGCAGCTCAGCGTGATCCCGCTCTACCGGATCATCACCGACCTGGGCTGGGTCGACCAGCTCCAGTCGGTCGTGCTGCCCTCGCTGGTCGCCGCCTTCGGCGTGTTCTTCATGCGGCAGTACCTCATCGAGGCGCTGCCGGTGGAGCTCGTCGAGGCAGCCCGGATGGACGGCGCGCACAGCCTGCGGATCATCTGGCACGTGGTGTTCCCGGTGGCCCGGCCGGCGATGGCGGTCCTCGGGATGCTCGTCTTCGTGCAGGCCTGGAACGACTTCTTCTGGCCGTTCATCGCGCTGACCCCGGACGGGAACCCGACGCTCCAGGTCGCCCTGGCCGGTCTCGGCTCGGGCAACCACACCGTCGACCAGGCCGTCGTGCTGACCGGCGCGCTGATCTCGACGCTGCCGCTGCTTCTCGTCTTCGCCGTGCTCGGCAAGCACATCGTCGGCGGCATCACCTCCGGCGCGGTCAAGAACTGACCCGCCCCACCCGTCGCGGGCGCCTCCCGCGCGTCCCGCGCCGCGTCCCATCCCGTCCCCCTCCTCCTCTCACTCGGGAGTACCTCCGTATGACCACGACAGACCCCCGCCCCCTCACCACGGTCCGCCGTTTCCCCGCCGGGTTCCTGTGGGGCGCCGCCACCGCCGCGTACCAGATCGAGGGCGCCGCGGCCGAGGACGGCCGTACGCCGTCCATCTGGGACACCTTCTCCCACACGCCCGGGAAGGTGTTCGAGGGCCACACCGGAGACGTGGCCGTCGACCACTACCACCGGTTCCGCGACGACGTACGGATGATGGCGGACCTCGGCCTGAGCGCCTACCGGTTCTCGGTCTCCTGGCCCCGGGTCCAGCCCACCGGCCGAGGCCCGGCCGTCCAGAAGGGCCTGGACTTCTACCGCCGGCTCGTCGACGAGCTGCTCGCCGCCGGCATCGAGCCGGTCGTCACCCTCTACCACTGGGATCTGCCGCAGGAGCTGGAGGCCGCCGGCGGCTGGCCCGAGCGGGCGACCGCCGAGCGGTTCGGCGCGTACGCGTCGCTCGTCGGCGGCGCGCTCGGCGACCGGGTCACCCGCTTCACCACGCTCAACGAGCCCTGGTGCAGCGCCTTCCTCGGCTACGGCTCCGGCGTCCACGCGCCAGGCCGTACGGACCCGGTGGCCGCCCTGCGCGCCGCCCACCATCTCAATCTGGCCCACGGCCTGGCCGCCCAGGCGCTGCACTCGGCGCTGCCCGGCCGGGCACGGCTCTCCATCAGCCTCAATCTGCACGAGATCCGGCCGCTCACCCCGTCGGCGGCCGACCGGGAGGCGGCCCGCCGGATCGACGCGGTCGGCAACCGGATCTTCCTCGGGCCGCTGCTGGACGGCGCGTACCCGGAGGACCTGCTCGCCGACACGGCCTCCCTCACCGACTGGTCGTTCGTCCGGGACGGCGACACGGCGGAGATCCGGCAGCCGCTGGACTCGCTCGGCATCAACTACTACACGCCGACGGTGGTGTCGGCGGTCACCGGGGAGATGGACAAGCCCCAGGACGACGGGCACGGGGCGAGCGAGCACTCCCCGTGGCCTGGTGCGGACGATGTCGCGTTCCACCAGGCGCCGGGTGGGCGCACGGCGATGGGCTGGTCGGTGGACCCGAGCGGTCTGTACGACCTGCTGAGCCGGATCTCGGCCCGCTACCCCGGCCTTCCGATGCTGATCACCGAGAACGGCGCGGCCTACGAGGACGAGGTGGGCGCGGACGGCTCGGTCCACGACCCGGACCGGATCGCCTATGTGCACGCCCATCTGGCGGCGGTGCACCGGGCGATCGCCGACGGCGCGGACGTCCGCGGTTACTTCCTGTGGTCGCTCCTGGACAACTTCGAGTGGGCGTACGGCTACGCCAAGCGGTTCGGTGCCGTCCATGTCGACTACGCGACGCAGGCCCGTACCCCGAAGTCGAGCGCCCACTGGTACGCGCGCGTGGCGCGGGCCGGTGAGCTCGTCGACCCGGTGGAGGAGCTGGCGGACGGCCCGGCGGACGACTGACCCGGCCGCCGCCCGGTAAGCCCGGCGCGCACATCCGTGCAGGTCGGAGCGGTCTGAGGTGCGCCGGGCGATCTCCCGGCGTACCGTCGCCGGTGTACCGGGACTCCGACTGCTGCGGGAGGGTGTGTGCGTCGCTCCACGACCGGTGAGGCCGCGGCCCCCTCACCTCGCGGCGGCCGCAGGCGCAGGCCCAGGCGCAACGGCATACGGATCGCGGCGACGGCGGCCGGAGCGGTCGTCGTCGTCGCGGGCGGGCTGTACGTCGCCGGGCTCGTCGCCACCGGGGAGGACATATCCGAGGGCACGCGGGTCAGCGGGGTGGACATCGGGGGAATGAGCCGTGCCGAGGCGCGGGACCGGCTGGCCTCCGCGGCGCCCGCCACCTGGACGGCGCCCCTCCCCGTACGCGTCGGTGACCGCACCGACATCGTCGCTCCGGCCTCCGCCGGGCTGACGGTCGACGCGGCGCGGACCGCCGAGCGGGCCGCCGACCCCTCCCGCGATCCGGTGACCGTGATCAGCCGCCTCTTCTCCCCCGGCGACCGCGAGATCGCACCCGTCGTCGCCTTCGACGAGGCCAAGGCCCGTACGGCGATGACCGAGGTGGCGAAGCGCCACGACCGTACGACGGTCGAGGGCGCCGTCGCGTTCAAGGAGGGCAGGGCGGTCGCGACTCCGCCGAGCGACGGGCTGAAGCTGGACAGGGACGGTGCCGTCGACGCGCTGCGCGCGGCCTATCCCGCCACCGGCCGGGATCCTGTGGCGCTGCCGGCCGCCGTCTCCCGGCCCAGGGTCGGCGCGGCCGAGGTCGCCCGGTTCATGAAGGAGTTCGCGACACCGGCCATGTCGGGCCCGGTCACGCTCACCGCCGTCGGCAGACCGCTGCGGATCGCCCCCGCCACGCTCGGCGACCATCTGAAGGTGAAGGCGGACGACAAGGGCCGGCTGGGCGCGACGCTCGACGCGGAGGGGCTGATCCGCGATCCGGATGTCGCGCGACCGCTCGACTCGATCGCCGACGGTCCGGTCGACGCGAAGCTGGGGGTGCGCGACGGCCGGGTGGTGGTGGAGTCGGACGGACGGCCCGGCCACGAGGTGTCCGCCAAGGCACTGAAGGACGCTGTGCTGCCCCTGCTGCCGAGGACGGGCGCGGCGGCCCGCACCGCGCCCGTCGCCACCGAGCTGATCCAGCCGGAGTTGACGGCCACGTCGGTGCGGGAGCTGGGGATCAAGGAGCGGATGTCGACCTTCACGGTCGACTTCCCCCCGGCGCCGTACCGGACGATCAACATCGGCCGGGCGGTCGAGCTGATCAACGGCTCCCTCGTGCGGCCCGGCGAGGTCTGGAGCTTCAACCGGACCGTCGGCGAGCGTACGAAGGCCAACGGATTCGTGGACGGCACGATGATCCTCGACGGGCAGTACCACTCCGCTCCGGGTGGTGGGGTGTCCGCCGTCGCGACCACCGTCTTCAACGCGGTCTTCTTCGCCGGGGTGAAGCCGGTCGAGTACGGGGCGCACTCCTTCTACATCGAGCGCTACCCGGCCGGCCGGGAGGCGACGGTCGCCTGGGGCACGCTGGACCTGAAGTTCCGCAACGACTCCGGCCACGGCATCTACATCGAGGCGACCTCCACGGACTCCTCGGTGACCGTCACCTTCTACGGCACCAAGAAGTACGACGAGGTGCTGGCCGTGGAGGGCCCTCGGACGAAACTGACGGAGCCCTCCGAGCGGAAGGGCACCGGCCCGCACTGCGAGCCGCAGACCCCGCTGGAGGGCTTCGACATCACGGTCGACCGGGTGTTCCGCGACGACGGCGAAGAGGTCAAGCGCGAGACGTTCCGCACGCACTACACCCCGCGCGACCGCGTCACGTGCACATGAGTTCGGCGTCCGCCGTGAGGACCCCCAGCAGGTGGGTGACCTCCCGGGCAACCGCGTCCCTGGCCGGGCCCAGGTAGCGGCGGGGGTCGACCGTCCCCGGCCGCTCCTCCAGGCGGTCGCGTACGGCCCGGGTGAAGGCCTTGTTGAGGTGGGTGGAGACGTTCACCTTCGTCATCCCCGCGCCGACGGCCCGGGCGAGGTCGGTGTCGCCGACCCCCGACGATCCGTGCAGGACGAGGGGAACGCCCACCGCCTCGCGCAGCCGGCCGATGAGGGCGAAGTCGAGGACGGCGTCGCGGGTGACCATCGCGTGGGAGCTGCCGACGGCCACGGCGAGGGCGTCGACGGCGGTCGCGGCGACGAACGCGCGTGCCTCGTCGGGGTCGGTGCGGACGCCGGGGGCGTGGGCGCCGTCCTTGCCTCCGACCTCGCCGAGTTCGGCCTCCACCCAGACGTCGTGGCGGTGGCAGAAGCCCGCCATCTCGCCGGTGGCGGCGACGTTCTCCTCGTACGGAAGCCTGGACGCGTCGAACATGACGGAGCAGAAGCCGAGTTCGACCGCCTCCCGGACCAGCGCGGGGGATTCGGCGTGGTCGAGGTGGACGGCGACGGGGACCGCCGCGCGGCGGGCGACGGCGAGGGTGGCGAGCCCGATGGGCTCCAGGGAGCCGTGGTAGCGGGCGGTGTTCTCGCTGATCTGGAGGATGACCGGCCGGCCGGCCGCCTCGGCGCCGGCGACGATGGCCTGGGCGTGTTCGATCTGGATCACGTTGAAGGCGCCGGCTCCGGCGTTCCCGTCGCGCGCGCCGAGGACGACGGAGCCGGTGGTGGTCAGGGGCATCAGCCGTTCTCCCGGTGGGTGGAGGGCAGCACGACGGAGCGGGTGAGGTTGCGGGGCCGGTCCGGGTCCTGGCCCTGGGCCTCGGCGAGGGCGACAGCGAGGCGCTGGGCGCGGACGAGGTCGGCGAGCGGGTCGAGGTCCCCGTGCGCGGTGCCCGATTCGGCGACCAGGGTGCCGCCGACGCGGGCCACGTCGTCGGCGAGACCGGCGGGCACGGGGCCGAGGACCCAGGCGACGCGGCCCGGTGCGGTGATGCTGATGGGGCCGTGGCGGTACTCCATCGCCGGGTACGCCTCGGTCCAGGCGCCGGCCGCCTCGCGCATCTTGAGTCCGGCTTCGAGGGCGAGGCCGTAGGTCCATCCCGTGCCGAGGAAGGTGAACTGCTCGGCTTCGGTGACCGCGTCGGCGAGCGGTTCGGCGACGGCCCGTTCGGCGTCCCGGGCCGCCTCCTGGACCGTACGGACACCGGCGGGCAGGGCGGACTCGGCCTCCAGGTGGGCGCGGAGGAGGGCGAGGGCCGTAGTGGCGAAACGGGTCTGGACGACCGATTCCTCGTCGGCGAAGTCGAGCACGGCCACGGCATCGGCCGCCGCCGTCACGGGCGTGGCCGGGTCCGCGGTGAGCGCTCCGGTCGCGACGGAGCCCTTGACCTTGCCGAGCAGGTCGAGGACCTCGGTGGTGGTGCCCGAGCGGGTGAGGGCGAGGATCCGGTCGTAGCCGCGGCCGAGCGGGAACTCGGAGGCGGCGAAGGCGTCGGTCTCACCGTGCCCGCCGGTCTCCCTCAGCTGTGCGTAGGCCTGGGCGATGAACCAGGAGGTGCCGCAGCCGACCACGGCGACGCGCTCTCCGCGCCGGGGCAGGGCCGCGCGGTGCCGGGGGAGGGTCTCGGCGGCCCGGCGCCAGGTTTCGGGCTGGGAAGCGATCTCGGCGGCGGTGCGGGAGGGTCCCGAGATGGGCACGTACGGCTCCTTCACAGACAAACGATGCTCGATCATGCTCAGTCGATCGCTATTTCGAGCATCTTCGAGCAGCTGTATGGTGCGCAGTATCCATGAGCCGGGCCGTACGGTCCAGGGCCCGGACGTCGTACGGCGCTAAAATCGCGATCATGTCCAAACACGAGCGGTGGAACACGCTCCTCGAACTGCTCGCGTCCACCGGCAGGCTGGAGGTCGACGAGGCCGCGTCCGCGCTCGCGGTCTCCCCCGCCACGATCCGCCGGGACCTGGACGAGCTCGCCGAGCAGCGCCTGCTCGTCCGCACCCGTGGCGGGGCGGTTCCGCAGGGGGTCTCGTACGAACTGCCGCTGCGCTACAAGTCGTCGCGGCACGCCTCCGAGAAGCAGCGCATCGCCGCCGCGGTGGCCGACCTCGTCCACGAGGGCGAGGTCGTGGGACTCAACGGCGGCACCACGACGACGGAGGTGGCCCGGGCGCTGGCGCTGCGCTTCGGCACCGGCCGGGCCGAGACGCACGGGGCATCGCCCGCCCCCGCGCTGACGGTGGTCACCAACGCGCTCAACATCGCCGGTGAGCTGGCGGTACGCCCGCAGATCAAGATCGTCGTCTCCGGCGGTGTGGCCCGCCCGCAGACCTACGAACTGGTCGGGCCGCTGGCTGCCGGCGTGCTCGACGAAGTGGTGCTCGACGTCGTCGTCCTCGGAGTCGACGGCGTCGACCCCGAGTTGGGCGTCATGGCCCACCACGAGGACGAGGCGGCGATCAGCCGCCTCTTCGCCGAACACGCGAGCCGGGTCGTCGTGGTCACCGACTCATCCAAGATGGGCCGGCGCGCTTTCGCCCGGATCTGCGGCCTCGACCGGGTGGACGTCCTGGTGACGGACGCGGCGATCCCGGCGGAGTCGGCGCGGCACCTCGCGGATGCCGGGGTGCGGGTCGTCACCGTGTGACCGGCCGCACCGACTCCCCACCTCGCCACGTGCTCAGCCGGTGACGATCCCGGGGTCGCTGACACCGGTGCCGCCGGTCTCGACATGTCCGGCGAAGCGCCGGAGGAAGGCGCTGTCACGGTCGGAGGTGACGGAGAGGTCGTACCAGCGCCTGCTGCCACGAAGATCCACGGTGTGGCGCACCGTGGCTCCTCTCGCCACCTTGAAGGTCTGCGACTGCCCACCGTACGCCCGCGCTTGAGTGACCGTCAGGTTGACGTCGACGGCGCCGGGGTTGGTCATGGTGAGGGACAGGGTGCCCGTGGCGCGGTCATGACGTGCCGTCACCTCGGGCCCCGCGGTCTTGCCAGGCCCCCTGAAGGTGCGCAGGAATCCGTTGGGGCCGCTCACCGTCAGGTCGTGTACCCCTTGCGAGTAGGCGCTGTTCCAGGTGTCGGACAGGGACTTGCCCGCCTCCGTGGTGTAGGTCCACGGCCCGTCGGTGCGGCCCCGTGCGGTGACGTGGAAGAACGCACCCGCCCTGGCCCCGGAGCCGAACGTGAGTGTGTAGCGGCCGGTCGACGGCGTGGCCGATCCGTCGACGACGAGGTCGTACGGCAGCGCCCTGGTGGGGCGGGCGCCGGGCTCCTGCCGGGGCAGGACCGGCTTGGCGGGCGGCTTCGGTACGTAGCTGGGGTGCCGGTCGCCGTCCGGCGGCCGGTAGCCGCTGGTGTCCGGCAGCGCCTCGGGCGCCGTGTCCTCGAGACCGAAGTCGAAGGCCGAGGTCAGATCGCCGCAGATGGCCCTGCGCCAGGGCGAGATGTTCGGTTCGGTGACCCCGAAGCGCCGCTCCATGAAGCGGATGATCGAGGTGTGGTCGAAGACCTCGGAGCAGACGTAACCGCCCTTGCTCCACGGCGAGACGACGATCATCGGGACGCGCTGGCCGAGGCCGTAGACGCCGGCGGCGTAGCGGGAGTCGCCGGGGAAGTGGTCGAGGGTGGTGTCGACGGTGGAGAGCCCCTGGGCG
This sequence comes from Streptomyces sp. NPDC003027, assembly GCF_053591435.1. Taxonomy (NCBI): domain Bacteria; kingdom Bacillati; phylum Actinomycetota; class Actinomycetes; order Kitasatosporales; family Streptomycetaceae; genus Streptomyces; species Streptomyces sp. NPDC003027. The sequence continues at coordinate 40,762 of NZ_JBSFTU010000007.1, forward strand.
GCGGAGGCCGGCGGGTAGGGCGGGACGACGTGGTCGAAGTAGCCGTCGTTCTCGTCGTACGTGATGAACAGCGCGGTCCTGCTCCACACCTCGGGGTTGGAGGTGAGCGCGTCGAGCACCTGGGAGATGTACCAGGCACCGTAGTTGGCGGGCCAGTTGGGGTGCTCGGTGAACGCCTCCGGGGCGGCGATCCAGGAGATCCGCGGCAGCCGGTCCGCGGCGACGTCCGCGCGGAGGATGTCGAAGAGCCCGTCGCCGTTCTTGACGTCGGTGCCGGTGCGGGCCTTGTCGTAGAGCGGGTTCCCGGGCTGGGAGTTGCGGTAGGAGTTGAAGTACAGCAGCGAGTTGTCGCCGTAGTTGCCGCGGTAGGCGTCGTTGATCCAGCCCCAGTGGCCGGCGGCGTTCAGGCCGTCGCCGATGTCCTGGTAGATCTTCCAGGAGACCCCCGCCCGCTCCAGGCGCTCGGGGTACGTCGTCCAGCCGTAGCCGAGTTCGTCGTTGCCGAGCACCGGGCCGCCGCCGGTGCCGTCGTTCCCGGTGTGCCCCGTCCACATGTAGTAGCGGTTGGGGTCGGTGGCGCCGATGAAGGAGCAGTGGTAGGCGTCGCAGACGGTGAACGCGTCGGCGAGCGCGTAGTGGAACGGGATGTCGTCGCGGGTCAGGTACGCCATCGCTCCCGCGGACTTGGCGGGGATCCACTGGTCGTACTTGCCGTTGTTGAAGGCCTTGTGGCCGCCGGCCCAGTCGTGGTTGAGACCCGCGATGAACTGCATGCCGAGGTCGTCGGCGGTGGGGTGGTACGGCAGCACCTCCTTGTTGCCGTCCGCCTGGTACCAGACCGGCTTTCCGCTGGGGAGGGTCACGGGGCGGGGGTCGCCGAAGCCGCGGACCCCGTTGAGCGAGCCGAAGTAATGGTCGAAGGAGCGGTTCTCCTGCATCAGCACGACGATGTGCTCGACGTCGGCGAGTGTGCCGGAGGTCCGGGCGGCGGGGATGGCGGCGGCCCGGGCGATGCTGCCGCCGAGCGCGGCGAAGCCGGCGGTGGCGCCGGCGATCTGGAGGAAGCGGCGCCGATGGAGTTCAGTCATGGGTCCGAGCACCTCTGCGGGATGGGGGACGGTGGTCCGAGCGAGCCCAAGATCAGCGGGGTGAGGGGACGGGGGCGTGTCGTCGACGCGTGGGGGCGCGGTACAGGTCATGAACGCGGAACCAACGGGGCGTCCTCACGGCCGGGTTCACCGTAGGGGTGGGCGGGCCGGTCGTGGCGGGGCGCGACGAAGAGTCCATGGAGTCGTACGAGAAGTCCATGCCCGTGGCTGTGGGGACCTACGGGTACGCCGGACGGCCCGGCGGCCGGAGGGTCTCGCTGCCGGGTTTCACACGTCGGGGTTCACCCTTCGGGGCTGACGCCCTCGGGGCGCACGTGCTGAAGGCTGACGCGCCTCGGGGGCCACGTGCCTTGGGGGCTCACGTGCCTCGGAGGGTCACGCGCCGCGGCGGATGCGGGCGGCCTTGCGGGCCTCGGCCGTCTGCCGGGCCTCGGCGGCCCGCCGGGACTCGTTCTTGGCGCGACCGGGCTTCCCCGGAACGGTTCCCATGCCCCGGAAGGCGGCACCGCCGCGCTTGACGCGGTCCGTGGCGGGCGCGTTGCCGCCGAGCGGGACGCCGGAGGGGGCCTGGGCGCCGGTGATGCGGCTCAGTTCGGCCTCGCCGGAGCGGACCTGGGTGATCAGGGGGCGGATGCCCGCTTCCGACAGGACGCGCGCCATGTCCCGGCGCTGACCCGCCGTCACCAGGGTGACGACGCTGCCGGACTCGCCGGCGCGGGCGGTACGGCCACCGCGGTGCAGATAGTCCTTGTGGTCGGTCGGCGGGTCGACGTTCACGACGAGGTCGAGGTGGTCGATGTGGATGCCGCGGGCCGCGACGTTCGTCGCCACGAGCACCGTGATCTCGCCGGACTTGAAGCGTTCCAGGGTCCGGGTGCGCAGCGGCTGGGCCTTGCCGCCGTGCAGGGCCGCGGCCCGTACCCCGCTGCCGAGGAGGTGCCGGGTGAACTGGTCGACGGCGTGCTTGGTGTCCAGGAACATGAGCACGCGCCCGTCCCGGGCGGCGATCTCCGTGGCGGTGGCGTACTTGTCGGCTCCGTGCACCTGGAGGACGTGGTGGTCCATGGTGGTGACGGCGCCGGCGGAGGGGTCGACCGAGTGGACCACCGGGTCCTGGAGGTAGCGGCGCACCAGGAGGTCGACGTTGCGGTCGAGCGTGGCCGAGAACAGCATCCGCTGACCGTCGGGGCGCACCTGGTCGAGCAGTTCGGTGACCTGCGGCATGAAGCCCATGTCGGCCATCTGGTCGGCCTCGTCCAGGACGGTGAGGGCCACCCGGTCCAGGCGGCAGTCCTTGCGCTCGACGAGATCCATCAGGCGGCCCGGGGTGGCGACGAGGACCTCGGCCCCGGCGCGCAGCGCCGTCGCCTGCCTCCCGATCGACACGCCGCCGACGACGGTGGCCAGCCTCAGTTTCAGCGCGCCGGCGTACGGGGTGAGCGCGTCGGTGACCTGCTGGGCGAGTTCCCGGGTCGGGACGAGGACCAGGGCCAGTGGCTTCCTGGCGTCCGCCCGCTGTCCGGCCGTACGCGCCAGGAGGGCGAGGCCGAAGGCGAGCGTCTTGCCCGATCCGGTGCGGGCGCGGCCCAGCACGTCACGGCCCGCGAGGGCGTTCGGGAGGGTGGCCGCCTGGATCGGGAAGGGCGTCTCGACGCCGAGCTCGGCGAGCGTGTTCAGCAGGGCGGTGGGCAGCTCCATGTCACCGAAGCTCGCCGCGGCGGGAAGGGGAGGCGTCAGGGTCTCCGGGAGCGCGAACTCGTCGGAGCGGGCCGAACGATTCACGGAGGGACGGTTCGTCGCGGACGAGCGGTTCATGGACACCTTCCTCGACATGGCGGTCTCGGGGAATTCGATGCGGCCATGGAGCGAATGCACGGGGAATGAGCGAGGGCCTGAGCGGGAAAAGGCGGCCCGATGTCATGCGGGTCCGGCTCCGGGAGCCGGACCGTGGAAAAACGAACGAGCCGGGGCCCTCACCTCGCGGTGGGGACCCCAGCTGCGTCGGTACGCCTCAGCGTGTGCGTCAGGCGGGAACGATGTTCTCGGCCTGCGGGCCCTTCTGGCCCTGCGTGACGTCGAAGCTCACCTTCTGGCCCTCCTGCAGCTCACGGAAGCCCTGGGTGGCGATGTTCGAGTAGTGGGCGAAGACGTCGGGGCCGCCACCCTCCTGCTCGATGAAGCCGAAGCCCTTTTCCGAGTTGAACCACTTCACGGTGCCAGTAGCCATGCCATATCTCCTTCGGGGCATTACCCGGGTCCGCACTGTGCGAATCCCGGCGTCGCCGCGATGATTACCCCGTCCGGAAAAAGAACCGAAAATACAAAAGTGCCCGACGATGCGAGATCGTCTCGGGCACTTGAAGTCTTATGGGAACCACAACTGCAACTGCTGTCGACTGTAGCACGGAAAGGGGTCCCGTGCTTTGTGGACGCCCGAGAAAATTGAGACGGGGTGGCGGGCCTGGCCGGCGTGCCGTGGCCGCGGCTGTGGCGCCCCCGGTCCCGCCGGGGCGCCCCCGCGAGACCGGGGGCGCCGATGGGCGTACGTCGCCCGTCTCAGACGGACACGTTTCCCGCGTTCCTGCTGAACCAGCCGCTGAACACCTCGTCCCGGGGGGCGCCCGTGCGCCGCTCGGCCCTCGCCAGCACCTTCGACGCCTCCTCGCGCCACGCCGCCGCGTCCGCACGGGGAGGGGGAAGGAACGGTCCCCGCTCGGCCGCTTCGGCGCCGGCTCCGAAGAAGTCGCCGCCCTTGCGCTTGAAGTCGTCGGTGCCCCACGCGCGGCTGCCGCCCTGGACCGGCACCTTCTGCAGGTGGGGGATGTGCTTGGCGCAGTGGATGTACGCCTCCTCGACCGTGACCTCCACCCACAGCTGGGCGCGGCGGCCGGGTACGGGGTCCACGGCGAGCCCGGGGTGCGCCTGGCGCATGACGTCGTCGGCGACGATCCGCGCCCTGCCGTTGATGTGCAGTCCGATGCGGTCCCGGAGGAAGTCCACCATCAGGATGCCGACGTGCGGGTTCTCCTCGATGTTGCCGAGGCTGGCGAGCACGCCGTTGCCCCGGTACTCCGGGTAGGCGACGGTCAGCTCGTCGAGGACCTGGAGGAAGCCGGGCGGGCCGGCCCGGAACGTGTTGTCGCACTCCCCGTGCCGGTCGGCGGTGGCCAGGAAGAACATCTCCTGCCGGGCGGCGAACTCCCTCATCCGGGGGTTGAGCCGGTCGAGGACCTGCTCGGCGTAGAACTTGTCGGCCCGCTCGGTCGTCCCCATGCGCTGCTGGACGAAGTGTTCGCCGTCGCTGCCGGGACGGGTCGTGCGCACCGCCGCCGCCTGCTGCCCGGCCTGTTCGAAAGTGCTCAATTCCTTGCTCCGACCAGTTCCTCGATGGAGTCGTGCCGTATGCGGTGGGAGGGGATGCCGATCCCCACCAGGGTGTCGACGCTGCGGCGGATCATCGCCGGAGGGCCGGACAGATAGGCGTCGTACGTGTGCCAGGGGCCGTACTGGCAGACGGCCTCGGGCAGTTGGCCGCAGAGATCGCCACCGGGGCCGTCGTCGACGACCGGGCGGACCGAGAGCCACGGGTGGGTCTGCTGCATCCGGAGCATCGTGTCGATGTCGTACAGGTCGTGGTCGCGGCGGGCGCCGTAGAACACCTGGACGCGGCGGCGGCGGCCGTGCTCGGCCACGTCCTCGATCATGGCCTTGATGGGTGCGATGCCCGTGCCACCGCCCACGCACAGCAGTCCGTTGTCGGTGCTGTGGTCCACGGTCATGGAGCCGGCGGGGGCACCGAGGCGGATCATGTCCCCCGGGCGGGCGCGGTGCACGAGGGCGTTGGAGACCCAGCCGGCCGGCACCGCCTTGACGTGGAAGGAGAGCAGCCCGTCGGAGCGGGGCGCGGAGGCGAAGGAGTAGTGCCGCCAGACGCGCGGCCACCACGGGGTCTCGAGCGCGGCGTACTGCCCGGCCAGGAAGGGGTAGGGGTGGTTGGGGCGCACGGTCACGACCGCGATGTCGGGCGTGCGCATCTCGTGCGCGACCACCTCCGCCTCCCACCAGGCGGGTGCCCGCAGCTCGTCCTCGGCGGCGGCGTCGATCATGATCTGGGAGATGGCGGTGTACGCGCCGACCCAGGCGGCCTCCGTCTCGGCGTTCCAGCTCCGCGTGGCATGGCGGGAGAGGGCTCCGATGAGGCACTCCCCCACGGCCGGGTAGTGCTCCGGGCGGGTGCCGTACTTCCGGTGACCGCGCCCGAGGTGGGAGAGGTACGTGGTGAGGGTGTCGGTGTCGTCCACGTGTCTCGCGGCGGTGAGCAGCGCCTTGAAGAGGCGGTCGCGCTGGGCGTCCATCGCCGCGGGAAAGAGGCCGCGCAGTTCCGGGTGCTGGAGGAAGAGCAGCGCGTAGAAATACGACGTGACCTTGTCGGCGATCGGCTCGATCTCGGCCATGGTCCGACGGATCAGGACGGCCTCGGGGGAACCGCCTTCGTCCTGTCCGCCGAGAGCGTCGGGAACGGGATTGCCGGGTATGGGGCGGCCGTCGGCCGCGGGGCCCGCGGGTATCGGGCCCTCTTCCGTACGTGCCTTCTGCGCCGTACCGGTCGATTTCCTGCTCGGACTTGGACTGAACCAGCCCCCGCCCCCATTACTGCCGTCCATCGGATTGCCTCGCCTCGAACGTCTTTCGGTCGCTCTTCGCGGGCTCGACCCTACCCCGCCCGTCCGAATCCATGAACGGGATCCTCGGCGGCGCAAACCACCCTTGTGTCCCGGTTCTCCGGAGTCTCAACACCGAGAAACCCGGGCATTGCCGGAAGTTACCGGTCGGTTCAACGGATGGCACAGACCTCTCGCTCCACCTCTGGGGGGAATCCGCCGACAAGGCCGATCGCCACCCGGGCCGCCAATTCTTCACAGGTTCTCCCGACGACGGCGCCGACCGCCCATGCCCGGTCGGCGCCCCCGTACCGGGTGTTCAGTCGGCCGCCGGGAAGGCGTCGGCGCGCACGTGCGGCATGGGGCCGCTGCTCACGCGGTACGGGTCGCCGGATGGGCGTCGCGTCGGGGTGACGCGTACGGCGAGCGGCCCGGCCCACTCGTATCCCTTCCGCTCGCCGTGGCGAGCCAGGTCGTCCGTCAGCGCCTGCCCCACGTCGGCGCCGCCGTGCCGCATCAACGCCTCGTGCACCTTCGTGTCCAGTTCCACCTCGTAGGCGTTGGGCACGACCACTCTGCGCTCGCTGCACACCACGGCGTGGGCGTCGCACTCACGGCGCAGCGCGTCGAGCAGCTCGACGGGCTCGCGCCGACGGGCCTTGGAGAGCAGAGCGCTCTGCCAGCGCTCGAGAGATCGCTCCCACCGGGTCAGCCTTCCGCTGGCCATACGCCTGCCCTCCGCTCCTCGTCCCCGGGTGTTCTCACCGCCGCCCGCGAAGCCTGCCGAGCAGGCCGCGGGCCTGGGAACGCTTGCGCGGGTCCGCGGCAGCCCGCCGCGCCGACGCGATCGCCCGCTGTCCCTGCGGGCTGCGGGTGAACTGCTTGATACGTGCCATCAATCCGGACATGTCTCCTCCTTCGGGCCGTGTACCGTCCGCTTACCCGGTGACGCCCCGTCGATGCCGCGAGACGCGTGGTCCACCCGAACGCCGAGCGGGAAGCCGGCCCAGCACGCCGGTGGGCCCCCTCCACCGACGCGGCGAAGGGGGCCATGGGCCCGGGCGTGCTCGGATCAGACGTCGGCGCGCACCGGGGCCGGGACGGGGGCCGCGTCCTCGGCGACCTCGGAGAGGTCGCGGTTGCGGGTCTCGCGGGCGCAGGCGAGGGCGACGACCGTGAGGAGCGCGGCCGCGATCACGTAGAGGGCGATCGGCGTCGAGCTGCCGTAGTCGGCGAGCAGCGCGGTGGCGATCAGCGGCGCCGGGGCGCCCGCGGCGACGGAGGAGAACTGCGCTCCGATGGAGGCCCCCGAGTAGCGCATCCGGGTCGCGAACATCTCGGAGAAGAACGCGGCCTGCGGCGCGTACATCGCCCCGTGCAGGACGAGTCCGACGGTGACGGCGAGCAGCAGGGCGCCGAAGCCGCCGGAGTCGATGAGGGCGAAGAAGGGGAACATCCAGGCGCCGACGCCGACGGCTCCGATGAGGTAGACCGGTCGGCGGCCGATCCGGTCCGAGAGCGCACCCCAGGCGGGGATCACCGCGAAGTGGACGGCGGAGGCGATGAGGACGGCGTTCAGCGCGGTCTGCTTGCTCAGGCCCACCGAGGTCGTGGCGTAGACGAGGATGAACGCGGTGATCACGTAGTAGCTGATGTTCTCCGCCATGCGGGCGCCCATCGCGACGAGTACGTCGCGCCAGTGGTGGCGCAGGACGGCGACCAGCGGCATCTTCTCCACCACGCCGGCCTCGGCCTGGCGTTCGGCGGCGGCGGCGAGCGCCGCCTTGAAGACAGGCGACTCGTCGACCGAGAGACGGATCCACAGGCCGACGATCACCAGCACACCGGAGAGCAGGAACGGTATGCGCCAGCCCCATGAGAGGAACGCGGACTCGGAGAGCAGCGCGGTCAGGGCGGACAGCACTCCCGTCGCGAGCAGTTGTCCGGCCGGCGCCCCGGTCTGCGGCCACGACGCCCAGAACCCGCGCCGCTTCGCGTCTCCGTGCTCCGAGACCAGCAGCACGGCACCGCCCCACTCACCGCCGAGCGCGAAGCCCTGCACCAGGCGCAGCACGGTGAGCAGCAGGGGTGCGGCCGAGCCGATGGTGGCGTGGGTCGGCAGCAGACCGATGGCGAAGGTCGCCCCGCCCATCAGGAGCAGACTCAGCACCAGTAGCTTCTTGCGCCCGAGCCGGTCCCCGTAGTGCCCGAAGACCAGCGCGCCCAGCGGCCGGGCGGCGAACCCGACCGCGTACGTCAGGAACGAGAGCAGTGTCCCGACCAGCGGGTCGGAGTCGGGGAAGAACAGCTTGTTGAAGACGAGCGCGGCGGCCGAGCCGTAGAGGAAGAAGTCGTACCACTCGATGGTGGTGCCGATGAGGCTGGCGGCGACGATGCGCTTGAGGGAGCTGGGGGGTGTGGGAGCGGTTGTTGCGGCGGCCATGTGCACCACTTCCGGGCGGGGTTACGGGGACGGGTTCGTGTCGCCATACCGTAGAAACGCCCAGGTCAGACGCGTATGTGGTGGGACACCATAGTTCCGCGGGCAGCGATGCGGGCCGCCACCATGCCGGGCCCCCGGCGGAGGCTCTCGCGCCGTTGCAAGGGGCTCCCCATCACCCCGGTATCCATGGCCGGAGTGTAGGGCGCGGGCGTCTGCTGACGTACTCACTCCTTCTTGAAGTGCTCGATCAGACGCGAGTAGCTGTCGTCGGCATGGCCGTCCCGCACGGCCTTGTCCACCAGGCCGAGGGTGTAGCCGGGGAATTCGACGTCGATGTTCCGCGCCTCGCTCTCGCGGACCAGGTCCTCGACCGAGGGCCTGTGGTGCTGGAGCGCTCCGTACCGCGTCGCGTACTCACCACGGTCGACCTCGTCGGCGATCATCGGGAAGGACCCCAGGAGTGCGGCCATGGACGGGCCGGCGTCGTCCAGGAACCGCTTCACCTCGATGCCCTCGCTGGACAGCAGGGCGGCCGCGTGCAGGAATCCGTTGAGCGCGCCCCACATGGTGCCGTGCACGGCCATTCCGTACAGGGCCGGCACGCCCGCGTCGGCGGAGATCAGCGTTCCCCGGCCGCCGATCAGCCGGAGCGTCGGATGAAAGCCGTCGAACACGGCGTCGGAACCGCCGTAGAAGACCACCGTCTCCGCTCCCCCGATGCCCGGAGCGATCGTCATGATCTGCCCATGGAGGTACCGCGCGCCGTGGTCCATGACCCATTCGGCGACGGCTCTCGCCTCTGCGGACGTCCCGTCCGTGAGGTTGAGCACAAAGCGGCCGGAGAGCGCGTCGGCCGACGATTCCAGAATCGCGCGGGCCGTCTCATTGCCCTTCACGCTGACGACCACCAGGGGACTGGCGGCAACGGCGTCGCGGACAGTCGCGGACCGCTCGGCGCCCCTGGCGACCAGGGGGGCGGCCTTCTCCGGCGTACGGTTCCACACCGTGGTCGGGTGCCCGCCATCCAGGAAGGCGCCGGCGAGCGCGAAGCCCATCTCGCCCAGACCGATCACGGTCACGGCCGGCTGGGCATCGGTACGTTCTGAGGCAGTGTTCGTCACAGTCGCTCTCCCCGGTTTCGGTGAGCCGGCCCGTCCCGGGCGGCCCTTGGCGTTCGTGAAACGTCACGCTAAGACCTGAACCGAAGTTGAGGTCAAGGGAGATCCGAAGCGTGCGCCGCTCACCGAGGGCAGCTTGCTCGGTCATGCCGAACGGGCTTTCCCGCCACGCCTGCCGGGGGCCCGGGAGGGCTCAGCGCAGCCGTCGTGCGCGCAGCACCAGGTCGTCGGTATGGTGCGCGCCGGCGCCGCCGTCGGGTGCCACGCGTGGCCGCTGCTCAGCCACCTCCACCACCCAGTCGTCGTCGAGGAGAGGCGCGACCGTCGAGGGCCAGATGTAGTCCGCGGGGTCGAAGCCGCTCTCCTGCGCCTGCTGGGTGTCCATGCCCGCATGGTGGACGAGCAGCAGCACACCGCCGACCGCGACGGCCGAGAGCAGCGCGCGTTCTGCCGCGGCGTCGGGAGTGCTCAGGAGCGCCGGGTACAACGCGGCCACCAGGTCGAAGGAGGCCGGCGGAAGCGCCGCATCCGTCAGTGTGGCGTGGACCCAGCGGATGTCGACGCTGGCGTCCCGCGCGTGCCCGGCCGCCCGCTCCAGCGCCACGCCCGAGACCTCGAGCGCGGTCACTTCCCATCCGCCGCGCGCGAGCCAGACCGCGTCGGCACCCTCGCCGCAGCCGACGTCGAGCACCCGGCCGGGGGTGAGTCCGGTGACCTCGGCCACGAGCGCGCCGTTGGGCCGGCCGCTCCACAGCTGCTGCCGATCGGCATAGCGAGCGTCCCACTCCGCACGCACGGCGGGGTCTCCGACGTATCCGTCGGCAGGCGAGGGGCTGGTGGACGCGGGCGATCCCGCTGCGATGTCGTCGGTCATCGGCCCACCGTCGCCTGTCGCCCCACGGTTGCGCCACTCCTCTTGCCGGTCCGGCAAAACGGTGGTCGGGAACGGCCGGCACCCGCACACGACCGTCGCCTCGTCCGTGTGCTGCCTCCTCAGGCTCGCCTCGCGACAGCACGCATGGAGGGAGCCGTTTCGGAAAGGAGGAGCGGGGTGATCGTCTCCGACACCGTCTATCTCGCGATGGGCCTGGGTGCGCTCGGCGCGGCCGTCGTACCGAGGCTCGTGTTCAAGCGGCCGCTCTCCATGCCGATGGTCTTCCTGGCGGCCGGTGCCATCGTGGCGGCTCTGCCGTTGCCCGTGCCGACGGTGGACCCGGTGCGCGACCGGATCTGGGTCGAGCATGCGACCGAACTGTGCGTGATCGTGTCGCTGATGGGAGCCGGTCTCGCCCTCAACCGGCCCTTCGGCCGGCGCGCGTGGGGCGGGCCTTGGCGCCTGCTCGGCATCAGCCTGCCCCTGACCATCGCCGGGACGGCGTTCATCGCCGCGCTCCTGCTCGACTGGCCGCCGGCGCTCGCCCTGCTCATCGCCGCGGTGCTCGCACCGACCGATCCCGTGCTGGCGGCCGAGGTGCGGGTGGGCGAGCCCACGGACGCGGAGAACGACGAGGACGAGGTCCGGTTCGCTCTCACCTCCGAAGCCGGACTGAACGACGGACTCGCTTTCCCGTTCGTCCTGGCCGCCCTCGCACTCGCCACGGCTGCCGGCGACGGGTGGTCGGCCGACTGGATCGGGCGCTGGCTGCTCATCGACGTCCTGGTCAAGGTCGTCGTCGGAGTGGCGGTGGGGATCGTGGCCGGGCGCCTGCTGGGCCGGATGTTCTTCCGCGCGCGGACGAACGCGCTGCGGCTGTCGGAGCACATGGAGGGGTTCGTCGCCCTCGGCGCCACGTTCCTGGCGTACGGAGCGGCCGAGCTGCTCCACGGCTACGGTTTCCTCGCCGTGTTCGTGACGGCCTGCACCATCCGTGCGGCCGAGCGCAGCCACGGCTACCACCGTGTACTGCACGAGTTCACCGAACAGATCGAACGGCTGCTCACCGTGTGCCTGCTCTTCCTGCTGGGAGGCTTCCTCGTCACCGGGGGACTGCACATCCTCAGCTGGCAAGGCGCCCTCGTCGCCGTCCTGCTCGTCCTCGTCGTCCGGCCGGCCGCGGGGTGGCTGGGCCTGATCGGCTTCGCGGCGGGACCGAGGGAGAAAGCGGTCACCGCCTTCTTCGGTATCCGCGGCATCGGCTCGCTGTTCTACCTCGCCTACGCGCTCGGCCACAGCGACGCCTTCGAAGCCGACGCACGACAGCTCTGGTCCGTGGTCGCCTTCACCGTCCTGCTCTCCGTCGTCCTCCATGGTGCTGCCGCGACACCGATCATCCGGCGCCTCGACCGGCTGCGCCGCTCCTCGCCCGCACCGCCGTGAGCGGTCAGAGGGTGACCGCCGTCGACATCGCGTGCAGGCGCAGTGCCAGTTGGATCTCGAGCGCCCTGGCCGGGGACTGCCAGTCCGGGCCGAGGAGGCGGCCTATTCGCTCGACGCGCTGGGCGACCGTGTTCACGTGGACATGGAGGTCGTCCTTGGTGCGCGCGGGGCTCATGCCGCTCGCGAAGTACGCCTCCATGGTGCGCACCAGGTCCGTGCCCCGGCGCCGGTCGTACGCGAGGACCTGACCGATCGTGCGCTCGACGAAGCCCTCGATGTCCCGGCTGTCGGCGAGCAGCAGACCGAGGAAGCCCAGGTCCTCGGCGGCCGCGCCCTGTCCGGCGCGGTGCAGCAGACGCAGCGCGGCCAGGCAGCGGCGGGCCTCCTCGTACGCGGCGGCGACCTCGCCCGGGCGGGCGAGGGGTGCCTCGACGGGGGCGGAGGCGCCGACCGTGACCGGCTCGCGCAGCGCGCCGCCGAGGTGCTTGGCGGTCTGCCGGGCCAGCTCGGCGGCGCTCTCGCCGGGGCCGAGCGGGAGCAGCAGCACGGTCCCGCCGTCGCGCGCGGAGGCGAGGCCGTGGCGCGTGGCGGCCAGATGCGAGGCGGCCGACCAGAGCCGCTGACGGTCCGCGCTCTCGCGTACGCCGGTGTCGTTCCCGGCCGCGGCTTCCGTCCGGTCGATGCGGGCGGCGAGCACCACATGGGGCGCGTCGACGTCGGTGCGCAGGCGGGCGGCGCGCTCGCGCAGCAGGCGTCGGTCGCGGTCGGGGGCGTCGAGGAGGTCGTCGAGCAGCTCGCCCCGTACCCGCTGTTCGGCCTCGCCCGCCGAGCGGCGGGCGAGCAGCAGCAGCGATGTCACCAGGGCGGCCCGCTCCAGGGTGCGCTGGTCGACCGGATCGAGGTCCGGCTGACCGCGCAGGACGAGGGCGCCGAAGGTCTCGCCGCCGGCCGAGACGGCGGCCACCCAGTGGTCGCCGTCCCGCAGGGCGTGGCCGTCGGCGAGCGGGGCGGGTCCGCCTCCGCCCTCGACGAACTCGACGGTCCCGCCGAGGACTTCGGAGACCGCGCCGGCCACGTCGAGGACGCCGCCGCCGCGCAGCACGAGCTCGGTGAGCCGGTCGTGGACCTCCGAGGCGCGTTCGATGACGCCGCTGTGTTCGCGGATGATGTCGTTGGCGCGTTCGAGCTCGGCGAGGGCGGAGCGGGTCTCGGCGAGCAGGTTGGCGGTGTCGATGGCGACGGCGGCGTGAGCGGCGAAGGAGCCGAGCAGGGCGACCTGTTCCCGTTCGAAGACGCGTGCGCGCCGGTCCGCCGCGAACAGCACGCCGATGACCTGGCTGCCGAGGGTCAGCGGTACGCCGAGGATGGCGACGAGGCCCTCGTCGCCGACGGCGGAGTCGATGGTGCGGGTGTGCTGGAAGCGCGGGTCGTCGAAGTAGTCGTCGGTGACGTAAGGACGGGCGGTCTGGGCGACGAGCCCGCCGAGGCCCTCGCCCATGCCGAGCCGGAGCTGCTGGAAACGCGCGGACACCGAGCCTTCGGTGACGCGCATGTACGTGTCGCCCGCGACCGGGTCGTTGAGGCTGAGGTAGGCGACCTCGGTGCCGAGCAGGGAGCGGGCGCGCTGGACGATGGCGCGCAGCACCGCGTCGAGGTCGCGCAGCCCCGCGAGGTCGTGGGCGGTCTCGAAGAGGGCGGACAGCTCGGCCTCGCGGCGCCGCCGCCCCTCCAGCTCGGCCCGGACCCGCAGGGCGAGCTGCTTGGCCTGTTCGAGCCCGGCCAGCGCCTCCGGGCCCGCGCCGCTCGCACGGGCGAGCAGCACGGGCCTGTCGTACGCCTCCACCGCGGCTCCTCGTGCGAGGAGCTCCAGGTAGGAGACCTGTTCCTGGGACATGGACACAGGGATACCTGCCGTACGGGTGGTCGCACCAGCCCTGTGGACGACCGCCTGTGGAAAACGTCAGTGGGCGGTCCAGCCGCCGTCGAGGGTCAGGGACGTGCCGGTGATGAAGGAGGCCTGCGGGGTGCAGAGGTAGAGCACCGCCTCGGCGACCTCCTCCGGTTCGATGAGCCGCTTGAGCGCCGAGTCCTTGAGGAGCACCTCGGTCAGGACCCGGTCCGGCGGGATGGAGTGGGCGGCCGCCTGGTCGGCGATCTGCCGTTCGACCAGGGGGGTGCGCACATAGCCGGGGTTGACGCAGTTGGAGGTGACTCCATGGGGTGCGCCTTCGAGGGCCGCGGTCTTGGAGAGTCCTTCGAGTCCGTGTTTGGCGGCCACATAGGCGGACTTGAAGGGAGAGGCGCGCAGACCGTGCACGGAGGAGAGGTTGACGATCCGGCCCCAGCCCTGAGCGTACATGTGCGGCAGGGCGCCTCGGATCAGCCGGAACGGGGCCTCCAGCATGACGGTCAGGACGGTGTGGAAGACGTCCGGCGGGAAGTCCTCGATGGGGCGGACGAGTTGCAGTCCGGCGTTGTTCACGAGGATGTCGGCGCCCGCCGCCACGGTCTCCGCGGCGGCGAGGTCGGTGAGGTCCAGGAGTCGCGGCTCGACCGCGCCCGGCAGGCCGGTGGCCTCGTGGGCGAGCGCCTCCAGGCCGTCGGCGGCCCGGTCGACGGCTCTGACCCGGGCCCCGGCGGCGGCGAGCCGGAGCGCGCAGGCACGTCCGATGCCGCCGGCCGCGCCGGTCACGAGCGCGGTGCGTCCGGCGAGGTCCAGCATGACCGAGCCGGGCGCGGGCCTCGCTGCGGGGGCCGGCGCGGGCCTCGGTCCGGCGGCCGACGCGGGCCTCGCTGCGGCGGCCGGTCCGGCGGCCGGCGCCCGTACCGGACGGGGGGAAGGGGCCGGTACCTGGGCCGGCGCGGGACCTGAGGGGGTGGGGGCGCTCATGCTCCGCACCTTATGAAGCGCGCCACCCCCGACCGATGTGCGCCGAGCCCATACTTCAGCCCTGCGGCGTGGTGTCGAACCATGTGGGTTCGTCGGCGAGCGCCTGCTCGATCCGGAAGTGCGAGAACCGCTTCATCTCCGGGAGCCGGTCCACCTCGAACCAGCCGACATCCGTCGACTCCTCGTCGTTCACCCGCGCCTCGCCGCCGACCGCCCGGCAGCGGAAGGAGATGTCCACGAACTGGCACCGGTCGCCGTTCGGGTAGACGACGGGCTTGCGCAGTGTCTGGACGAGCACGACCCGCTCGGCCTCGCATCGCACGGCGGTCTCCTCGTACACCTCGCGCACCGCGCAGTCGGCGGGCTGCTCCCCGGGCTCGACGATGCCGCCGATGATCGACCACAGGCCGTTGTCGGCCCGCCGGCCGAGCAGCACCCTCCCCCGGTCGTCGAAGACGACCGCGCTCACGCCGGGCAGGAAGAGCAGCTGGTGGCCGGCGCTGGCCCGCAGGTCGCGGATGAAGTCAGGAGTACCCATGTCCCGACCCTAAAGCCTTACGGATCAAGAACCGGCGGCCGGGGAGTTCCGACGGGCGCGGACGGCGCGCAGCGCGGACCAGCCGAGACCGGCGGCCGCCACCGCCACCAGGAGCGCCTCCGGCAGGGTGCCCATCCGCGTGGCCGGCGTGAGCGAGGAACGCAGCGGCACCTCCTCGACCAGCACGTCGGGGGTGAACATCGCCGACTTCGCCACGATCCTGCCGTCCGGCATGATGATCGCGCTGACACCGCTGGTGACCGGGACGACGACGGAGCGGCTGTGCTCGACCGCCCGCACCCGTGACATCGCCAGCTGCTGGTAGGTCATCTCGCTGCGCCCGAAGGTCGCGTTGTTGCTCGGTACGGTGACGAGCTGGGCGCCGTGCGTGACGGTGTCCCGTACGGCCCAGTCGAAGGCCGCCTCGTAGCAGGTCGCCAGGCCCACCCGGGTCCCCGCGAGGTCGAAGACGCCGACCTGGTCGCCGGGGCCGAAGTCGCGGCTCACCCGGTCCACGTTGCTGTTGAAGAGGCGTACGAAGGGCCGCATCGGGATGTACTCGCCGAAGGGCTGGACATGCCGCTTGTCGTAGGTGGCGACGGGTCCGTCCTCGGGGTCCCATTCGATGAGGGTGTTGCGCAGTGTGCCGGTGTCGGGGGTGAGGACCGCGCCGATCACGGTCGGGACGCCGATCGCCCGCACGGCCTCGTCGATGACGGCCCGCGCGTCGGGATTCGCCAGCGGGTCGATGTCGGAGGAGTTCTCCGGCCACAGCACGAAGTCGGGCCGGGGCTTCTCGCCGGCCCTGACGTCCGCGGCGAGCTCCTTGGTGCGGTTGGCGTGGTTGTCGAGGACGGCGCGCCGCTGGGAGTTGAAGTCGAGGCCGAGGCGCGGCACGTTGCCCTGCACCGCGGCGACGGTGGCGGTGCCGTCCTGCGCGGAGTCGTCGACCAGGGGCAGCGCGGCCAGGGCGCCGGTGACCGGGACGAGGACGGCGAGGGCGGCCGCGTCGAGGGGGCCGCGCGGAACGGTGCCGGTCGCCCGGTACGCGCGGACCTGGCGGGCCACCTCGTAGAGTCCGAAACCGCAGAGCGCCACGGCGAATCCGAGCACGGGGGTGCCGCCGACGGCGGCGAGCGGCAGGAAGACGCCGTCGGCCTGTCCGAAGGCGACCTTGCCCCAGGGGAAGCCGCCGAACGGGACACGCGCGCGTGCCGCCTCGGCGAGGATCCAGACCGCCGCGGCGAACACCGGCCAGGCGGGCAGCCGGGAGACGGCCGCGATGCCCACCCCGGCGGCGGCGACGAACAGCGCCTCCACCGCGGCGAGCGCGATCCACGGGAACCGTCCGACCTCGGCGCCGGTCCAGATCAGCAGCGGCAGCAGGAAGCCGAGTCCGGCGAGGTGGCCCAGCGCGAATCCGGCGCGCGGGCGGCGGCCCCGCAGGGTCCAGCCGAGCAGTGCGAACGCGGGCAGCGCGAGCCACCACAGGGGGCGGGGCGGGAAGCTCAGGAAGAGCAGGGCCCCGGACAGGGCGGCGGCGCCCGGCCGCACGAGGCGCCGGAGCCGGCGACCGGCCCCCGTCTCGGAGGCGGCGGTGGGGCCGGAGGCGTCGACGGGCGCGATGGTGGTGCTCACATTGCGGAGTCTACGGCGCGGTTCCCGGGCCGACGGCGTCCGGTCCAGACCTCTCCGGCCTGCGGCCGGACGCGCTCTCCCGCCCGCCGAAACGTTCCCGCGCTGCCCTTTCGAGGCCGGACGAATGCCAGACATACGGACGCCCGGGCCCGGAACGCGGCGGCGCACAGGCTCAGGCGTCCGCGGGGAGTCAGGCGCTCGTCGGCCCCGTCGTCGGCGGCGGCACGGGAGGCGCCGGAGGTGCGGTCGGCGTGGTGGGCGAGGAGGGTGCCGCCGGCGGGGTGGACGGCGGCGCCCCGTTCCTCGTGGTGTCCTTCGCTCGGCCGAGGCGGTCGCGGATGACGCGGACCGCGGTGTCCGCGTCGTCCACCGTGACCGTGAAGGCCCGTCCGTCACCGAGTTCGAGGACCACGGCGTCGCCCCGGCGGACGATGACCCCGGTGCCCTTCTCGGGGCGCCAGCGGTATCCCCAGCCGCCCCAGTGGCGTGGTGTGACCGGGGCGGCCTCGACGCCGACGACGTGGGACAGCGGGATCCTGCGGCGCGGCAGACCGAGAGGGCCGCAGCGGACCTCCAGCGACCGGTCGTCGACCTTCACCGCCACATGGACGAAGGCGAGCGTGCCGAACATCATCAGCAGCCCCGCCGCCACACATCCGATCACGGACATGAGCAGCGGGATGATGCCCGACGTCCACGGGGCGTCGACGGCCAGCGCGATGCCGACGGCGACGAAGAGCGCGCCGGCGGTGGCGAGCACCCACTGGACGCGGTTGGTGGCACGGCCGGTCCACACCTCCGGTACCGGTACACCGGTGTCCAGCGGCCGGGGGTGGTGGGGATGACGGGAGGGGTCCCTCATGGCTCGCAGCCTACTCACGTTCCGCTCGCGCGGCGCCCGCTGTCGCCCCGCCGGCGCACCGGGTTCGTCCCGTCAGCGGGCCGCGGCCGCGACTCCGAGCAGACGGCCTTCCGGGTAGCTCAGGGCGGCGGCCGTGAGCCGGGAGGGCCGACCGCTGTGGAGCACGGTCAGACCGCCCACGGGGTCGGCGCAGGGTGCGGGTCCGGCGCCGATCCGGCGCAGCGCCTGTGCGGCGACTGCCCCGGCCGAGCCGTGGAAAACCACCGGGGGGAGGTCCGTGTGCTGGACCGCCGTACGGATCTGCTCGGCGACGAGTTCGTAGTGCGTGCAGCCGAGCACCAGGGCCCGGATGTCGCGGGGGGTGAGGGCCGCGGCGGCCGCGACGGTCCGTGCGACGGCTGCCGCGTCGGCGTTCTCGACGGCGTCGGCGAGGCCCGGGCAGGGCACCTCGGTGACCTCTGCCGCCTCGGCGAACTCGCGGATGAGTCCGCGCTGGTACGGGCTGCCGGTGGTCCCCGGGGTCGCCCAGATGGCGATCTTCCCGCCGTCCGAGGCGGCCGGTTTGATCGCGGGGACGGTGCCGATCACCGGAATACTCGGTTCCAGCTCGGCGCGGATGGCGGGCAGGGCGTGGACCGAGGCGGTGTTGCAGGCGACGATGAGGGCGTCCGGCCGCTGCGCAGCGGCGGCGCGGGCGACGGCCAGCGCGCGGGCGGTGAGATCCTCGGGGGTACGCGGGCCCCAGGGCAGGCCGTCGGGGTCGGAGGAGAGGACCAGATCGGCGTCCGGCCGCAGCCGGCGCACCGCGGCCGCTGCCGCGAGCAGGCCGATTCCGGAGTCCATGAGCGCGATCTTCACCCGGTCACCCTAGCCGACCACCCTTGCGTCCCCGCCGTTGTGGGGCAGACTGCGACGAATGAGCGCCATTGCCTGGATCGCCACGGGTTCGCTGACCGCCTGGGGGTGGCTGCTGCTGGGACAGGGGTTCTTCTGGCGTACCGACCAGCGCCTGCCCCTGAACGCCGGCCACGCGCGCGTGGAGCCGCGGAGCTGGCCGCGCGTCATCGTGGTCGTACCCGCGCGGGACGAGGCGGAGGTGCTGCCGCTCAGCCTGCCGTCGCTGCTCACCCAGGACTATCCGGGTGAGGCGGAGGTGCTGCTCGTCGACGACAACAGCACCGACGGCACCGGGAAGCTCGCGCGCGAGCTGGCCGGGCGGTACGGCGGGCTGCCGCTGACGGTGGTCACTCCTGGTGAACCCGCGGCCGGCTGGACCGGGAAGCTGTGGGCGCTGCGCCATGGGATGGCGCGGGCACGCGCGCGTGAACCGGAGTTCCTGCTCCTGACCGACGCGGACATCGCGCACGAGCCCGACAGTCTGCGCCTGCTGGTGACGGCGGCGACGGCGAACGGCCTCGACCTGGTGTCGCAGATGGCCCGGTTGCGGGTGGCGAGCGGGTGGGAGCGTCTGATCGTCCCGGCCTTCGTCTACTTCTTCGCCCAGCTCTACCCCTTCCGTTGGATCAACGCCCGCCGCCCCCGGGCGACGGCGGCCGCGGGCGGCTGCGTGCTGCTGCGGGCGGAGGCCGCCGAGCGGGCCGGGGTCCCGGAGGCCATCCGGCAGGCGGTGATCGACGACGTCTCGCTGGCCCGGGCGGTGCGGCGGGCCGGCGGGCGGATCTGGCTGGGGCTCGCGGACCGGGTCGACAGTGTCCGGCCGTATCCCCGCCTCGCCGACCTGTGGCGGATGGTGTCGCGCAGCGCCTACGCCCAACTGCGCCACAACCCGGTCGTGCTGGCCGGCACGGTGGCCGGGCTCGCGGTGGTCTACCTCGCTCCCCCGGTCGCGGTGGCGGCCGGGGCGCTGACGGGCGACGCGGTGGCGGGCGCGGCGGGCGGGCTCGCCTGGGCGGTGATGGCCGGAACGTACCTTCCGATGCTCCGCTACTACCGCCAGCCGCTCCGGCTGGCGCCGACGCTTCCCTTCACCGCGCTGCTCTACCTCCTGATGACGGTGGATTCGGCGGTGCGGCACTACCGCGGCCAGGGCGCGGCCTGGAAGGGGCGCGTGTACGCCCGCCCGGAGGCCGCACCCGACCGATAGGCGTCGGCACGGAGAGGGAGGGCGCTACGGCCCGTCCCGGAAATGCGACCTCCGCGCCGGAGCGCGATTTCTCCGACACAAGGAGTAGCAACGAAGCGTCGACTTCCGGTCCCCCGTCTGAACGCCTCGCCAATTCCCCGTGCGCACCCCGCGCGCGCCCGCGAAGAAGGCCCTTTAGCATGGACATGCTCGTCGTTGATCTTGACCGTCGGGACGCCGGGATTTCTTTACGCCGACTTCATGCCGGGCATCCGGGGCGCACCGCGGGTGACCCGTCGGTAACCCCTCCCCAGCTCGGCTTTTCAAGATCCACGTTCCCTCGGGCGACCGCATTTGTCGCGTTCGCTCGCATTGCGGATCGACGGTCCCTCAGAACCCGTCAAACAACCCGCTTATCGGTCTCCCCAACCAGCACATCGTGGGCTTAACTTATGTGCCATGACCTCCCCCCGCTCCACCTACGGCGGCGGTTACTACACCGCGCCGTCGTTCCCCGACACCCCGATCTACGACTCCCTGGTCGCGGAGCGGGGCACGCCTCAGATCGCTCCGATCCGAGTGCCTTCCGCGTACGACACCGGTAACAGTTACCTGCCGGCTCTGCCCGCCCTTCCGGCGGCACCCAGCCATCCGGCGCCGTCCTACGGCGGCGGTGGTTCCTACGGCTATCCCCAGCCCGCGCAGCAGATGGCCCCGGTGCCGCTGCAGCACGCTCCCGCGCCCTACATCCCGCAGCAGCCGGCCGGTCCCCGCGGCTACCCGGGCGTCCAGCCCCAGCAGCCGCAGCGTCCGGTGGGCACGGGGTACGAAGCGATGCGCCCGGCGGCCGCGAGGCCCGTCCCGGCCCCCGCTCCGTACGACGACCCGTACAACCGGCCGTACCAGGGCGGGGGGTACTGACCGACACGGTGTCCGGGGCGGCTGGCAGGATGACGGTATGCCGAATCCTGTCGTGCGCTCCGTCCATGTCCACCCGGTCAAGGCGATGCGCGGGGTCGCGCCCGCCGAGGCGGAGGTCCAGCCATGGGGACTGGCCGGCGACCGCCGCTGGAGTGTCGTGGACGCCTCGGGCAAGGTCGTGACCCAACGCCGTCATCCGCGCATGGCGTTGGCCTCGGCCGAGCCGCTGCCGGGCGGTGGCATCAGGGTGTCCGCGCCCGGCCGGGAACCACTGGCGATCGAGGTGCCGCGGCCGTCGTCCACGATCCGGGTGGAGGTCTTCGAGACTCCGGTGGAGGCGGTCCCGGCCGATCCCGCGGCGGACGCGTGGTTCAGCGCGTATCTGGAGACCGAGGTCCGGCTCGTGCACATGGACGATCCCGCGCACCGTCGTCCGATCGACCCGGAGTACGCGCTGCCGGGCGAGACGGTGAGCTTCGCGGACGGCTTTCCGCTCCTGGTCACCACGGTGTCCTCCCTCGACGCCCTCAACTCGCTGATCGCCCAGGGGGACCACCCCGACGAGGGCCCCCTGCCGATGAACCGTTTCCGGCCGAACGTGGTCGTGGACGGCACCGCGCCCTGGGCCGAGGACGGCTGGACCCGGCTCTCCCTCGGCGAGGTCACCTTCCGGGTCGCCAAGTCCTGCGGGCGGTGCGTCGTGACCACCACCGACCAGGAGACCGCCGAGCGCGGCAAGGAACCCCTGCGGACCCTCGCCCGGCACCGCAAGGACGGCAGCCGGCTGATCTTCGGCCAGAACCTCGTGCCCGAGCACACCGGCACGATCCGGGTCGGTGACGAGGTCGAGATCCTCGGCTGACCCTCCGCCCGCCGGGGGCGGTCGGACGCGCCGCACCTCCCGCCCGAACGGCGGGAACCCCCCTCCGGGGCAGACTCGTTGGAAGAGCGACGAGAACGAGGGGGTGCGAGGCGTGCGAGCAGCCACCGGAGTCTGGCGCTGGAGGCACAATCCCCTGTGCCGCCCGACGGACCTGATCGAGGCATGGGTCGCGCTGACCGCCGTCGTGCTGCTCGCGCTCGCCGTACCCGCGGTCGGCTGGATCTCCGGCGCGCGGACCGACGCCTCCCTCAGGAGCGCGGTCCTGGCCCAGCATCAGCAGCGGCAGCAGACGACGGCACAGGTCCTCCGGCTCGCCGACGCCCCCACGGCCGGCCCGCGGAACCCCGAGCCGGGCGGCGCGCCACACCTCCGCCGGGCCGTCGTCGCCCGCTGGAAGGCGCCCGACGGCGCGTCCCGGACGGGGACGGTGGCCGTGCGGCGGGACCTGTCCGACCCCGGCGACACCTTCCGCCTCTGGACCGACCGGAGCGGGCGACCCGTCGCCCCGCCGATGCGGGCGGAGACGGCCCGCGCCCACGCGGTCCTCCTCGGACTGCTCACCGCCGCCCTCGCCTCGGTGTTCGTCGAGACCGCCAGGCGCGGGATCGTACGACGTCTCGTACACCGGCGGTACGAGCGGCTCGACCGCGCCTGGGCCGAGACCGGCCCCGACTGGGGACGTACGGGCGCGGGCAGCTGACTCGTCAACCCGGCCCCGCCGCGCGCGCTACGGTGGGGCATCGGATCAGCGGCGACGCATGAGGCGGGGGCAGAGCACACCCATGGCACAGGGCACGGTCCAGGTCACGCACACCGGCACATCGCGGTGGCGGAGGCGCACGGGTGAGTACGCCTCCCTCGCCGCGGCCCTGGAGGCCGCCGCGGACGGCGACGTCCTGACCGTCGCGCCCGGCACGTACCGGGAGAACCTCGTCATCCGACGCGCCGTCACCCTGCGCGGACCGGAGGGCGGGGTCGGTTCGGTGCGGATCGCGCCCGCGGACGGCGTGCCGCTCACCGTCCGTGCCTCGGCGACCGTGCAGGACCTGCATGTCGAGGGCCAGGACGCGGCCGCCCCCGCGCTGCTGGTCGAGGACGGCACACCCGAGCTGCTCGACCTGCGCGTCGTGACCCGCTCGGCCGCCGGGATCGAGGTCCGCGGCGCCGCCAGACCCACCGTCCGGCGCTGCACCGTCGACAATCCGGCCGGGGTCGGGATCGCCGTACTGGACGGCGCGGGCGGGGTGTTCGAGGAGTGCGAGGTCGTCTCGGCGGGCCAGTCCGGCGTCTCCGTGCGCGGGGGCGCGCATCCGCGGCTCGAACGCTGCCGGGTCCATCACGCCTCGGGCGCCGGAATCACCGTCAACGGCGAGGGCAGCGGCCTGGAGGGCATCGGCTGCGAGGTGTACGAGGTGAAGGGCGCCGGTCTGCAGATCGCGGCGCGGGCCACCGTCCATCTCTCCGACTCCTCCGTGCACCGCACGTCGGCCGACGGCATCACACTGGACACGGACGCGGTCCTGACCGTGTCCGACTGCGACATCCACGACATCCCCGAGAACGCCGTCGATCTGCGCTCCCGCTCCGTCCTGACGCTGACCCGCTCCACCGTGCGGCGCTTCGGACGCAACGGCCTCTCCGTGTGGGACCCGGGCACCCGGGTGGACGCCAACCAGTGCGAGATCCACGACAGTACGGGCGACTATCCGGCGGTCTGGGTCAGCGACGGTGCGACGGTCGTGCTCGACGCGTGCCGGGTGCACGACGTGCCCGACGCGCTGTTCGTCCTCGACCGGGGCTCACGCGCCGATGTCGTCGACAGCGATCTGTCGCAGGTGCGGAACACGGCCGTCTCGGTGAGCGACGGGGCGACCGCGCAGCTCGACGACTGCCGGATCCGGGAGGCGTCCACCGGCGCCTGGTTCCGCGACCACGGCAGCGGAGGCACGCTGGCCGGCTGCACCATCGACGCCGTGCAGACCGGGGTGATCGTCACCAAGGGCGCCGACCCGACGATCGACCGGTGCGTGGTGACCTCGCCCGCCGAGGCCGGGTTCTACGTCTCGGCCGAGGGGCGGGGCACGTTCCACGGCTGCCGGGTGACCGGCAGCGGGGGGTACGGCTTCCATGTGATGGACGGCTGCCGGACGACCCTGCGCAAGTGCCGCACGGAACGGTGCGCGCGCGGCGGGTACGACCTGCCCGAGGACGGCCCGGTCGCGGAGGACTGCACGAGCGACGAGAGCGGGGTGCGTCCCGCCCCGGCGTCGGATCCGGGCGCCGTGCTCACGGCGACACGGTCGGCGGGGCTGCTCGGGACGGTTCCGGCGCCGCACTCCCCCGCCGTCGCCGCGCCCGGGCCGGCCGCCGAACCGGCCCCGGTCGCCGCGCGGTCGTCCCATGAGGTGCTCGGTGAACTGGACGCCCTGGTGGGCCTGGAGAGCGTCAAGCACGAGGTCCGGACGCTGACCAACATGATCGAGGTGGGGCGCAGACGGCAGGAGGCGGGTCTGAAGGCGGCCTCGGTCCGCCGCCATCTGGTCTTCACCGGCAACCCCGGCACGGGCAAGACGACCGTGGCCCGGCTGTACGGCGAGATCCTCGCCT
This sequence comes from Streptomyces sp. NPDC003027, assembly GCF_053591435.1. NCBI lineage: Bacteria > Bacillati > Actinomycetota > Actinomycetes > Kitasatosporales > Streptomycetaceae > Streptomyces > Streptomyces sp. NPDC003027. The sequence goes on from NZ_JBSFTU010000007.1 coordinate 64,832, forward strand.
CCCTCGGCGTCCTGGAACGCGGCCATCTGGTCGAGGTGTCGCGGGTCGATCTGGTCGGCGAGCACATCGGCTCGACCGCGATCCGGACTCAGGAGGCGTTCGACCGGGCGCGCGGCGGGGTCCTGTTCGTCGACGAGGCGTACGCGCTGTCCCCGGAGGACTCGGGGCGGGACTTCGGGCGGGAGGCCATCGACACGCTGGTGAAGCTGATGGAGGACCATCGCGACGCGGTGGTGGTGATCGTCGCCGGCTACACCGCGGAGATGGAGCGGTTCCTGACCGTCAACCCCGGTGTGGCGTCCCGCTTCTCACGGACCATCACCTTCAGCGACTACGTCCCCGACGAGTTGGTGCGGATCGTGGAGCAGCAGGCCGACGAGCACGAGTACCGGCTCGCGCCGGGTACGGACGAGGCCCTGCGGAAGTACTTCTCCGAGCTGCCCAAGGGGCCGGCGTTCGGCAACGGCCGTACGGCGCGCCAGACGTTCGAGTCGATGGTGGAGCGGCACGCCGGCCGGGTCGCCGTGCTCGCCGAGGCGAGCACGGACGAGCTGACCCTGCTCTATCCGGAGGACCTGCCCGAACTCCCCTGACGTGCGGCCTCGTCGGCGCCGTCGGTCCGCTGGCGGGGCAGGGCGGGTGGCAAGCGGTCGAGGAGACCGGTGCGTTCACCGGCGAACGCCGGGTCGGCCTGGTAGTCGGAGTGGCCGAGGATCGGTTCGGGCAACGGGTGCGCGTGGGTGCGGCCGTACACGATCGGGTCGAGCAGGGCCGGGCGGTCGACGGCGGGCTTGTCCCCCTCGGCGGGCACCCGGACCGGGCCGCCGATGGGGTCGGTGGCGCGGTACAGATTGCTCCAGCAGTGCACCGCGCGATGCAGTCCGCGCAGGGCGTCGGGGCCGAAGTAGGCGGGGAACCAGCGGCCGTAGAGGCGCTCCAGCGGGGAGCCGTAGGTGAGGAGCGCGACCCGCTTGCGGGTGGCGGGCGGGAGCTGCCAGACGGCGGCCGCGGCGAGGACGCTGCCCTGGGAGTGGCCGGAGATGACGAGCCGGCCGCCGGTGTGCCGGGTCCAGGAGCGCATGCGCCAGGTCAGGTCCGGAACGGCCCGTTCGGCGTAGCAGGGCGGGGCGAAGGGGTGTGCGGCGCGCGGCCAGAAGGTGCCCACGTCCCAGAGGATGCCGATGGTGCGGCGGGCGGAGCGGTCCTTGTAGGCGCGTCGGCCCCAGGTGACGAACAGTATGAAACCGAAGCCGATCATCCAGGAGCCGAGGGCCTGGGCGGTGTCGGCGGCGGACTCGATCGCGGGATGGGCCCCGTCGAAGGCCCGGCCGGGGACGTTCTCGCTGGCCCAGGCGCCCGCCACGGAGACGGCTCCGAGCAGCAGCGTGGCGCCGGAGACGATGCCGACGAGGACGGGGGCGGCGTCGGTGAGACCGGCGCGGGCCCGGCCGGAGGAGATCGTTCCGGTACGGACGGGGTCCGGGTCCTCCGTGCCGTAGTCGGCCTCGACGACCGACCGGAGGCGGCGGGCGGTGCGTGCGGTCCGCAGGACGAGGAAGGCGGCGGGCGCGAGCAGCATCAGCAGCAGGACGGGGATGACGGACGCCTGCCAGCTCAGCAGCACGGGCGGTCCGATGAGCGGGCCTTCTCCCATGCCGGGGGTGGCGGGCCCGTCCAGCCAGTCGGCGACGCGCTGGGCGACCCCACCGGTCATCACGCCCGCGAGCGCGCAGGCGAGCATGGCGACGGCGGGTCCGCCGAGTCCGAACATGGCGGTGCGCGGGTGGCGTCGGGGCCGGTGCAGCAGGACGGCGACGATTCCGAGGGCGACCACGAGGCCGCCCTGGGCCAGCGTCAGCACGCCGAAGGTCATGTCACCGGGCAGGGTGCCGGTGGAACGCCACCCGGGGCGGGACCATCCGGCGTACAGGACGGAGAACAGCAGCAGGAGGAGGGCGGCGCAGGGCAGCCAGGTGACGAGGGCGCGTTCGATCCGCAGGTCGAGTCGCTTCTCGCTGCGGCCGCGGCGGCACACCACCCAGAGTATGACGGCCGCGAAGACGGCGCAGGCGCCTTGGAGCGCCCATCCCAGCGGCTCCCCGAGGGAGGAGGCCGCCTCGCGGTCGTGGCGGGCGGCGGCGCCGTCGAGGGCGGCGGCCACGGTCAGGAGGCCGGCGGCCGTGTGGGCGGCGCGCAGCCGCGCGACGAGACGGCGCCCGTACCAGAAGCCGGGGCGCCCGAGGGCGGGACGGAGCCGGGGCGGGGGCTCGGTGCCGGGTGCCGCGTCGGCCTCGGCGGGGTCGATGGTGGCGAGCTCGTCCTCGGCGGAGTCGGCGTCGGGAGCGGGCGCGAGCGGGACCTCGGCCACGGCCGTGCCGGGCGTCTCGGCGGGCGCCTCGGGCATGTCGTCGTACCCGGCGGGCGGGCGCTGCGCCTCGTAGGCGCTCCAGGTCCGGTTGGAGAGGTACCACAGCAGGCCCACCAGCGCGGCCGGGACCACCGCGGCCAGCGCGAGCCGGCGGCCCGGCTGGGACCACCAGCCGCCGCGCTCGGCGGAGAGGAACCCCAGCCAGGACCGGCCCTCGGCGCAGGCGGTGACGCCCGCGCACTGCCAGGCCGTCAGATCGAGCGCGACCTCGCAGGCCGCGGCGGTGAGCAGCACGGTGAGGGTGAGCGCGACCAGCCGCACCAGGACGCCGTACGTCCGGACGAGGCCGGGCCGGCCGTGGGCGGGCGGGCGCATCCAGTGGGCCAGGTTGGCGACCATGAAGGGCAGGAGGAGCAGCCACAGGGCGCGGGCGCCGTTGCCGGAGGTGAGGTTGGCCCAGCAGTACGCCTCGGGGACCGGTCGTTCGGCGTAGCGCTCGGGGTGGTCCTCCGCGTCCAGGTCGTCGGCGCGGCGGTGCATGGCGGCGGTCGTGTCCCCGGTGACCCGTACCGTACGCGGGTCGTCCAGCATGTCCTGCGGGGTGGCTCCGCCGACACCGTGGACGAGGAGTTCGAGCGCCGCGCCACCGCTCTGCGGGACGGGTGTGGCAGGGGACACTTCGGTGACTCGCTCTCTGGATGGCAGGATTCGTCGGCAGGCAACAGGATCGCGGAAGGCCGTGCGGCTGCGCAGGGCCTCTCACGTAATCCGTCACCATCCCCCTGTCCCCTTCGGAAGGAACGGCCCCGGCGGTGAGCGACCATCAGAATCTCCTCGCGGAGCAGCGGCGCGCCCTCATTCTGGACGAGGTCCGGCGCCGCGGCGGTGTCCGGGTCAACGAGCTGACGCGACGGCTCAACGTCTCGGACATGACGGTCCGCCGGGACCTGGACGCGCTCGCCCGGCAGGGCGTCGTGGAGAAGGTGCACGGCGGCGCGGTGCCGGTGGTCGAGGCGAGTACGCACGAGCCGGGGTTCGAGGCCAAGTCCGTCCTGGAGTCGGGGGCGAAGGACGAGATCGCCCGGACGGCGGCGCGGATGGTGCCGCCCGGTGCGGCGATCGCCCTGTCGGGCGGTACGACCACGTTCGCGCTGGCGGGGCACCTGCTTGACGTGCGGGATCTGACGGTGGTGACCAACTCGGTCCGGGTCGCCGATGTCTTCCACGCGGCGCACCGCGCCGGTTCCACGGGCGAGGCGCGTCCCGGCGCGGCGACGGTGGTGCTGACGGGCGGGGTGCGCACGCCGTCGGACGCGCTCGTGGGCCCGGTCGCCGACCAGGCGATCCGCTCGCTCCACTTCGACGTGCTGTTCCTCGGGGTGCACGGCATCTCGGTGGAGGCGGGTCTGTCGACGCCGAACCTGGCGGAGGCCGAGACGAACCGGCTGCTGATGCGCTCGGCCCGCCGGGTCGTGGTGGTCGCCGACCACACCAAGTGGGGGACGGTGGGCCTCAGTTCGTTCGCCCGGCTCGACGAGGTGGACACGCTCGTGACCGATCGCGGGCTCTCGCCGCGGGTCCGGGCGGAGATGGCGGAGCATCTGCCGGATCTCGTCGTGGCGGGCGAGGACCGGGAGTGAGGGGGGTGAGCGGGTGAGCGTCTTCCGGATCGAACGCACCACGGCTCTGCCGGCTGCGGAGGCGTGGCGGCGGCTCACCGACTGGGCGGCCCACGGCGCCCGGGTGCCGCTGACCCGGATCCGGGTGCTGACCCCCGGGCCCCCGGGTGTGGGGACCCGGTTCGTGGCGCGTACGGGGCTCGGGAGACTGGCCTTCGACGACCCGATGGAGGTCGTGCGCTGGGAGCCGCCGCCGGGGTGGGGAGCGCCGCAGGACGGGGCGGTGGAGCGGCCCGCGGTGTGCCTGCTGGAGAAGCGCGGCCGCCTGGTGCTCGGCCGGGCGCGGATCGAGGTGTACGCCGGGCCGTCCGGCGGCTCGCGCGCGGTGTGGACGGAGGAGCTGCGGGTACGGGGGGTGCCCCGCGTCCTCGATCCGGTACTGGCCCTCGCGGGGCGGCGGTTGTTCGGCCGCGCCATGGACGGACTCCTGGGCATCTGACGGCCCGCCGGCTATGGTGTGCGGGCCTCGGCCCCGCCCTTTGCCGTACCGTCCGGCCGCGCGGCGGAATCCGCCTCCAGGAGACGGTCATGGCCGCCGGGACGCGATGCGCCGTCTGGACCGGCGGCTCACTCCGGCCAGACACCCGTCGCCAGGAACCGGTCGACAGCGGCCGCGTAGGGCGCGATGTCCAGGCCCTGGCCGGCCAGCCAGGCGTCGGAGTAGTACTTGTCGAGATAGCGGTCGCCCGGGTCGCAGATCAGGGTCACGACGCTGCCGGTGGAGCCGCGTTCGACCATTTCGGCGACGATCTTCAGGGCGCTCCAGAGTCCGGTGCCGGTGGAGCCGCCGGCCTTGCGGCCGATCGCGGTCTCCAGGGCGCGGACGGCGGCGACGCTGGCGGCGTCGGGGACCTTCATCATCCGGTCGATGGCGCCGGGCACGAAGCTGGGCTCCATCCGCGGCCGGCCGATGCCCTCGATGCGGGAGCCGCAATCAGCCGTCGCCAGCGCGTCGTTGTGCATCCAGCCGTCGAAGAAGCAGGAGTTCTCCGGGTCGGCGACGCAGATACGGGTGTCGTGCTGCATGTAGTGCACATAGCGGGCGATGGTGGCGGAGGTGCCGCCGGTGCCGGCGGTGGCGACGATCCAGGCGGGCTCGGGGTAGCGCTCCAACCGGAGCTGCTGGTACATCGATTCGGCGATGTTGTTGTTGCCGCGCCAGTCGGTGGCCCGCTCGGCGTAGGTGAACTGGTCCATGTAGTGGCCGCCGGTCCGCTCCGCGAGGGCGGCGGACTCCTCGTACATCTTGCGCGAGTCGTCGACGAAGTGGCAGCGGCCGCCGTGGAATTCGATCAGCCGGCACTTCTCCGGGCTGGTCGTGCGCGGCATCACGGCGATGAAGGGCACGCCGATCAGCTTGGCGAAGTACGCCTCGGAGACGGCCGTCGAGCCGCTGGAGGCCTCGATGACGGGCTTGTCCGGCCGGATCCATCCGTTGCACAGGCCGTAGAGGAAGAGCGAACGGGCGAGGCGGTGTTTGAGGCTGCCGGTGGGGTGGGTCGACTCGTCCTTGAGGTAGAGGTCGATGCCCCACTTCTCCGGGAGCGGGAAGCGCAGCAGGTGGGTGTCGGCGGAGCGGTTGGCGTCGGCCTGCACCTTGCGGACGGCCTCCTTGAGCCAGGCGCGGTACGCCGGGTCGCTCCGGTCGACGTCGATGGTGGCGGCGGCGCCCGGTGCGGCGTCCGGCACGGTGTTCTCCGTGGTGCTCATGCGTCCCTCGTCCCTGTCCTCGGTCCCCGTACGGTTCCCACTGCCGACGATAACCCGCTCACCTGCGCAAACGTTCGCTTTGGGGGTCCATAGGCGTCGCTTGCAGGAGGGCCTCTGGTGCGCCCGCCGCCCGCCCGGCACACTGGTGGGGACAACCGGTGCGAAGGGGGCGGAGTGAGATGGCGGAGCCGGAGTTCACGGCCACGGGCGTACGGATCGAGCGCTGGCCCCGGTCGTTGACCAGGGCGGGCGAGGTCCGGATCGAGGACGGTCGGCTGTCGCTGCTGACCAGTTACGGCAGCGAGATCGACAGCGCTCCGGTGAACGCGGTGCGGGCGGGCAGGCCGTGGTTCGCCAAGCCGGACGAGACGGTGGCGAAGGTGAACGGGACCCGCTACCGCCTGACGATGGACGGCCCGCAGGACCGCTCGTCCGGGCCGGGCCGTTTCCTGGAGGCGCTGAAGAGGGCTTCCAGGCGCCGGTGACGAGGCGCCCGCCGGGCCGGTCGGGTGGCCTGCCGGTGAGGCAGCCCCTGACCTGCGGGGCTCGCCGCGAGTTGCGGGGCGGTCACCGCTGGTTCACGCTGTAACCACCTCACCGAGGGTTTACCGGTGGTGACGCTGTGATCGCAGCGATGGCTGTGATCCAGCCCGCCGCCGCCGTGCACAGCGCATGAAAGATCCGATCCTTCGTCTTCTTCCGGACTACTTCGGGGAGTCGCAGCCGTGATCAGCGAGCCAAGCAGGCACTGCACGGTGGAGCTCCAGGCCCTGCCGTCGCGGATCGGTCAGGTCCGCAGAATCGTATCGGCGCACCTGCGCTACTGGCATCTCGATGCCTTGATCGACCATGCGGCGCTCGGAGTCACCGAGCTGCTGACCAATGTTCACCGGCACGCACAGCCGGACAAGATGTGCACCGTCGAGATCGAGCTGCTGCTCGACCGTCTCACGGTCTCGGTCCGCGACAACGATCCGCGGATACCGTGCGTCCACCCGGCGTCGGGGCTCAGGAACCCCGACGACGTCGACCAGTTCGCCACTTCGGGCCGCGGTCTGGCCATCATCGAGGCGGTCAGCGAGAGCTGGGGCATCCGCCCGCACGGCGAGACCGGGAAGGTCGTGTGGTTCACGCTTCCGGCGCCGACGCCGGCCGTGGCGATCCCGTCCCGTTCCCACGCCGTCTACGGCGCGACCACCGACGGCCCCTTCGCCGGTCAGAGCCGCTTCCACGGTGCCCATGGCACGACACTGGAGGGCGTCCCGTTCGGCACCCCGGCCGAGCCGGTCCGCGCGCCGGCCGTCGCCCGGTCGGCCCTGGCGGGCTGACCGGGCCCTCACGATCCGGCTCGGCGCCCCCGCGGCGCTCCGGGCCGGATCGGCGACCCCCGGGGTGCGGGCCGGACGGGCGCCGGGACCGGCCCCCCGTACGACGTACGGAGCGGGCATCGGCGGCCACCCACCGGCGGTGAGCCCCTGGCCCGTCCGCCACCCGCCACCCGCCGTCAGCCGACCGGGACCAGGGTCAGGTACGCGATGCCGAGTACGGTGCGGTAGCCGGCCAGCCAGGCGGAGCGCTGGCGGTCGACGCGGTCGCGGGTCTCGGCGGCGAGGGGATGCTCCGGGTGCGCGGCGAGCCACAGTTCGGTGTCGTGGCGGTAGCCCGACTCGAACTCCTCCCATTCCTCGCGGCTCGCCGTCTCGATCCGGGCGGGCCGGAAGCCCGCCTGGATCGCCAGGTCCACCAGCCCGGCGAGCGGGAGGTGGTCGTCGGCCCGGGCGCCCGGCCACATCCCGGCGAGCTCCTCGTCCGTCGGCGTACGCTCCCAGAACCCCTCGCCCAGCACCGCCCGCCCGCCGGGCCTGACCAGGCGGCGCAGCTCGCGCAGCGCGGCGGCGGGATCGTGGGGCAGCTCGGGGTCGCAGAGCGCCTGACTCGAACCGAGGCAGAGGATCGCGTCGACGGGGCCCCGGGTGGTGTCGCGCGCCGACTCCTCGACGAACTCCACGCGGTCGGCCAGCCCGCGCTCCTCGGCGAGGACGCGGCCCCGGGCCAGGTCCTCGGCGTTGATGTCGAGGCCGGCGCCGGTCGCGCCGGGCGCGGCCTCCAGGACACGCATCAGGAGTTCGCCCCAGCCGCAGCCGATGTCGAGCACGGTGGCGGGCGCGGAGGCGGCGAGCCGCTCGATCATGCGGGTCGCTCTGGTTTCGGAGAGCGGACCGTGGAAGGTGAGGCTGCCGAGGAGCGGAGGGAGACCGGTTTCCGTCATGAGCGGACGCTAGCTCCCCTCTCGCCTCTCCGCCCTTGGTTTTTCAACGGTCCCCGCCGGGGGGGCGGCCCTACACGTCCGCTCTGCCGAGAGCGGCCAGCGGGTCGTCGAGGACCGGCTGCCAGGCCAGCTCCGCCGCCCCGACCAGGCTGTTGTGGTCGAGGGTGCAGGGCAGGATCGGTACGCCGCCGCTGCGGCCCCACAGACTGCGGTCGGCGACGACCGCGCGCAGCCGCTCGGGGTCGGCGCCGAGCAGCTCGCGGTGCAGACCGCCGAGGATGATCCGGTCCGGGTTGAGGATGTTCACCAGACCGGCGAGGCCCAGGCCCAGACGGTCGATCAGCTCCTCGGTCGCGGCCCGCACGCCCGGGTCGTCGGGCATCGTACGGAGCAGATCGCGCGCCTGCTGGAGCAGGGACACCTCCGGCCCCGGCGCGCGCCCCGCGACCGTGAGGAAGGCGAGCGGGTCGGTCTCGACGTCCAGACAGCCCCGGCTGCCGCAGTGGCAGGGGCGGCCCTCGGGGTTGACCGTGAGGTGCCCCACTTCGAGGGCGAGGCCGGAACTGCCGGTGTGCAGGCGGCCGTCGAGGACGAGCGCGCCGCCCACGCCGCGGTGGCCGGTGGCCACGCAGAGCAGGTCCTTGGCGCCGCGGCCGGCGCCGTGGCGGTGCTCGGCGAGGGCGGCGAGGTTGACGTCGTTGCCGGTGAAGGCGGGGCCCTCGATCCCGGCGGCGCGGACGCGTTCGGCGAAGATCTCCCGGACCGGCGCGCCGGCCGGCCAGGCGAGGTGGAGCGGGTTGAGGGCGGTGCCCTCGGGCTCGGCGACGGCGGAGGGGGCGGCGAGCCCGGCCCCCACGCAGCGGCGCCCGCTCTCGCGGAGGAGGGCGGCGCCCGCCTCGACGACGGCGCCGAGCACCTGGGCGGGATCGGCGGAGACCGTGACACAGCCGGGGGCGGTGGCGACGATGGTGCCGCCGAGCGCGACGAGCGCGGCCCGGAAGCCGTCGGAGTGGACCTGGGCGGCGAGGGCGACGGGGCCCTTGTCGGCGACGGCGAGGCGGTGCGAGGGGCGCCCCTGGGAGCCGGCGGCGGCGCCGGGGTTGGAGTCGACCCGGATGAGACCGAGCGCCTCCAGCTCGGCTGCGACGGCTCCGGCGGTGGCCCGGGTGACCCCGAGCTCGGCGGTCAGGACGGCGCGGGTGGGCGCGCGGCCCGTGTGCACCAGTTCGAGTGCGGGCCCGAGCGCGCCGCGCCCCCTGTCCAGCCGTGTCCTGGCCGTCGTCGCCTTGCCGTTCATGGTGGCGAGTCTCCCATGATCGGGCAGCCGCCCGGTTTCGGCGGTGGCCGAGCGGGTAGCGGCGCGGCACATCGAGCGGTGCGAGCGGTGTATCGGGAGGCGTCATGGCCCGCTCCGAGGCGGTGGCACGTGTGCGGGAGCTGCTGGGGGGCGACACCGGCCGGACGTACGCCGACGAGGCGGGCGTCCGTCTGAAGGACACCCCGCAGCCGCTGTACCAGCTCCTCGTCCTGGCCCATCTGCTGAGCGCCCGCATCCGGGCAGAGACGGCGGTGGCGGCGGCGAGGGCGCTGTTCGAGGCGGGGATGCGCAGTCCGCGGCGGATGCGGGAGGCGACCTGGCGGGAACGGGTGGACGCGCTCGGCGAGGGCGGATACCGGCGCTACGACGAGCGGACGGCCACGCAGCTGGGCGAGGAGGCCGAGCTGGTCCTGGAGAAGTACGGCGGCGATCTGCGCCGGATGCGGGCCGCGGCGGACGGTGACGTGGACGCGCTGCGGGCCGCTCTGCGCGAGATGCCGGGGATCGGCCCGGCCGGTGCGGACATCTTCCTGCGCGAGGTGCAGGGCATCTGGCCGGAAGTGGGCCCCTTCCTGGACGAGCGCGCTTTGGAGGGCGCCCGCCGCGCCCGCCTCCCCACGGACCGCGAGGCGCTGGCGCGGCTGGTGCGGCGCGAGGAACTCCCGGGGCTGGCGGCGGCCCTGGTGCGGGTCTCCCTGGAGCGGGACACCGGGGACAGCCACCGGGCGGCGGGCTGACGACGGTCCGTCCGGCCGGGGCCCTCGTTTCGCTGCCGACCGCCTGCGCCCGCCCGGTCGCCCCGGTTGAAAAGACGGCGGCCCGACCCCTATCCTGAGTTTGTGCCGCTACTAAACAAAGTAAGGACGGCCGTTCCGGGGGGTCCCGGCGGAAACACCGCCGATCGCTCCCTGTTCCGCCTCCGCTCCGCCCTGACCCTCTTCTTCGCCCTCGACGGCTTCCTCTTCGCCGGCTGGGTGGTCCGGATCCCCGCCATCAAGCAGCAGACGGGCGCCACCGCCAGCGACCTCGGGCTCGCCCTGCTCGGCGTCTCCGCCGGTGCCGTGGTGACGATGGCCTTGACCGGACGGCTGTGCCGGCGCTACGGCAGCCATGCCGTCACCGTCGTCACGGCCGTCCTGCTCTCCCTCTCGATCGCCCTGCCCGCCCTGACCGGATCCCCGCTCTCCCTCGGCCTCGTACTGCTCCTCTTCGGTGCGGCGTACGGCGGAATCAACGTCGCGATGAACAGCGCGGCCGTCGATCTCGTCGCCGCGCTGCGCCGCCCCGTGATGCCCAGCTTCCACGCGGCCTTCAGCCTCGGCGGCATGCTCGGCGCGGGACTGGGCGGGCTGGTCGCCGGAAGTCTCTCCCCCGCGACACATCTGTTCGGCCTCACGGTCGTCGGTCTGCTCCTGACGGCCCTCGCCGGCCCCGTCCTGCTCCGTACCCCCTCCCCCGCCCCGCCGCAGGAGGAGCGCGCCACCGACCGGCCCCGGGCCAAGGCCGGTTCGCGCGGGCTGGTCATCGTGTTCGGTGTCATCGCGCTGTGCACCGCGTACGGCGAGGGCGCGCTGGCCGACTGGGGCGCCCTGCACCTGGAGCAGGACCTTCACGCGCACCCGGGGGTGGCGGCCGCGGGCTACTCCGTCTTCGCGCTGACGATGACGGCCGGCCGGCTCTCGGGCACCGCCCTCCTCGAACGCCTCGGCCAGACCCGCACCCTGGTCGCGGGCGGTGCCACGGCCGCCGCCGGCATGCTGCTCGGCGCGCTCGCCCCGAGCGTCTGGGCCGCCCTGCTGGGCTTCGCCGTGACCGGACTCGGCCTGGCCAACATCTTCCCGGTCGCCGTGGCCCGCGCGGGCGCGCTGGCCGGTCCGAGCGGGGTCGCCACCGCCTCCACGCTGGGCTACGGCGGCATGCTCCTGGGCCCGCCGTCCATCGGGTTCCTCGCCGACTGGTTCTCGCTCCCGATCGCCCTCACCACCGTCGCCGCCCTCGCGGCGGGCGCCGCGGTGATCGGTTACGCGGCCCGCAACGCGCGGGCGCCCGAGGCGGGTTGAGCGCTCGGGCGGCCGCGTCGAGCGGCCGTAGGGGTGCCGCGCCGATCACGGTCCGCCCGGTCGGCGACAAGGCGTGAACAGTCGCCGACGGGTCTCGGCGACTGGCAGAATTCCGACGTATGAAGGTCATGAAGGTCGACGCGCACATCGAGGCCCTGGACGCGGCGGGCCGCTCCCTGGCCGACGCCGCCGCCGAAGCGGGTACGGACGCCGAGGTCGTGACCTGCCCGGGATGGCGGGTGCGCGATCTGCTGCGGCACACGACGATGGTGCACCGCTGGGCGACCGCCTTCGTCGCCGAGGGGCACACCTCGTACCACCCCGACGGCGGCGAGCCTGATCTCGACGGAGAGGCACTGCTCGCCCACTACCGCGCGGGGCACGCGGCCCTCGTCGCCGCTCTGCGGGCGGCGCCCGCGGACCTGGAGTGCTGGACGTTCCTGCCCGCCCCCTCCCCGCTCGCCTTCTGGGCGCGACGACAGGCCCACGAGACGACGGTCCACCGCGCGGACGCCGAATCGGCCTCGCTCGAAGGGCGGCCGGGACCGGTGGACCCGATCATCGCCGCGGACGGGATCGACGAGCTGCTGCGGGCCTTCCACGCCCGCGACCGGAGCCGGGTGCGCACGCCTGAGCCCCGCACCCTGCGCGTCCGGGCGACGGACACCGGTGACGTGTGGACGACGCGCCTGTCGCAGGGGGCACCGCACACCGAACGGACCGCCGACGGCCCGGCGGACTGCGAGCTGAGCGGGCCCGCCGGCCGTCTCTATCTGACGCTCTGGAACCGGCTCCCCGACTCGGCCGTGTCCGTGACCGGCGACGCCTCGCTCGCCCGGCTGTGGCGGGAGAACTCCGGCATCACCTGGTCATAGGCCCACCCGGCGCCCCGGGCACGGGGGAGGCGCACGGAGGCCGGACCTCAGGACCGCCGCCGCCCGCCATCGCTCAGGGTGTTTCGGGTGCCGTCGGGTCCGCGCCGCCCGGGCCCTCGGCGGCGGTGGGCTCCGGCGACCCCGCCGCGCTCGCGTCCCCCGCCCCGTCCTGGCGTACGCCGTTCCGGGCGCCGTCCTCGGCCTTGGGCGTCGCGCCCCTGCCGGCCGCACCGGCCGTCGCCGCCAACCGGCGGTCGAGGAGGTCGAGCGCCCGGCGCGCCAGCCCGTTCGAACGGACGTACCCGGCGAGCGTGGTGGAGCCCCGGGTGATGTCCGTGAAGGCGTTCCAGGCAGGCCGAAGGCCGGTGACGGCCGCGTGCAGCAGCCCCGGCCGGCGCTCGAACAGGGCCAGCATTCGCCGGCCGACCGCCATCTCCACGCCGAGGCCCGCCTTGATGGCGAAGGCGTAGTTCAGCGCCTGACGGCGGGCGTCGACGGCGTCGTTGGCCTCGGCGATGCGTACCGCCCACTCCCCCGCGAGCCGCCCCGAGCGCAGCGCGAACGAGATGCCCTCGCGGGTCCACGGCTCCAGCAGGCCCGCCGCGTCGCCGCACACCAGGACGCGACCGCGCGACAGCGGCGAGTCGTCGCTGCGGCAGCGCGTGAGATGACCGGACGAGATCGCCGGCTCGAAGCCCGCGAGACCGAGCCGGGCGACGAAGTCCTCCAGATAGCGCTTGGTCGCCGCGCCCTCACCGCGCGCCGAGATGACGCCGACGGTGAGCGTGTCGCCCTTGGGGAACACCCAGCCGTAACTGCCGGGCATCGGCCCCCAGTCGATGAGGATCCGCCCCTTCCAGTCCTCGGCCACCGACGCCGGAACCGGGATCTCCGCCTCCAGGCCGAGGTCCACCTGGTCCAGCTTGACCCCGACGTGCGCTCCTATCCGGCCGGCGCTGCCGTCCGCGCCGACGACCGCCCGGGCGAGGAGCGTCTCACCGTCGGCGAGGACCACGGCGACCGTCCGCCGGTCCGGGACCGCGGGGCCGTGCTGCTCGACGCGCGAGACGGTGGCCCCGGTGCGCAGCTCGGCACCCGCCTTCTGCGCCTGCTCGACCAGTCCGGCGTCGAACTCCGGCCGGTTGACGAGCCCGAAGAGCATCCGGCGCGAGCGGCGGGTGCGGGCGAAGCGTCCGTTGTGGGAGAAGGTGACGGCGTGCACCCGGTCCTGGAGGGGCAGTTCGAAACCGGGCGGCAGGGCGTCCCGGGAGGGCCCGATGATGCCGCCGCCACAGGTCTTGTAGCGGGGCAGTTCCGCCTTCTCCAGAAGCAGTACGCGGCGGCCGGCGACGGCCGCCGCGTAGGCCGCGGACGCTCCGGCGGGGCCCGCTCCGACGACGACCACGTCCCACACGGTCGCGGCGCCCTCCGGGAACAGCGCCTCCGCCCCGGCCTCCGTACCGGTCACGGCCGACGTCTCCCCGGTCTCGGCATCGGCCGACGCCTCCGGGGCCCCGGCCCCGGTGCGCGTCTTGCGGGCGGCCTCGGCCGCTTCAGACTCTGCCGCTCCGGCGTCTGCGTTCTCGCTGCTCACGATGTGCTTCTGCTCCTGATCCGACCGGTGGTCCATGCTCTGTACGGCATCCTACGGCGCGGCCTGCGGCAGCCCGCGCCGTAGGATCGGCCGTACGTGCGCCGTACAACCGACTGACGGCGCCGTCGTTCACAACGTCGCACCCACGAGGAGCGTGCCCATGACCACGAATCCGATCGCCGAGACCGTCGCCGGCCTGATGCCCCGTGCCAAGGCGGAGCTGACGGAGCTGGTGGCCTTCGAGTCGGTGGCGGACGAGGCCGTGGCGCCGCGGAGCGAATGCGAGGGCGCCGCGAACTGGGTGGCCGACGCGCTGCGCGCCGAGGGCTTCCAGGAGGTGGCGCTGCTCGACACCCCCGACGGTTCCCAGTCGGTGTACGGCGTGCTGCCCGGCCCGCTCGGGGCCCCGACCGTCCTGCTCTACGCGCACTACGACGTGCAGCCCAAGCTGGACGAGTCGGCGTGGCTGAGCCCGCCGTTCCAGCTGACGGAGCGGAACGGACGCTGGTACGGGCGTGGCGCGGCCGACTGCAAGGGCGGCTTCATCATGCACCTTCTCGCGCTGCGCGCGCTCAAGGCGAACGGCGGCGTGCCCGTCACGGTCAAGGTGATCGTGGAGGGCTCCGAGGAGCAGGGCACGGGCGGCCTGGAGCGGTACGCCGAGGCGCACCCCGATCTGCTGTCCGCCGACGCGATCGTGATCGGTGACACCGGCAACTTCCGCGTCGGCCTGCCGACGGTGACCGCGACCCTGCGCGGTATGACGATGATCCGGGTCCGGATCGACACCCTCGAAGGCAACCTGCACTCCGGCCAGTTCGGCGGAGCGGCGCCCGACGCGCTGGCCGCGCTGATCCGCGTACTGGACACGCTGCGGGCCGAGGACGGCTCCACGGTCATCGACGGGCTGCCGGCCGACGCGGTGTGGGAGGGTCTGCAGTACCCGGAGGAGGAGTTCCGCAAGGACGCCAGGGTCCTGGACGGTGTCGGCCTGCCGGGCCACGGCACGGTCGCGGACCGCATCTGGGCCCGTCCGGCCGTGACCGTCATCGGTATCGACTGCCACCCGGTCGCCGGCGCGACCCCGTCGATCCCGTCGACCGCCCGCGCGCAGATCAGCCTGCGGGTGCCGCCGGGCCAGGACGCCGCCGAGGCGACCCAGCTGCTCTACGCCCACATCAAGAAGCGGGTGCCGTGGAACGCCCGGGTGAGCTTCGAGCAGGTCGGCCAGGGCCAGGCGTTCAGCGCGGACGTGACCAGCCCGGCGTACACGTCGATGGCCGAGGCGATGCGGATCGCCTACCCGGGTGAGGAGATGCAGGCGTCCGGCATGGGCGGCTCGATCCCGCTGTGCAACACCCTCGCCGCGCTCTACCCGAAGGCGGAGATCCTGCTGATCGGTCTGAGCGAGCCGGAGGCTCAGATCCACGCGGTGAACGAGTCGGTGTCGCCGGAGGAGCTGGAGCGGCTCTCGGTGGCCGAGGCGCACTTCCTGCTGAACTACGCGCGCTCCAAGCAGGTCTGAGTGACGTGGTGCTGACGCCCTTTCAGGTTCAGCGTTCGGCGAACTCGCCCAGAGCGTAAGGGCATACGGCGGGCGTGCGCGGCCGCGTACGTTCGCCGTATGGACCTCATCGAGATCACCCCGCGGCTCCACATGCTCCGCTTCTCCATCGGCCAGGCGTATCTGTGGCGGGACGGGGAGGATTCGACGCTGATAGACGCCGGGTGGGTGGGCTCGGCCGACGCGATCGAGGCGGCGCTCCGGAAGACGGGCCTGGACCCGGCCCGGCTGCGCCGGATCGTGCTCACGCACTGCCATCGGGACCATGTCGGGTCGGCGGGGGAGCTCGCGGAGCGGTACGGGGCGGAGATCCTGGCGCACCGCCTGGACGCCCCGGTGATCCGGGGCGAGATCCCGGTCCCCGAGCCGGCGCTGCTCGACTGGGAGGTACCGCTGTACGAGCACGGCCTGACCGTGCCCGAGGCGCCGCCCACCCGGGTCGACCGGGAGCTCGCGGACGGAGACGTGCTGGGCTTCGGCGACGGGGCCGTGGTGGTGCACACCCCGGGGCACACGGACGGTTCGCTCGCGGTCCATCTGCCGCGCCACGGCGTGCTGTTCACCGGGGACACCGTGGCATCGGTGCGGGGGGTGTCGTTCGGCGTCTTCCATGTGGACCGCGAGGGCGCCATGGCCTCGATGCGGCGGCTGGCGGAGCTGAAGCCCTCGGTGATCTGCTGCGGCCACGGGGAACCGGTGACGGCGGACGCGGCGCGGCAGCTGTCGGCGGCGCTCGGATAGGCCGGCGGTTCGCTGTCAGCCGACGGGCACGCCCGCCTCGAGGTTGAGTACGGTGCCGCGTTCGCGGGCGCGCAGGGCCCACCGCAGGCGCCGGTAGCGGACGGGCGGGAGAAGGCCGGCGGCCTCCTCCTCGGTGACGAAGCGCCAGCCGCGCAGCTCGGCGCCGGGCAGCAGCAGATGGTCGGCCCGGGCGGCGGGCAGCCGGCCCCCGTCGAAGAGGAGACGCAGGCCGCCGTAGCCGGGAGGCTGGGGCCGTTCCCAGTCGACCAGCAGCAGACGGGGTACGGCGTCGAGTTCGAGCCCGATCTCCTCGGCCACCTCGCGCATCCCGGCGCGGGCGGGCGGCTCGCCGGGTTCGACGACGCCGCCGGGGAACTCCCAGCCGGGTTTGTACGTGGGGTCGACGAGCAGGACGCGGTCCCGTTCGTCGAAGAGCAGGACGCCGGCGGCCAGCGTCTCTCCGGTCGGCTCGGGCGTCTGCACGATGCCGCAGGAACCGGCGGCACCGGTGTGGAGTGCTTCGGCGACGGCGGCGGCCGCCTCGGCGGGGGTGAGGTCCGAGGTGTCGACGGTGTGGGCGTCGGCGGCGAGCCAGTCGGCGCGGGCCGCCCGGTAGGGCTCGATGTGGTCGAGGGACCAGCGGCGGACGCGTTCGAGGGTCTCGGGGTCGCGGTCGTCGGGTGCGCGGGTGGTGATCCGCTCACGCAGGATCGTTTCGTCGGGGGCGAGCAGCACGTGCAGCACCTCGATGCGGCGGGCGGCGAGACCGCCGAATATCTCGTCGCGGTACTCCTGGCGCAACAGGGTCATGGGGACGACGAGCACTCCGCCGACCTCGGCGAGCAGGGCGGCGGCGGCGTCGACGACCAGGCGGCGCCAGATCCGCAGGTCCTGGAAGTCGTTGACCTCGGCGAGTCGTTTCTGCGGCAGCAGCCAGTTCATCGCGCCGCCGATGAGTCCGGGGTCGTACAGGGTGCTGTTCGGGATCAGATCGACCAGCTCGCGCGCGGTGCTCGACTTCCCCGCGCCGAACGCACCGTTGATCCAGACGATCACGATTCCCCCTCTTCGGTAGCCCTCAGTGGCTTGCCCGCAACACCCTGCCACGGAAACCCCTGTGGGGAACCGGGTGATCCGGTCGTCGCGGGGGCCTGAGTCGGCCGGGTGGGGGTACGCGCAGTACAGGGCGCCTCACGGAGCGAACGCGTGCACGGGATGACGCGTGACACTTCGGGGCGAACTGTCGTTGGATGAGCAAGACAAGGGGTGGCGAGATGAAGCGAACGGTATTGGAGAGGTTTCCCGCCGGTGGGCCGCGGGGCAGCTGGCCGGCCGAGGAGTTCGCCAGCGCGCGCCGGGGCGAGGGGCTCCCGGCGAAGGTGGTGATGGACCTGGAGGCCGACGCGTTCCTGGTGATCGTGGAACAGCGGACGGCACGGACGGCGAAGCGGGCCGGAGCGACGGCGTCGGCACGGGCATCGGCATCGGCGTAGAGCTGCCGCTGACCGCCCGTCAGCGGCCACGGACACGCGTGCGAGCGTGCCCCGTACGGTGGACGTCACGCCGGCCCGATCAGCCCGCGACCGGTGCTCCGTCGCGGGGGGTGGGGACCGCCGCCGCGGCCGCGCCGAGGAGCCCGGCGTCCGTGCCCGTGAGGGCGGGGGCGACCGTGAGGTCGCGGACGAAGGACAGCGTCGCGTAGGAGCGCAGACTGCGCCGCAGCGGGGCGAAGAGGACCTCTCCCGCACCCGCCACTCCCCCGCCGATGACGGCGATGTCGATCTCGACCAGCGTGGCGGTGGCGGCGATTCCGGCCGCGAGCGCCTGCGCGGCGCGTTCGAAGGAGGCCACGGCGACCGGGTCCCCGGCGTGCGCCGCGGCGGCCACCGCGGCGGCCGAGGTGTCACCGTCGGGGCCGGGACGCCAGCCGCTCTCCAGGGCGCGGCGCGCGATATGGGGCCCGCTGGCGATCCGCTCGACGCAGCCTCGTCCGCCGCAGGCGCACAGCTCGCCGTCCAGATCCACGCTGACGTGGCCGATATGGCCGGCGTTTCCGGTGGGGCCCGGGTGCACCCGCCCGCCGAGCACCAGTCCCCCACCGACGCCCGTGGAGACGACCAGGCACAGCGCGTTGTCATGACCGCGGGCCGCGCCCTGCCAGTGCTCGGCCGCCGTCATGGCGACTCCGTCGCCGACGAGGGCCACGGGCCGACCGCCGACCACCCGGCCCACCCGCTCCACCAGTGGAAACCCGCGCCAGCCGGGGATGTTGACGGGGCTGACGGTGCCGGCGCAGGCGTCCACCGGGCCCGCGCTGCCGATGCCCACCGCGCGCGCCGCCTCCCACAGGGGCGAGACGGCCAGCTCGGCGAGCACCTCCTCGACCGCGCGCATCACCGTCTCGCCGTCCTCCCGCGCGGGCGTGGGCCGCTGCGCCCGTACGAGAATCCGGCCGCCGCCGTCCACCAGCGCGCCAGCGATCTTGGTGCCGCCGATGTCCAGGGCGACGACGAGGCCGGCGGCGAGGTCGGTGTGCATGGTGCGAGGTCTCCCGGAGGGCAGGCGAGGGGGTGATGGGTGTGACGTACAGTCTCCTCTCCTCTGACAACGTTGTCCAGGGCCTATGCTCGACAACATCACGACGGCATCCGCCGAGCCGTCCGACGAGACAGAGGATCTGCGCACCGTGGCCGACAACGCCCGCCGCCCCGAAACCCGTTACGGCAATCGGCCCACGATGAAGGATGTCGCGTCCCGGGCCGGGGTCGGACTCAAGACGGTCTCGCGGGTGGTCAACGGCGAGCCCGGGGTCACTCCCGACACCGAGCGGCGGGTCCAGGAGGCGATCGAGTCGCTCGGCTTCCGCCGCAACGACAGCGCGCGCGTCCTGCGCAAGGGCCGCACCGCCTCGGTCGGCCTGGTCCTGGAGGACCTGGCCGATCCCTTCTACGGCCCGCTCAGCCGTGCCGTGGAGGAGGTCGCCCGCGCCCACGGGGCGCTGCTCATCAACGGTTCCAGCGCGGAGGACCCGGACCGGGAGCGGGAGTTGGCGCTGGCGCTCTGCGCCCGCCGGGTCGACGGGCTCATCGTCATCCCGGCCGGCTCCGACCACCGTTATCTGGAGCCGGAGATGAAGGCGGGGGTCGCCACCGTCTTCGTCGACCGGCCGGCGGGCCGGATCGACGCCGACGCGGTCCTCTCGGACAGCTTCGGCGGCGCGCGGGCCGGTGTGGCCCATCTGATCGCCCACGGCCACCGCCGGATCGGCTTCGTCGGCGACCAGCCCCGCATCCACACCGCGACCGAGCGGCTGCGCGGTTACCGCGCGGCGATGGAGGACGCGGGTCTGGCGGTCGACCCTTCGTGGGTCTCGCTGGGGCCGACGGACCCGGAGCGGGTACGGGACGCGGTGGCGGGGATGGTGTCGGGCCCGGAGCCGGTCACCGCGGTCTTCGCGGGGAACAACCGGGTCACGGTCACGGCGGTGCGCGCGCTGGCGGGCCGCCGGCACCCGGTGGCCCTGGTGGGGTTCGACGACATCGAGCTGGCCGACCTGCTCGGCATCACCGTCATCGCCCAGGACGCGGCGGCGCTGGGCCGTACGGCGGCGGAACGCCTCTTCCGCCGCCTGGACGGCGCCGACGAGGCTCCGGCCCGGGTGGTCCTGGAGACGACGCTGATACCCCGGGGGTCGGGCGAGATCGCACCTCCGGCGTAGGACTCCTCCCGGGATCAGAGCCGGTCCGTGCTCAGCAGACGGGGAGGCCCGGCAGCGGCTGGTCGTTGTCGCCGCCCTTGAGGTTCACGACGTTGACGTAGACGTTGGTGTTGCCGCTGTCGTCGTCCGTCCTGGCCGCCCAGACGTTGGTCCACTGGCCGTGCGTCTCCCGCCGCCCCAGATCGCTCTGGCAGTAGAAGTAGTTGGTACCGGCGTTGAGCGTGCCCATGGCGGCGCCCGAGTGGCTGTACGACGTCGCCGTGCGCCACACCTGGCAGTCGTACTTCCCTCCGCCCCGAGGGTGGCAGGCCGGTGCGGGCTGCGTGGACTGCCCGCCGCCGCTCGTCGTGGCCGTGCCTCCGGTCGTACCGCTGCCTCCGCTCGTGCCGCCTCCGCTCGCCGAACCGCCTCCGGAGGCGGTTCCGCCGGTCGTGGTGCCTCCGCCGTCCGTACCGCTGCCGCCGGAGCCGGGCACCGGCGGCTTCGACGTCCTCGACGCGGAGGGGGCGGGCGAAGCGGAGTTCGTCGCGCCCGCCTTCGAGGGGGCTGCGGACGCGGTCGCCGAACCCACACCGCCCGGGTCCAGCGCGCGACCGGGGTCGGCCGCGGGGCCGCTCGGCGACGTCTGCTCCCCGGCCAGGCGCTCCCGATCCGTGCCGTCACCGTGCCCGACGAGGGCGTAGGTCCCACCGCCGCCCGCCAGCAGGACGGCGGCGACGGCCGCGGCGACCAGCACCGGGGACCGCTTGCGCGCGGTCGGCCCGGCGGAGGTGTGACCGGCGGACGGGAACCCGCCGGCCGGTGCGGTGGAGGCTTGCGTGACCGGGGGCGTCGCGGGGGCGAGTCCCCCGGCGGGTGGCACCGCGGGGCCGAAGCCCTCCGGACGGTGCGGGACCGCGTTCGGTTCGGTCGGCACGGGGACGGCGCCCGGAACCCCGTACGGCGCGGCGGGTGCGGTGGGGGCGCACGGCGTGCCCGGGCCGGCCTCGCCGGCCCGGGCCACGGCTCCGAGAAGGCGGGCCGCCGACCTGGCGTCGGGGCGCTGCGCCGGGTCCTTGTCCATCAGCTGCCGCAGGACGGGCCCGAGGGGTCCGGCGTTGCGCGGCTCCGGCAGGGGCTCCACGACGATGGCGTTCAGCGTCGACCAGGTGGACGTGCGGCGGAACGGCGAGGAGCCCTCCACGGCCGCGTAGAGCGTGGCACCCAGCGCCCAGATGTCGGAGGCGGGGCCCGGCTGCTGTCCCTGGGCACGCTCCGGGGCCAGGTAGTCCAGCGAGCCGACGATCTCACCGCTGCGCGTCAGACGCGTGTCCGAACCGTCGCCCGGGTCGTCCATGGCGGCGATCCCGAAGTCGGTCAGGACGACCCGCCCGCTCCGGTCGAGGAGGACGTTGCCGGGCTTCACGTCGCGGTGGAGCACACCGACCTCGTGCGCGGCCGCGAGCGCCTCCAGGACGGCGGCGCCGATCCGGGCGGCCTCCCGCGGGTCCAGGACGCCGCGCTCGCTCAGGACGTCGTCGAGCGAGGGCCCGTCGACCAGTTCCATGACGATGACCGGGCGGCCCTCATGGTCGGCCACGTCGTGGACCGCGATGACCCCGGGGTGCCGCACACGGGCCGCGGCACGTGCCTCGCGCTGCATCCGCAGCCGCAGATCGGCCAGTTCCGGCCCCGAGGAGTCGTTGTAGGCCCGCAGTTCCTTGACGGCCACCTCGCGCCCGAGGACCTCGTCGACGGCGCGCCAGACGACGCCCATGCCGCCGCGGCCCAGTTGGCGTACGACCCGATAACGGCCGGCGAGCCGCTCGTTCTCCCCCGAAGACACCGATGCCCCGTTCTCTGTCGGCTGTGTGGAACGCGTACAGAGTACGGGGCCCGGTGGAGACCTCCGTGCGGTGGTTCCGCGGGGGTTACGGGGCGGTGCCGGTCAGGTCGCCGCGGCGCGGTGCGGCGAAGCGGTCCAGGGCGGCGCGGGTCAGGCCGGTGAGGGCGTCGACCTCGGCGGTGTCCAGGGCTCCGCAGTCGATGCCGCGCAGCAGGTACGAGCTGAGGGCCTTGGCGGTGGCGGGCTCGTCCATGACGTCGCCGCCGGCGTGGTTGGCGTAGGCGGACAGGCGCTTGGCGGCGGCCTCGAAGCCCTCGCGGTAGAAGGCGAAGACGGCGGCGTAGCGGGTGGGGATGTGGGCCGGGTGCATGTCCCAGCCCTGGTAGTAGGCGCGGGCGAGGGCACGGCGGGTGAGGCCGTAGTGCAGGCGCCAGGCCTCGTGGACGTGTTCGGTGGAGCCGACGGGCAGGACGTTGGTGGAGCCGTCGGAGACCCGTACGCCGGTGCCGGCGGCGGCGACCTGCATGATCGCCTTGGCGTGGTCGGCGGCCGGGTGGTCGCTGGCCTGGTAGGCGGCGGAGACGCCGAGGCAGGCGCTGTAGTCGAAGGTGCCGTAGTGCAGTCCGGTGGCGCGGCCCTCGGCGGCGTCGATCATGCGGGCCACGGCGGCGGTGCCGTCGGCGGCGAGGATGGACTGGCTGGTCTCGATCTGGATCTCGAAGCCGAGGCGGCCGGCGTCCAGGCCGTGGGCCTTCTCGAAGGCCTCAAGCAGGCGCACGAAGGCGGAGACCTGCTCGGGGTAGGTCACCTTGGGCAGGGTGAGGACGAGGCCGTCGGGGAGGCCGCCGTTCTCCATGAGGCCGGTGAGGAAGATGTCGGTGGTGCGGATGCCGCGATCGCGTACGGCGGCCTCCATGCACTTCATCCGGATGCCCATGTACGGGGCCGCGGTGCCGTTCCCGTACGCCTCCGAGATCAGCCGGGCGGCGCGGGCGGCGTCGAGGTCTTCGGCGTCCGCGCCCGCGCCCGCGTACCCGTCCTCGAAGTCGACCCGGAGGTCCTCGATCGGCTCGCGCTCCAGCTTGGCCCGTACCCGGCCGTACACGTCCTCCGCGAGCGCGTCCGGGAGGCCGAGGACGGCGGCGAAGGAGTCGGCGTCGGGCGCGTGCTCGTCGAGGGCGGCGAGGGCCTGGTCACCCCAGGAGCGGATGGTTCCGGCGTCGAAGACGTTGCCGGGGACGTAGACGGTGTGGACGGGCTGGCGGGTGCCGGGGTCCCCCGGGTAGCGGCGGTCCAGCTCGGCGTCCACGGCGGCGAGGGAGGCGCTGATGCCCTCGCTGACCGCGCCCGCGAGGCTCGTGGCGACCTTCTCCTGCTGACCCATTCCCACACCCTTCTCTTTTCCGCTTCACGGAATCAACAATCCGTATAGCGAAGTTAGTAGCCGGTCGGGACCTGAGTCAATGGTTGTCCGAAACGGCCGGGGGCCGCGCGGTGATCATCACCACGCGGCCCCCGGACCGTATAGAACCGCAGGTCAGCCCTTGCGGGCCTTGACCTCTTCGGTCAGCTGCGGGACGACCTCGAAGAGGTCGCCGACGACGCCGTAGTCGACGAGGTCGAAGATCGGGGCCTCGGCGTCCTTGTTGATCGCGACGATCGTCTTCGACGTCTGCATACCCGCGCGGTGCTGGATCGCGCCGGAGATGCCGGAGGCGATGTACAGCTGCGGCGAGACCGACTTGCCGGTCTGGCCGACCTGGTTGGCGTGCGGGTACCAGCCGGCGTCGACGGCGGCGCGCGAGGCGCCGACGGCCGCGCCGAGCGAGTCGGCGAGCGCCTCGATGATCGCGAAGTTCTCGGCGCCGTTGACGCCGCGGCCGCCGGAGACGACGATCGCGGCCTCGGTCAGCTCCGGGCGGCCGGTCGACTCGCGCGGGGTGCGCCCGGTGACCTTGGTGCCGGTGGCCAGCGCGCCGAAGGAGACCGCGAGGGGCTCCACGGCGCCCGCGGCCGGGGCGGCCTCCACGGGGGCCGAGTTCGGCTTGACCGTGATGACCGGGGTGCCCTTGGAGACGCGGGACTTGGTGGTGAAGGAGGCGGCGAACGCGGACTGCGTCGCGACCGGGCCCTCGTCGCCGGCCTCGAGGTCGACGGCGTCGGTGATGATGCCGGAGCCGATGCGGACCGCGAGGCGGGCCGCGATCTCCTTGCCCTCGGCGGAGGACGGGACGAGCACGGCGGCCGGGGAGACAGCCTCGTACGCGGCCTGCAGCGCGTCCACCTTCGGTACGACGAGGTACTCGGCGAACTCGGGGGCGTCGGCGGTCAGGACGCGGGTGGCACCGTGCTCGGCGAGGGCCGGGGCGGTGGCCTCGGCGCCCGAGCCCAGCGCGACGGCGACGGGCTCGCCGAGGCGGCGGGCCAGCGTCAGCAGCTCCAGGGTGGGCTTGCGGACGGCGCCGTCGACGTGGTCGACGTAGACGAGAATCTCAGCCATGGGGATTCAATCTCCTGCGAACGAAAAGGGGGCGGACTGATCGGCTCGCGCGAGCCCTTGGATGCCCTGTCGGTCCAGGGGGGCGGCCCCCGGACCCCAGCGGCTAGATGAACTTCTGGCTCGCGAGGAACTCGGCCAGCTGCTTGCCGCCCTCGCCCTCGTCCTTGACGATCGTGCCGGCCGTGCGGGCCGGACGCTCCGCCGCCGAGTCGACCGCGGTCCAGGCGCCCTCCAGACCCACTTCCTCGGCCTCGATCTCGAGGTCGGAGAGGTCCAGGGACTCCACCGGCTTCTTCTTGGCGGCCATGATGCCCTTGAAGGAGGGGTAGCGGGCCTCGCCCGACTGGTCCGTCACCGACACGACGGCCGGGAGGGACGCCTCCAGCTGCTCCGACGCGGTGTCGCCGTCACGGCGGCCCTTCACGACGCCGTCCTCGACCTTGACCTCGGACAGCAGCGTGACCTGCGGGACGCCCAGACGCTCGGCGAGGATGGCCGGCAGGACACCCATGGTGCCGTCGGTGGAGGCCATACCGGCGATGACGATGTCGTAGCCGGTCTTCTCGATCGCCTTGGCCAGCACCAGCGAGGTGCCCATGACGTCGGTGCCGTGCAGGTCGTCGTCCTCGACGTGGACGGCCTTGTCGGCGCCCATGGACAGCGCCTTGCGCAGCGCGTCCTTGGCGTCCTCGGGGCCGACCGTGACCACGGTGACCTCGGCGTCGTCCGCCTCTTCGGCGATCTGCAGCGCCTGCTCGACCGCGTACTCGTCGAGCTCCGACAGCAGGCCGTCGACGTCGTCGCGGTCGACGGTCAGGTCATCGGCGAAGTGCCGGTCGCCGGTGGCGTCGGGCACGTACTTCACACAGACAACGATCCTCAAGCTCACGCCGGCTCTCCTACTGCATCGTCATAACTGGGCTGCCTTGTTGCTCGCAGCATAGGCGCCTGAAGGGCGGGTTTCCGGTTGGGGCGGCTTGGGCCCCGACCGAGATATTACTCGTCAGTACACTCAGTTCGTTACCGGTAAGCAAGCGCTCAGGTGTGTGACGTTAGCAACGCGCGAGGAGTGGAACTCTCAGTCGCGCAGGGCGTTGAAGCGGCCCTGGTGGTAGAGCAGCGGCCGGCCCGCTCCGGCGGGGTCTCCGGCGACCGCCTGGGCCATCACGATCCGGTGGTCGCCGGCCGGGACCCTGGCCACGACCCGGCAGACCAGCCAGGCGAGGACGCCGTCGAGGACCGGGACCCCCTCGGGGCCCACGCTCCAGCGTGTGGGATCGCCGAACCGGTCGGCGCCGCTGCGCGCGAACGTCTCGGCCAGCTCCCGCTGGTGCTCGCCGAGTATGTGGACGCCGACGTGCTCCGCCTCGGCGATCACCGGCCAGCTGGAGGAGGAGGTGCCCACGCCGAAGGAGATCAGGGGAGGCTCCGCGGCGACCGAGGTGAGGGAGGTGGCGGTGAAGCCGACGGGGCGGTCCGCGCCGCCGGCGGTGATGACCGCGACACCGGCGGCGTGCTGCCGGAAGACGGAGCGGAGGAGATCGGGCGAGGCCTGCCGGGGAGCGCGCACGGTGCGGAGCTCGGGCGAAACCGTCATGGAACTGTCCTTCTGCGGGGGCGTCGTGAAAAGGGTCCGGGGGTTCTCACACACCCGGACAGCGCGCGCTCGCGTCGCGGGCCGAGTCGACGTGGGCCCGCCCATGGAGAAGGAGTTCTGAGGGCATCTGGCCAGCCTGTCGATGGTCGGCGGGTGCAGTCAAGCGCGTCCCGGGATGTGGGAGATGTGTCACCGCGTCAGACGGCCCGGCCGAGCGCGGCGATGACATCGGCGCGGCGGGGCTGCCCGGAGGCCCGGACGACGATCCGCCCGGCGCGGTCGAGGACGAAAACCGTGGGGGTCCGTACGATCTCCATCGCGCGCACGAGGTCGAGCCGCTCCTCGGCGTCGATCTCCACGTGCCCCACTCCCTCGATCATCCCCGCGACCTCGGAGAGGGTCCGCCGGGTGGCGCGGCAGGGCTGGCAGAACGCCGTCGAGAACTGTACGAGGGTGGCCCGCTCCCCCAGCGGGGCGCCCAGCACCTCGGCGTCCAGCACCTCGGCGTCCAGGGCGTCCGGCTGCCCGCTCATGTCCGTTCTCCGCTCTCCCGCCGTCCTCTTCCGCTCCGTGCAGCGTCCCACGGCAGGGTTCGATTCCCGCCACAGCGGGCAGGCGTGACGAGAATCTCCCCGTGCGAAGCCGTCAGGACTGGTCACCGGCGGCCACATGGGGCACGATCTGCCCAAAGCCGAAAACCTACGGCCGCGTAACTTCCGCCGGGAGACCCTCCCCAGGCACACGAGAAGGGGTTCCTCTCAGATGGCAGAACTCGTCTATCGGCCGGTCATCGGCGCCGCGCTCACTCTGTTCAGGGCGCTCGACCTCAAGATCGACACTCAGGGTTCGGAACACATCCCGCGCACGGGTGGCGCGGTGCTCGTGAGCAACCACATCAGCTATCTGGACTTCATCTTCACGGGCCTGGCCGCACTGCCGCAGAAGCGCCTGGTGCGTTTCATGGCCAAGGACTCGGTGTTCCGGCACACGGTGTCCGGCCCGCTCATGCGCGGAATGAAGCACATCCCGGTGGACCGCTCCCAGGGCGAGCACGCGTACCAGCACGCGCTGGAGTCGCTGCGGGCCGGCGAGATCATCGGTGTCTTCCCCGAGGCGACCATCTCGCAGTCCTTCACGCTCAAGAGCTTCAAGTCGGGTGCCGCGCGGCTCGCGCAGGAGGCCGGGGTTCCGCTGATCCCCATGGCCCTGTGGGGCACGCAGCGGATCTGGACCAAGGGCCGCCCCCGCAACTTCAAGCGCAGCCACATCCCGGTGACGATCCGGGTCGGCGAGCCGATGGAGGCTCCGGCGGACCAGTACGCGGGCGCGATCACCCGGCGGCTGCGCGACCGGGTCCAGGAGCTCCTGGAGGCCGCGCAGCGCGCCTATCCCGTACGCCCCAAGGACGCGGGCGACACCTGGTGGGTGCCCGCGCACCTCGGGGGTACGGCTCCGACTCCGGCTCAGGTCAAGGAAGCCGGCTGACCGGTCGGCCGGCGCTTCACCGGAAGGTCACGCCGGGGTGCGGACCGTGATCCGGGCCCCGGGGCTCAGTTTCTCCAGCGCCTCGGCGAGCTCCGTGCCCGCCGCCGTCAGCTCGGCCACGGTCATGGGGGCCAGCGACTCCAGCAGGAAGATCGCGTTGACCGTGCCGTCCTCGATCCGGGTGCGCGGTCCCTGGCGCCAGTTCCAGCGGCGACAGGTGACACCCGCCTCGTCGCACCAGACGATCTCGCCCGGCTCCGGGTGCTCGACGGTCTCCTCGCCGCCGGCCATGGTCACGAACGGCTCGTCACCGGTGGCCCGTACGAGCCGCATCCCGCCCTCGATCTTGTCCAGGTCCTCGCCGCCCACCGGGATGAGATGGGCGACGCTGATCGCGTTGTAGGCGTCGACGAGCCGGTTGATCCGGGGCAGGCCGCCGGCTCCGCTGCCGGCGAGCGCGCGCTTGGCGAGAGCCTCGGCGGAGTTGCGGGTACGGGAGGGCTTGGCCCCGAACGCCGAGTACGCCGCGCGCCAGGCCGCGATGTGCGGGTCCTTGTCCGGGGTGCCCCCGGCGAGCCGCTCCGCGAGGCGCCGCGCCGCGTCGTCGAGCAGTGCCGAACTGGCCTCGTCGCTCGGCCCGTTGACGAGACCGTGGGCCTCGACGGCGAGATGGGTGAAGCCGGGGACGAGGGCACGTACCTCGTCGGACACGGTCAGGGTGAGGGGCATCGTCGTCCTTGCGTCAGAGTTCCGTCGGAAGGGTCCGCGAGAGGTGCGGCCGGTCGCGAGCGGAGTACAGGGCGCTCAGGACGGCCGGATGTGGTTCAGCATAGAGCACTGGATAATCCACTTCACTGCACTCCGGTCGGACGGGCCATGCCAGCCGTTCCGCACCCAGGGAGAACTGGGCGTCGACGCCGGGCTTGTTCCCCCGGGGGTCCTGCCTCGCCCAGGCGGTCTCGCCGGGGAGCCGCAGGGCGATCAGCCCGTGGACGACCGGGTGCGTACCGTCGTCATCGGTGAGCCGCTGGTAGCAGAGCGCGGTGGGGATGCCCTCGGCACGGAGCAGCGCGGCGAGCGCGTGCGACTTGGCGTAGCAGATGCCGGTGCCGTGGGCGAGGACGTCGGAGGCTCGCCAGGTGACGCGCATGCCCCCGGAGTCGAACGAGTGCGGGATGGTGTCGCGGACGAACTCGTAGGCCGCCTTGGCGTAGGCGTAGGCACCGGCGCCGGGGTGCTGGGCGCGCAGCCGGGCCGCCGTCCCCCGCACGCGGGGGTGCTCATGATCGACGGCCGCGTCGGCGGCGAGGTAGGCGGAGAGTTCTGGTTCCCGCTGAATGAGTTCCATGCGCTTGGAGCGTAGGAAGACGGCCGACCGGAGTCAATCAATTTCCGGTCGGCCGTATACTTATGCGTCCGGTGCGGCTAGCGCGCCATCTCTTCCTTCAGCGCCTGGAGGAACGCGTCGACGTCGTCCTCCGTGGTGTCGAAGGAGCACATCCAGCGCACGTCGCCGGCCGCCTCGTCCCAGAAGTAGAAGCGGAAGCGCTTCTGCAGCCGGGTGCTCACCTCGTGCGGGAGCCGCGCGAAGACCGCGTTGGCCTGGACGGGGTAGAGGATCTCCACGCCGTCGACGCCGCGCACACCGGACGCGAGCCGCTGCGCCATCGCGTTGGCGTGGCGGGCGTTGCGCAGCCACAGGTCCTTGGCGAGCAGCGCCTCCAGCTGCACCGACACGAACCGCATCTTGGACGCGAGCTGCATGGACAGCTTGCGCAGATGCTTCATATGGCTCACCGCGTCCGGGTTGAGGACCACCACGGCCTCGCCGAACAGCATGCCGTTCTTGGTCCCGCCGTACGAGAGGACGTCCACGCCCACCGCGTTGGTGAACGCCCGCATGGGGACGTCCAGCGACGCGGCGGCGTTGGCTATCCGGGCACCGTCGAGGTGGACCTTCATGCCCTTGGCGTGGGCGTGCTCCACGATGGCGCGGATCTCTTCCACGGTGTAGACCGTGCCCAGTTCGGTGTTCTGGGTGATCGAGACGACCTGCGGCATCGCCCGGTGCTCGTCCTCCCAGCCCCAGGCCTGCCGGTCAATGAGCTCGGGGGTGAGCTTGCCGTCCGGGGTGGGCACGGTGAGCAGCTTGAGGCCGCCCATGCGCTCGGGCGCACCACCCTCGTCCACGTTGATGTGGGCGGACTCGGCGCAGATCACGGCGCCCCAGCGGTCCGTCAGCGCCTGCAGGGCGGTGACGTTCGCACCCGTGCCGTTGAAGACCGGGAAGGCTTCGGCCGTCGGGCCGAAGTGGCTGTGCATGATCCGCTGGAGGTGCTCGGTGTAGTCGTCCTCGCCGTAGGCGATCTGATGACCGCCGTTGGCGAGCGCGATCGCGGCGAGCACCTCGGGGTGCGCTCCGGCGTAGTTGTCGCTCGCGAAACCCCGGACCGACGGGTCGTGGTGACGACTCGCGTCGGTCCTGGGGGGCATCGCCGATGTCACGGCTTGGGGGTCAGCCACAGACGCTGTCCATTCACTTCCTGAGCGGGCCGGTCCCAGACACCGGCGATCTCGTCGGCCAGATCCTTGACGTCGGTGAAGCCCGCGAACTTCGCGTTCGGTCGCTCGGCGCGCATGGCGTCGTGCACCAGTGCCTTGATCACCAGAATCGTAGCCGCCGCCTTGGGACCGTCGTCGCCCCCCACCTTGCGGAAGGCGTCGCCCATGGCGAGGGTCCACGCCTCGGCCGCGGCCTTGGCGGCGGCGTAGGCCGCGTTCCCCGCGGTGGGCTGGGAGGCGCCGGCGGCGCTGATGAGCACATAGCGGCCGCGGTCGCTGCGCAGCAGCGGGTCGTGGAAGGCCAGCGAGGTGGACTGGACGGTGCGGATCAGCAGCTTCTCCAGGAAGGTCCAGTCGGCGAGGTCGGTCTCGGCGAAGGAGGCGCTGCCGCGCCAGCCGCCGACGAGGTGGACGAGGCCGTCGATCCGGCCGAACTCCTTCTCGGTCTTGTCGGCCCAGTCGCGGGCCGCGCCGACGTCCAGGAGGTCGACCGTGTCCCCGACGACGGTGGCGCCGCCGTGCGCGTACCGGGCGGCGTCGACCGCCTCGGCGAGGCGGGCGGGATCGGCGTCGGAGGCGACGACGATCGCACCGGCTTCCGCGAGCCGCATCAGAGCGGCCCGCCCCGCGGGGCCCGCCGCTCCCGCGACCGCGATGACGGCACCCTCCAGCGATCCGCCGTTCCCGTTCATGGTCGTCGCCTCCTCCGTGACTGAGTTCACGCGGCAGCCTGCTCGGGCCGCGAAGCGTTCGCGGCCGTGATGCCCTTGGTGGACGCGATCACGCCCTTGAGCTTCTTGGCAAGGGCCTCATAGAACATGCTGAGCGGAAACTCGTCCGGAAGCACGTCGTCGACGAGCTTGCGCGGCGGCTGCGTCAGGTCGAGGGCGTCGGGGCCCTTGGCCCAGCGCGAGCCGGGGTGCGGGGCGAGGTAGGTGGAGACGAGTTCGTACGCCTTGAACCAGTGGACCAGCTTGGGGCGGTCGATGCCGTCGCGGTACAGCTTCTCGATCTCGGCGCAGAGCTGGTTGGTGACCTCGGGGGCACGCTCCCAGTCGATCTTGAGCGTGTTGTCCGTCCAGCGCACCACGTCGTGCTTGTGGAGGTACGCGAAGAGGAGCTGGCCGCCCAGACCGTCGTAGTTGCGGTCGCGGTCGCCGGAGACCGGGAAGCGGAACATCCGGTCGAAGAGGACGGCGTACTGCACGTCGCGGCCGTGGGGGTTGCCCTCGGCGTCGAGCTTCACGGCCTCCTTGAAGGCGGTGAGGTCGCAGCGCAGCTCCTCCAGGCCGTACATCCAGAACGGCTGGCGCTGCTTGATCATGAAGGGGTCGAAGGGCAGGTCGCCGTGGCTGTGGGTGCGGTCGTGGACCATGTCCCACAGCACGAAGGCGGACTCGCAGCGCTTCTGGTCGTGGACCATGGCGGCGATGTCCTCGGGCAGGTCGATGCCCAGGATGTCGACGGCGGCCTCGGTGACCTTGCGGAAGCGGGCTGCCTCGCGGTCGCAGAAGATGCCGCCCCAGCTGAAGCGCTCGGGGGCCTCGCGCACGGCGATGGTCTCGGGGAAGAGGACGGCCGAGTGGGTGTCGTAACCGGCGGTGAAGTCCTCGAAGGTGATGCCGCAGAACAGCGGGTTGTCGTAGCGGGTGCGCTCCAGCTCGGAGAGCCAGTCCGGCCAGACCATGCGCAGCACGACGGCTTCGAGGTTGCGGTCCGGGTTGCCGTTCTGCGTGTACATCGGGAAGAGCGCCAGGTGCTGGCGCCCGTCCACGCGCTCGGCGGCCGGCTGGAAGGCGAGCAGCGAGTCGAGGAAGTCGGGGACCTCAAAGCCGCCCTCGGCCCACCGGCGCAGGTCGGCGACGGCGGCGCGGTGGTACGCGGCGTCGTGCGGGAGCAGCGGGGAGAGCTGCTCCACCGCGGCGACGATCCGCTCGACAGTGGCCTCGGCGAGCGCGCGGGACGGCGCGCCCTCGGCGGCGAAGTCGATGGATCCGTCCTTGCTCTGCCAGGGACGGATCTCCTCCACGGCATTCTTGAGCTCGGGCCAGGCAGGGTGGTGGATCACCGGGTCAGAGGTGGATATCCCCCCACCGATCACGTCCTGCACAAGAATTTCCGTCATTCCACTTCCTCCACAGGAGAACCTCGCGTCAAGACACCGTATCCATTCGCGGTTCCTTCCCACAAGTAGACCAAGGGAAATTATCCTGCCCTACCCCTATGCTCACCGTGAATTTTCCTGTCAGGAGGGGCCAGAGCGCTCGCATCCACCGCCTGGCTCGGTACCGCCCCGCGGCGGCGAGGCGCTCGGAACGGCGCGTTCCCGCGCCCCCCGCGCGTGCGCTTCCCTCTTCGGCCCCAGCGACTAGGCTGCGCCACCACCGGGGAGACCGGAGGGACCCGGGCACGGACAGCGACGGAAGCGAGAAGATCTTGAGTTTCCTCACCATCGGTCATCGCGGAGTCATGGGCGTCGAACCCGAGAACACGCTGCGCTCCTTCGTCCGCGCCGAGCAGGCCGGCATGGACGCCATCGAGCTGGATCTCCATCTGAGCAAGGACGGCGCCCTCGTCGTCATGCACGACGCCGACGTCGACCGGACCACGGACGGCAGCGGCCCGATCGCCGAGCTGACCCTCGCCGAGCTGCGGGAGCTGGACGCCGGAGGCGGGGAGCGCGTGCCCGTCTTCGAGGAGGTCCTGGACGCGGTGAACTCGCCGCTCCAGGCCGAGATCAAGGACGTGGCGGCTGCCGAGGCCCTCGCCGAGGTGATGCTGCGCCGCGACCTGGCCGGCCGGGTGGAGGTCCTCTCCTTCCACGACGCGGCCCTCGCGGAGATCTCCCGGCTGGTTCCCGGCGTCCGTACCGCGCTCGTGGCGGACCGCTGGGGCGCGGACGTGGTGGACCGGGCGAAGGCGGTCGGGGCCGGTGCCCTGGTGCTCAACATCCGGCACCTCACCCTGGAGACCGTGGAGCGGGCCCACCGAGAGGGACTGCGGGTCATCGGCTGGGTGGTGAACACCCAGGACGACCTGCGGCTGGCCCGGGCCCTGAATCTGGACGGCGCGACGACCGACCAGCCGGAGATCCGCCGCACCGGCCGGTTCACCGCGTGACGGCCCGGCCCGGCCCAGGGCCCCGGCCCGGACCGACGGCCCCGCTCAGACCAGCGGCTTGACCAGGAGCTCGAACTGGAGGTCGTCGCGCTGCGGCAGACCGAAGCGCTCGTCGCCGTACGGGAACGGCGTCATCTCTCCCGTACGGCGGTAGCCGCGCCGCTCGTACCAGGCGATGAGCTCCTCGCGCACCGAGATCACCGTCATGTGCATCTCCCGCGCGTCCCAGATCTCGCGCACCCGGCGCTCCGCCTCGGCGATGATCCGGCGGCCCAGACCGGCGCCCTGAAGCTCGGGGCGGACGGCGAACATGCCGAAGTAGGCCACCTCACCGCGCTGTTCGAGCTGGCAGCAGGCGACGACCTCACCGTCGCGCTCGACCACCATCAGCCGGCTGCCGGGGGTGGTGATGACGGCGCGCACGCCCTCCGCGTCGGTGCGCTGCCCCCGCAGGATGTCCGCCTCCGTCGTCCAGCCGGTCCGGCTGGAGTCGCCCCGGTAGGCCGACTCGACGAGCGGCACGAGCACCGGCACGTCGTCCTCGACCGCGTCGCGGTAGGTGATCCGGCCGGTGTCCTGGGGCGCGGCGGTGTCCATGGTGTTCGGTCTCCCCTCGGGCGCTGACGATCGGTGGAGGCGATCGCCCCGAGCCTAACGCGGGCGGCGCGCCCCCCTCGTACACCCTCGCGCGCCTCTGCGCTCGCGTGTGACCCCGCGGGGCCGGGCATGCACTGGGGACCGAACGGCGCCGTCAAAGGGGGAGGTCTGCCGTGCACGGAGCGGGGTTCGGGGCGTGGCCGGCGTGGCTGGCGACGGTGTTGTGCGCGGCGAGCGGGGTCTACTGCCTGCTGCGGACGCGCGGCTGCGCCGGTCCCGAGCGCAGGGCGGCGGCGGGCGAGGCCGTGATGGGCTTCGGGATGGCGGCGATGGCGCTGCCCGCCGTGGTGCTCACGCCGCCGGTCTGGAGCTGGGCGGTCTACGCGGCGGTGTTCGGCGCGACGGCGGTGGGCGCGCTCTGCGGGGTCCGGCGCGGCGGACATCATCTGCACCATCTGGTGGGCTCGGCGGCCATGGTCTACATGGCGGTGGCGATGGCGGCCCCGGCGCAGGGAGCGCACGGGGGGCACGGCGGCCACGGCAGCGGGGGCATACCGCTCCTGACGGGGGCGCTCCTCGCGTACTTCGCGGTGTACGTGCTGCGCTCGGGGGCGCGACTGGTTCCGGCGGGCGTGCCCGGCGCCGGTCCGCCGCCCGGCCGGGCCGGCCGGCCCGAGTTCACGCGCGTCTGCCGGCTGTCGATGGCGCTGGCGATGCTGGCGATGCTGGTGGCGCTGTGAAACCGTGGCGTACGTCACTTGCCGTGCGAGGTCATACCCCCGGGTAGCACTGCCCTCATAGGCTGACGTCATGTTGGTCTCCCTCGCGCTGCTCGCGCTCGGCCTCCTGACCGCCGTCGTGGCCCCGCGACTGCTGTCGCGGTCCGACTGGGCGGAACGCGAGCCCGTGGTCGCGCTGTGGGTGTGGCAGTGCGTGGTGGCGGCGGTCCTGATGAGCTTCGCCCTGTCGATGACGTTCAGCGCGGCGGCCGCCTGGCAGGTGGTACGGGGTCGGGTCTTCGCTCCCGCCCCGCACGGGGTGCTGGAGGCGTACGAACTGGGCACCCACCGGCCCTGGTCGGCGGTGCTCGCCGTGGCCCTGGCCTGCGGCGGGCTGTGGACCGGAGCCATGCTGGGCCGGGAGATCGGCCGGGCGCGGGCCCGGCGTCGGCGGCGCCGCCGTGAACTGCTGGTCCGTTCCCCGCTCCTGCCGGGCGAGGAGCCGGGCGGCGAGCGGCTGGTGGTCCTGGAGGGCGAGCGCGCGGACGCCTGGTGGCTGCCGGGGGCCGCGCCGCAGCTGGTCATCACGACGGCCGCGCTGCGCAGACTGAAGGGACGGCAGCTGGACGCCGTCCTCGCACACGAGCAGGGACACGCCCGGGCGCGCCACGACTGGTTGCTGCACTGCTCCGCCGCGCTGGCCGGCGGGTTCCCCGGGGTCCCCGTCTTCGCGGCCTTCCGTGACCAGATGCACCGGCTGGTGGAGCTGGCCGCCGACGACGTGGCCTCGCGCCGCTTCGGACGGCTGACGATCGCGCTGGCGCTGGTGGAACTCAACGAGGATCGGGGCGTGTTCGGGCCCGGCCAGGCGCCGGACGGCGATCTGCCGCACCGGGTGAACCGGCTTCTGACGGCCGCTCCTCGGCTCACGGCGGGGCGACGGCTGCGGCTGACCGCGGCGGCGGCGTGCGTGCCCGTGGTGCCCGTCCTGGTGGCCTTCGTACCGGCGTTGAAGGCTCTCGGTTAGCCGCGCGGGAGTAGACCGGGGAGGTCGGGGAAGATCGTCTCATGCGCTTCTCCGCCGTCCTCTCCGGTGCCCTGGCCCTGCTGCTGCTCGTTCTGGTGGCCGTCGGGTGGCCACCGCTGCTCTCGCTGGACCGGTCGGTCTCCGAGGCCCTGCACGAAAGCGCCGTCGCCGAGCCCGGCTTCACCCGGCTCAACCGGATCCTCACCGACTGGGTCTGGGACCCGTGGACCATGCGTGCGCTGATGGCCGTCGCCGTGGTGACGCTCTGGCGGCGGGGCCGACGGCGGCCGGCCCTGTGGCTCGCGGGGACGAGCCTGGTGGCGGCGGCCGTCCAGCAGGGGGTGAAGGCGGTGATCGGCCGGGAGCGGCCGAGTTGGCCCGATCCCGTCGACTCGGCGAACTACGCGGCGTTCCCCTCGGGGCACGCGCTGACGGCGACCGTGACCTGCGGCCTGCTGCTGTGGGTGCTCGCGCTGTACTGGCGCGAGACGTGGCGGGGTTGGAGCGTCCTGGCGGTGGTGGCCGTGGTGTCGGTGCTCGGCGTGGGGTGGACCCGGGTCTATCTCGGGGTGCACTGGGCGTCGGACGTGGTGGGCGGCTGGCTGCTCGGCTGGAGCCTGGTCGCTGTGGCGATCGTCACGTACCGCGGGAGCGGCGGGGACCGGGACGGAGAGGGCGGCCCCGGCAGCGATCGGAGGAGAATGGGAGAAACGCACTGAAGCCGCCTGTCCTGGACGATCCCCCGCGTCGCCCAGAACAGACGGCAAACCCGCTGACCAGGCACGAAGGCGCGACAGCAGGATGCGCTGAGTATATTGGCCGCGAGCCAGTCAACGCAGGAGTCCAGCATGTCCCCGCGTAGCGCATCGGTCAATGAAGAGCTTCGAAGGCGTTCTCGCGAACGGCTTCTGCAAGCCACCGTCGAACTGGTCTCGGAGCGTGGTTACGAAGCCACGACGCTGGCCGACATCGCCGAGCGGGCCGGCTCGGCGCGGGGACTGATCTCGTACTACTTCCCGGGCAAGAGGCAGCTGCTGCAGTCCGCGGTGCACCGGCTGATGCATCTGACCCTGGAGGAGGCGCTGGAGCGCGAGCCGCGCACGGAGGACGGGCGGGAGAGGCTGGCGCGGGCGATCGACGCGATCCTGGGCCTGGCGGTGAGCCGTCCGGTCCTGATGCGGACGCACATGGCGGGCATCCTCCAGGCCGAGGGGTTCGTGCAGTGCCCGGAGCAGCAGCGGCTCGCGTTCCTGCTGCGGGACACGGTGAAACGGTACGGCTCCCCGGACGTGGACACGGAGTATCCGCTGCTGCGGGCCCTGTTGATGGGCGCGGTCGTGGCGGTGCTGCTGCCGGGCGCGCCGATGCCGGTGGCGCGGCTGCGGGCGGAGCTGTTCCAGCGGTACGGGCTCGACTGGGACATGGGCATGCCGCCGGGCGGGGTACCACCCGACGGCATGCGAGCGGCCCCGTCCGGATTACCGGCCGGGGTGCCGCGTCAGTCGTCGTCGAAGTCGGCGAAGTCGTCGAAGTCGTCGAAGTAGTCCGGCTGCGTCTGGACGTTGAGCTCGTCCATCCGGACCCGCTTCGCGGGGTCGGTGCGGCGGTCGTCGAGCTTCAGCACGTCGAAGCCCTTGACCATGTCGTTCGAGTAGATGTGGCCGTTGTAGTAGTACGCCGACCAGGAACCGCCGCCGGCGAACGTCGTGGCGGAGATGGGACCGCGCTCGAAGTAGGCGATCTCCTTCGGCTTGCGGGAGTCGGTGAAGTCCCAGACGGAGACGCCGCCCTGGTACCACGCCTGGACCATGAGGTCCTTGCCCTTGACCGGGATCAGCGAGCCGTTGTGGGCGACGCAGTTCTCGGTGTCGGCCTGGTGGCGCGGGATCTTGTAGTAGCTGCGGAAGACGAGATCGCGCTTGCCGCCCTTGCCGACGATGTCGTAGATGCCGTTGGCGCCCCGGTTCGGGCCGACGGCCGCGTTGCAGGTGGCCGCGCCGCCGCCGCCGAGCTCGTCGGTGAAGACGACCTTGTTCGCCTTCTGGTTGAAGGTCGCCGAGTGCCAGAAGGCGAAGTTGACGTTGTCCTGGACCTGGTCGATCACCTTGGGGCGCTCGGGGTCCTTGATGTCGAACAGGATGCCGTCACCCATGCAGGCACCGGCCGCCAGGTCCTTGGACGGCAGGACGGTGATGTCGTGGCAGCCGGTGGTCTTGGAGACTCCCGGGTTGGTCGGACCGCCGGGGTTGCCGCCGCCGTCCGGACCCTCGCCCGGGAAGAGGACGGGGAAGCCGGTGATCACGGCCTGCTCGGGCGCCTTGCGGGGCACCTTGATGACCGTGATGCCGTCGTGCGGGGGCTGGCAGTCCGGGAACGCGGCGTTGGGCGAGTAGGAGGAGACGTAGACGTACACGTTCCTGCGCTCGGGCACCAGGGTGTGGGTGTGCGAGCCGCAGGCGGTCTCGACGGCGGCGACGTACTTCGGGTTGGCGATGTCGCTGATGTCGAAGATCTTCATGCCCTCCCACGAGGACTTCTCCGTGGCCGGCTGGCTGGTGCTGGCACAAGAGTTGTCGCTGCGGGAGGAGTCGGTGGAGAGGAAGAGCAGGTCACCGGAGACGGAGATGTCGTTCTGGGAGCCGGGGCAGAGCACCTGGGCGACGGTCTTGGGGGCGGCCGGGTTGCTGATGTCGAAGATCCGGAAGCCGTCGTAGTTGCCGGCGAAGGCGTACTTGCCCTGGAAGGCAAGGTCGGAGTTGGTGCCCTTGAGCGCGTCCTTGGGGATGTTCACGAGGTGCTTGATGTTGTCGGTGTGGACGATCTGGTCCACACCGGGTATCTCGCCGCTCTGGATGGCGGACCGCGCCTCGGCGGCCTGCTCCGAGGAGACGGTGCCCCGCACGGGGCTGTCACCCGGGTCGGGTGTGGCGGCCGCGGGGCCGGTCGCGAGCAGGCCGACCAGCAGTCCGGCCGCGGCGGTGGCCACACCCAGACCTCTGATCCGTGTGCGCGGAGTACGCGTGGTACGCAACGAAGTCACTCCGTCCTCCCTTGTATCCGTTCGAGTCGAACGGTCGATGGACCTCGGCAGTATCGTCCTTAGCGTGCACATCTCAACAGATGGCAACACAGACGTCATCAAGGTTTTTGATCAGCGGCCCGAGGAAGTGTGCTCGGGAGTGTCCGGAAAGTAAGTCCCCGTGGAGGTTGTCTTGTTGAACCGCCGTATCCGAGGAGCTGTCGTCGTCGCGCTCAGCGCCGTGACCGTATGGGCGCTGGCCGGCTGCGAGTCGGGGCCCGGAGAGGAGGCTTCCCGGAGCAAGGGGTCCCCGGCTCCCGCGGTGGTGGCGCCCGGCAAGCCGGGCGAGGAGGCGCGGCGGATATCGCCGGAGGAGGCGGCCCGGCTGCTGCCGGACGACAAGCCGAACGCCGCGGACTTCACGTACACGCAGATGATGATCGTGCACCACAGGCAGGCGCTGACGATGACCGCGCTCGCCCCGGCCCGGGCGGAGTCGACGCGGGTCAAGAAGGTGGCCGAGCGTATCGCCGCGGCTCAGCAGCCGGAGATCGGCGCGATGGAAGGTTGGCTGAAAAACAACGCTGGGCCGCGCCCCCAGGGTGACCACGACCATCACTCGATGCCGGGGATGGCGACCGAGGCGCAACTGGCGGAGCTGCGGAACGCCAAGGGCAAGGCGTTCGACGAGTTGTTCCTGAGGCTGATGATCACCCACCACGAGGGAGCGGTGACGATGGCGGCCCAGGCGCTGAGCGAGGGGAACAACGTGCTGGTGGAGGAGATGGCCAGTGACGTGATCGCGCAGCAGACGGCCGAGATCAACCGGATGCGGTCGATGTAGCGCGCCCGCCGGCGGCACCGGGCGCCGTCCCCCGCACGGCCCTCCCGCGCGGGGGCCCGTCGGTGCCATGCTGGAAGCCTCTCGGCGGGAACGCCCGCGGCGGGAAGGAGTACGGCCGTGCTTCGTGTCGCTGTCGTCGGTTCCGGGCCCAGCGGGGTCTACACCGCCCAGGCGCTGGTCCAGCAGTCGGTGGTGCCCGGCGTCCGGGTGGACGTCCTGGACCGGCTGCCCTGTCCGTACGGGCTGGTGCGCTACGGCGTCGCCCCGGACCACGAGAAGATCAAATCCTTGCAGCAGAACCTTCGGGCCGTCCTGGAGGACGAGCGGATCGGCTTCCTCGGCAATGTCGAGGTCGGGGCGCGCGGTCTGACCCCGACCCGTCTGCTGGAGCTCTACCACGCCGTCGTGTACTGCGTCGGCGCGGCCAGGGACCGGCGGCTCGGGGTGCCGGGCGAGGATCTGGCCGGCAGCTTCTCGGCGACGGAGTTCGTCTCCTGGTACAGCGCGCACCCCGACGCCGTGGCCGACGGCTTCGGGCTCGGCGGGCGCTCGGCGGTGGTGATCGGGGTCGGGAACGTGGCGGTGGACGTCGCCAGGATCCTGGCGCGCGGCCCGGGCGAGCTGCGCCCGACGGACGTGCCGGAGCGGGCGCTCTCGGCGCTGGAGGCCAGCCGGGTGCGCGAGGTGCACATGGTGGGCCGCCGGGGCCCCGGGCAGGCCAAGTTCACCACCAAGGAGCTGCGGGAGCTGGGCGCGCTGCCCGCCGCGCGGGTGCGGGTGGACCCGGCGGACCTGGCGCTGGATCCGTCGTTCGCGGACCCGTCCGGGCTGGCGGCCGTGAACCGCCGGAACGTGGAGGTCGTACGCGGCTGGGCGGCGGCGCCGCCGGGCCCGGAGGGCGGGCGCTCCCTCACGCTGCGGTTCTTCCTGCGGCCGGTGGAGCTGCTCGGCGAGGACGGGCGGGTGGCGGCGGTCCGTTTCGAACGGACGGAGCCGGACGGCGCCGGGGGTGTGCGGGGTACGGGCCGGTTCGAGGAGATCGAGGCCCAGCTGGTGCTGCGGGCCGTCGGCTACAAGGGGGTCGCGCTGCCGGGGCTGCCGTTCGACGAGGCCCGGGGGACGGTTCCGCACGAGGCGGGCCGGGTGCTGCGGGAGAGTGCGCCGTCCCCGGGTGAGTACGTCGCGGGCTGGATCAAGCGGGGGCCCACGGGCGTCATCGGGACCAACCGCCCCTGTGCGAAGGAGACGGTGGCGTCACTGCTGGCCGACGCGGCGGATCTCGCCGGGCGGACGGTGGCGGCCGATCCGCCGGCGGCCCTGCGGGAGCTGGGCCACGAGCCGGTGGCGTGGCCCGGGTGGCTGGCCATCGAGAGCGCCGAGTCGGCCCTCGGCCGTTCGCTCGGCCGGGGCCGGGTGAAGATCGCGGACTGGGCGGGTCTGCGGGAGGCGGCCCTGGGCCGCCCCCTCGCCCGGTAGGGAGCGTCCCGTATCGCTCAGGGGGTGTCGGGCCGACCGGCCAGGCGGAGTTCCTCGGCGTCCGCCGCCGCGAGGACGCTGTCGAGGAGGCCGGGGAAGAGGGCGTCCAGGTCGTCGCGGCGCAGACCGTTCAGCTTGGCCGTGCCGCGGTAGATCTGCTGGATGACGCCGCTTTCGCGCAGCACCCGGAAGTGGTGCGTCGACGTCGACTTGGTCACCGGAAGGCCGAAGTCCGAGCAGCTCAGCGCCCTCTGCTCGCGGGCCATCTCGCGCACGATCCGCAGCCTCACCGCGTCCGACAGCGCGTGCAGCACCCCTTCCAGGCGGATCTCTTCCCGCGCGGGGTGTTCGAGGACGCGAGCGTTGGTCGCGGTCGTCACGGCGGCTCCACTTCATCCGGGGTACGCACCATTGTACGACTACCCTCGTAGTTTGACAGGTGCCGTACTACGATGAGTATCGTACGAGCACCCTGTCAGGCCCCCCGGAACGGAGTCCGCCATGAGCGCCGCCCTCTTCGAGCCCCTCACCCTCCGATCGCTGACCGTCCCC
Source organism: Streptomyces sp. NPDC003027 (assembly GCF_053591435.1). Classification (NCBI taxonomy): domain Bacteria; kingdom Bacillati; phylum Actinomycetota; class Actinomycetes; order Kitasatosporales; family Streptomycetaceae; genus Streptomyces; species Streptomyces sp. NPDC003027. The sequence continues at coordinate 106,051 of NZ_JBSFTU010000007.1, forward strand.
AACCGCGTCTGGATGGCGCCGATGGACCAGTACTCGGCAGAGGCGTCCGGCCCGAAGGCGGGCGTCGCGAACGACTGGCACTTCGCTCACTACGCCTCGCGCGCCACCGGCGGCACGGGCCTGATCCTCGTCGAGGCGACCGCCGTCTCCCCCGAGGGCCGGATCAGCCCCGCCGACCTCGGCATCTGGAACGACACGCAGGCCGAGGCGTTGCGCAGGATCGCCGGCTTCCTCAAGGAGCACGGGACCGTGCCGGGCATCCAGATCGGGCACGCCGGCCGCAAGGCGGCCACCAGGCGCCCCTGGCAGGGCCGCGGTCCGGTCGGCGAGGACGGGCACGGCTGGCAGCCGGTCGGGCCGAGCCCGCTCGCGTTCGCCGAGGGGTACCCCGTGCCGACCGAGCTGACGACCGAGGGCATGGAGGAGATCGTCGGCCAATTCGCCGACGCGGCCCGCCGCGCTCTCGCCGCCGGGTTCCAGGTGGTCGAGGTGCACGGGGCCCACGGTTATCTCATCGGCGAGTTCCTCTCCCCGCACAGCAACCGCCGCACCGACGCCTACGGCGGCTCCTTCGAGAACCGCACCCGCCTCGCCCTCGACGTGGTCGACGCCGTACGGGCCGTGTGGCCCGAGGAGCTGCCCGTCTTCTTCCGGATCTCCGCCACGGACTGGCTCGGGGAGCAGGGCTGGACCGCCGACGAGACCGTCCGCCTCGCGGCCCTGCTGCGCGAGCACGGCGTCGACCTCCTCGACGTCTCCAGCGGCGGCAACGGCGGCCCGGCCGACATCCCCGTCGGCCCCGGCTACCAGGTGCCGTTCGCGGCCCGGGTGAGGGCCGAGACGGGGCTTCCGGTCGCCGCCGTGGGCCTGATCACGGAGAGCGCGCAGGCCGAGAAGATCGTCGCCAACGGGGAGGCGGACGCCGTGCTGCTCGGGCGCGAGCTGCTGCGCGACGCCTCCTGGGCCCGGCGGGCCGCGCGCGAGCTCGGCGCCCGGACGCACGCGCCGACGCCGTACGCCTGGGCCATCTGAACCGGTCGTCCCCTCCGGGGCGCTTGTCGCCAGGTCTCCTCACTTCGGCGGAAACACGCCTCCGACCTGGGGCGACGCCCTCTCCAGGGGTCACTGTCAGTGGTCGGGTGCAGACTTGCCCCTATCCGCGACAACGGCGTCCTGGAGGTGTCGGCCATGCCCGACGTAGTACTCACCGTAGGCACCCGCAAGGGTCTGTTCATCGGCCGCCGGCGTGCGGGGCGGTGGGAGTTCGACGAACCCCGCTTCAACGCGCAGGCCGTCTATTCGATCGGCATCGACACCCGCCGAGGCACCCCGCGCCTGCTGGTCGGCGCGGTCAGCGACCACTGGGGCCCCTCGGTGTTCCACTCCGACGACCTCGGAGCGACCTGGACCGAACCGCCCCGGCCTGCGGTCAGGTTCCCGCAGGACACGGGGGTCTCCCTGGAGCGGGTCTGGCAGTTGCACCCCGCGCCCGCGCACTCCCCGGACGTCGTCTACGCCGGGACGGAGCCCGCCGCGCTGTTCAAGTCCACCGACGGCGGCGAGTCGTTCGAGCTGGTGCGTCCGCTGTGGGAGCACCCGACCCGCTCGCGCTGGGAGCCCGGCGGCGGCGGCGAGGCCGTGCACACGGTGGTCACGGACCGGCGCGACCCGGAGGCCGTGACGGTCGCCGTGTCGGCGGCGGGGGTGTTCCGCACCCTGGACGGCGGGGTCAGTTGGGCGCCGTCCAACCAGGGCGTGTCGGCGGTCTTCCTGCCCGATCCGAACCCCGAGTTCGGCCAGTGCGTCCACAAGATCGCGCAGGACGCGGGCAATCTGGACCGGCTGTATCTGCAGAACCACTGGGGGGTGTACCGCAGCGACGACGCGGGCGCGAAGTGGACCGACATCGGGGCCGGGCTGCCGTCCGACTTCGGCTTCACCGTCGCCGCCCACCCCCATCGGGCCGATGTGGCCTATGTCTTCCCGATCAACGCCGACAGCGACCGGGTGCCCGCCGAACGCCGCTGCCGTGTCTACCGCACGAGCGATGCCGGCGGCAGCTGGGAGCCGCTCACCCACGGACTGCCCGAGGGCGACCACTACGGCACGGTGCTGCGGGACGCGATGTGCACGGACGGCGGGGACCCGACCGGTGTCTATTTCGGCAACCGCAACGGCGAGGTGTACGGCAGCGCGGACGACGGGGACAGCTGGGGGCTGCTGGCCGAGCACCTGCCGGACGTGCTGTGCGTGCGGGCGGCGGTGATCGCCTGAGCGGCCGATCCGGTGAGGGCCGGGGCGCTGCGCCAGTAGAGTGACGGCCGTGGCAGCACGACCGTTGAACGAGATCGTCGAACCGGGGTGGGCGCACGCGCTCGCGCCCGTGGCCGAACGCATCGCCTCCATGGGCGACTTCCTGAGACAGGAGATCGCCGCTGGGCGCACCTACCTGCCGTCCGGGGCCAATGTGCTCCGGGCCTTCCAACAGCCCTTCGACGAGGTGAGGGTCCTGATCGTCGGCCAGGACCCGTACCCGACACCGGGGCACGCGGTGGGCCTGAGCTTCTCCGTGGCACCGGACGTGCGGCCGCTGCCGCCCAGTCTGGAGAACATCTTCCGGGAGATGAACACCGACCTGGGGCTTCCGCGTCCCTCCAACGGTGATCTGACGCCCTGGACCCGCCAGGGGGTGCTGCTGCTCAACCGGGCGCTCACCACGGCCCCGCGCAAGCCGGGCGCGCACCGGGACAAGGGGTGGGAGGCGGTGACCGAGCAGGCCATCAAGGCGCTGGCCGCCCGGGGCAAGCCGCTCGTCTCGGTGCTGTGGGGACGTGACGCGCGCAATCTGCGTCCGCTGCTCGGTGATCTGCCGGCCATCGAGTCGTCGCATCCCTCGCCGATGTCCGCGGACCGGGGCTTCTTCGGCTCCCGCCCGTTCAGCCGCACCAACGAACTCCTGCTGCGCCAGGGGGCGCAGGAGGTCGACTGGCGGCTGCCGTGACGAGCCGGCGGCTTCCGTGACGACCGGCGGGCGGGTCCTCGGCGTCGACTCGGGCGGCTCGGGGCTGCGGATCGCTCTGGCGGACGCCGACGGCCGCGTCGTGGAGACGGTCTCCTCACGCGAGCCGGTCCGGACCGGGCCGGGTGGCATCGACGCCGCCCATCTCCTGGAGCAGCTGCTGCCCGCCGCCGAGGCGATGCTGCGGCGGGCCGAAGCCGCCGAGCCCGTGGCCGCGGTGGCGGTCGGGGCCGCGGGAATGGCGACGCTCGGCGACGCGCTGCGCGCCGTGCTCCCCGGCGCCCTGGAGCAGGCTCTCGGGGTGCGGAAGCTGGCGCTCGCGGCCGATGCCGTCACCGCGTACGCGGGAGCGCTCGGCCAGCGCCCGGGGGCGGTCGTCGCGGGCGGCACCGGTCTGATCGCGCTCGGCACGGATCTCGTCTCCTGGCGCCGGGCCGACGGCTGGGGTCATCTGCTGGGCGACTGCGGCAGCGGCGCGTGGATCGGCCGGGCGGGGCTTGAGGCGGCGATGCGCGCCTTCGACGGCCGCCCCGGTGGCTCGGGCGCGCTCCTCGCCCGGGCCGAGGCGCGGTTCGGCCCGGCCGCCGGCCTGCCGGGCGCGCTCTACCCCCGTACGGACCGGCCCGCCGTGCTGGCCTCCTTCGCACCCGACGTCGCCCGCGGTGCCGCGGACGGCGACCCGGTGGCGGCGGAGATCCTCGCCCGGGCCGCCGCGCACATCGCCGAGGCGGCCGCGGCGGCCTGCCCCGACGACGGGCCGTGCGATGTGGCCTTGACCGGCGGCCTGTTCAAGCTGGGCGACCCCCTGCTCGTACCGCTGGGCGAGGAGCTCGCGGAGCGGCTGCCCGCCGCGCGCACCGTCTCCGCCGCCGGGGATCCGCTCGACGGCGCCGTCACCCTCGCCTCGGCTCTGGCCTCCGGTTCCCTGCGGCTGCCCCGGGAGCCCAGGATGCTCCGTCTCGTCGGCTGAGCCCCGGTCCGGGCACAGCTGAACGGTGGTTCGGACATACAGGGGCATCCCACGCTCGACCGCACCTCACCGCAGTGCGCGGCAGGCGAAACCAGTAGCATGCGGGCGCATGAGCTCCCCCACTGGGCCTGCTTCCGGCCTGCCTGTACGAATGCCGCGACCCCGCCAGACCGGACGGCACCGTCGCCCCGAACCCGCGGCGGCGCCCGAGGGCGCTCCCGCACTCGTTCTCGCCGTCCCCGGCGCGCCGTCGGCCGCCATACGCTCGCTGGGCGAAGAGGTCGTGAGCATCGCCCGCTCCGAGCTGCCCGGCCTGGAGGCCGCGATCGGCTACCTGGACGGCGACGACGCCGAGTACCCCACCCTCGCGACGGTCCTTTCGCGGGCGGCCGCGCTGCGCTCCGAGCGGTACGAGCTGGCCCTGGCCGCCGGCCGCGAGGTCAGCGCCCCCGAGGGCCCGGCCGCCGTGGTGGTCCCGCTGCTCGCGGGCCCGGACAGCGCCCTGATGCGCCAGGTCCGCCAGGCCGTGATGGACAGCGGCAACCTGGCCGAGCTGACCGACGTCCTCGGCCCGCACCCGCTGCTCGCCGAGGCGCTGCACGTGCGCCTGTCGGAGGCCGGCCTGGCCCGTGCCGACCGCGCCCGGCTCTTCACGGTCGCCACGGCCGCCGACGGCATCGTGCTCGCCACGGTCGGCGGCGAGGAGGCGGTCCAGGCCGCCGGCATCACCGGCATGCTGCTCGCCGCGCGTCTGGCCGTCCCCGTGATCGCCGCCGCGCTGGACCAGGAGGGTTCGATCACCGCGGTCGCGGAGCAGCTGCGCGCCTCCGGCTCGGAGCAGCTGGCGCTCGCCCCGTACCTGATCGGTCCGGAGCTGGCCGAGGGTCTGCTCGACGCCGCCGCGCAGGAGGCCGGCTGCGCCGCCGCCGAACCGCTCGGCGCGTACCCGGCCATCGGCAAGCTGGTGCTCTCGCAGTACACGGCCGTGCTCGGCATCGCCCCGCAGCAGGCGCAGGGCGCCCCTGCCCTCTGATCCGTCGCGCCGCGTCCGGTGGGATGCGCGGCGGCCCGACTCAGCGGTACGACAGGGCCCGCGCCGGAGATGTCCGGTGCGGGCCCTTCCGTCGTCGCGGGGCGGCTCAGCCGAAGACGACGCAGGAGGCCGCGGGGGCCTCGACGGCGCCCGCACGGTGCGGGACACCGGTCTCCGCGTCGATGTCGAACCAGGTGACGTCCCCGGAGCGCTCGTTCGCCGCGTAGAGGCGCCGCCCGGACGGGTCGAGCGTGAGGTGGCGGGGCCAGTGACCGCCGCAGGGCACGGTGGTGACGAGTCCGGCCTTCTCGCCGCTCGCGTCGAGGGCGAGGACGGCGAGGGAGTCGTGACCGCGGACGGCGGCCCAGAGGAAGCGTCCGTCGGGTGCCACGACGACCGCGGAGGGGTAGCCGGGCTCGGCGGCGCCCTCGGGCAGGACGGGGGTCTCGCCGAGCGGCTCGAGGACTCCGGCGTCGGCGTCCCAGCGGCAGACGGTGAGGGTCGGTTCCAGCTCGTTGAGGACGTACGCGTGCGTGCCGGCGGGGTGGAAGGCCAGATGGCGGGGGCCGGTGCCGGGCCGCAGGGCGGTCTCGCCGTGCGGCCGCAGGGTGCCCGTCGCGGGGTCGAGGGCGTAGACGCGCACCGAGTCGGTGCCGAGGTCCACGGCGGTCACCCAGCGCCCGGCGGGGTCGGGGAGCACCTGGTGGGCGTGCGGGGCGTCCTGTCGGCCCGGGACGGGTCCGGAGCCTTCGTGCCGGGCGCGGTCGGTGGCGGGGCGGAGCGAGCCGTCCTCGGCGAGGGGCAGGACGGTGACGCTGCCGGAGGTGTAGTTCGCCGTCAGAAGGTGTCCGGCGGCGACGCAGAGATGGGTGGGCGCCGCGCCGCCCACGGGTACGGGGGCGCCGAGCGGGCGGGGTACGGCTCCGCCGACGTCGAAGGCGGCCGCGGCGCCCTCGTCGGTCTCGGAGACGGCGTAGAGCGTGGTTCCGGCGAGAGTGAGGAAGGACGGGTCGGCGACCGTGTCACTTGTCCCGGTGATGGTCAGGGCGCCCGTGGTGGCGTCCAGATCGGCCGTGAGGACGCCGCGGCCGCCCGCGGAGGTGAAGGAGCCGATGAACGCGCGAGGGCGGCCCTGAGGGCCGCCCCGAACCGTCACACGCTCGCTGTCCCGTTCTTCGGTCCGACCCGCCTCCGCGTCGCGCACGGCGCCTCCCCTGTCCGCCGGCCGGTCGCGGTCGACCGGCCGTAGTCGCGGCCGACGGTAGCAGGCGGTCTAGACCAACCGGGTCTTCGGGGAGCGGGATCAGGCCGCGGGGACGAGGGGGGCGCCCGGTGCGGTACGCAGAGGGGCGGCCAGGTCGACCAAGGCCCGTTCCAGGCCGTGCAGATGGCCGAGGGCGGCCTCGGCGCCGGGGTGGTGCGGCGGGAGCGCGCCGACGTCCGGCACCGCGGGGCGGGCGGGGCGGGCCGGGCGGGCCGGGCGCACAAGAGCACGGACGGCCGCCTCCACGCGCCAGGCGGCGGCGGCGAGCCGTGCGTCGTGGGAGGCGTCCGGGTCGGCGGCGACCGTCGTGAGCCCCTTGATCTCCCGGGCGCAGTCGTCGAGCAGGGCGAGCACCCGGCGGGCGCGGGCCTTGCGGGCGCGCAGCGGGCTGAGCGGGTGGACGAGCGGGGCGAGGGAGAGCCGGACCCGGCCGAGCAGCAGCTCCAGCTCGGCGACGAGTGGCGCCGGGTCGGCCTCGGGGTCGCCGGCCAGGCGCCGGGCCGCGGCGGTGGTGCAGTCGTGCACGCAGGTGACGGCCCGCTCGATCCAGGCGTTGGTGGCCGCGTGGGTGGTGACGGGGAGCAGGACGACGCCGACGGCCGCCCCGAGCGCGCCGACGGCCGTCTCCTCGAAGCGGAGCAGCAGCAGCCCGGGGTGCAGCACGCCGAGCAGGCCGTAGAGGAGGCCCGCCATGACGGTGACGAAGAACATCATCCAGCTGTACGAGAGCGGGGCGGTGTAGAAGATGCCGAAGACGCAGACGGCGACCAGGGCGGCCGTCGGCGCGGGGGCGCCGGCCAGCGGGACGGCGATGAGGAATCCGGCGGCGATGCCGGTGACGGTGCCGACGACCCGGCGGAAGCCGCGGACGAGGGTCTCGCCGCGCGAGGCGGTGTTGACGAAGATCCACCAGGCGGTGCCGACGGCCCAGTACCAGCGCTCGTGGGAGATGAACTGTCCGGCGGCGAGCGCGACGGCGCAGGCGACGGTGGCCTGGATCGCCTGCCGGGTGGTGGGCCGGGCGAGGCCGCTGCCCGGCAGCGGGGCGGGCGCGGCGGGCGGCGGGACGCGCCGCTCGATGCACCAGGCCACGAAGCGGACCGCGCCGGAGGCGACGAGGGCGAGCGCCACCGCCGCGTACAGCTCCGGCAGCTGGGCGGGCAGCGCGTGCAGGAACTGGGTGACGAAGAACATCATGAAGGCGAAGATGCCGAGTGCGTGGCCGCGCGGTCCCCAGCGGCGTGCGTAGACGCCGGCGAGGACGACGGACAGCCAGGCGGCGTCCCGCAGCGGCGGCGCCCCGTGCAGCACGGTGGCCAGCGCGAGGACGGGGAATCCGATGGCGGGCAGCAGGGCCGTGGTGACCAGCTGGCGGCGCACGGTGGGATCGCCGACGGTGAAGAGTGCGAGCAGCGCGGCGAGACCGCCGGTGATGGAGGCGGTGAGGGAGAGTCCGGAGAGTTCGGCCGCGGCGACGGAGAGGCCGACGCCGAGGACGGCGCGCGAGGAGATCCGCAGTCGGACCCGGCCCGGGTCGGGAGCCACGAACATGTGCCGGACCAGTCGGCGACAGGCCGCCCGGCTCTTCTTCACGACGGTCGTTCCGCCCCCGCTGCCGTACACACACCCTCTTCGACATGCTCTCGTGCCCCGGCCTGCTGGTGGCGGCCGCCGGGCATGGGAAAGGCGCCGCGGGTCCGGCACCGGCCGCGTCGCCGGTCCGGCGCGTGCGCGGCGCCATCTGCTCGTACTCTTCCGAAGGAAAACACCTGGCCGCCGCTGGCTCAACTCATCCTCTCGATGGTGGGCCATTGGTACAGTCATCGCGAGGAGAACTCAGCCAGGAGGAGGCCAACGGACCATGGCGGTGGACGAGCTCGACACCCGCATCCTGAGGTTGCTGATCGAGCGGCCGCGCACCAGCGTGCGCGAGTACGCGCGGATCCTCGGGGTGGCCCGGGGCACGGTGCAGGCCCGTATCGACCGACTGGAGCGGGACGGTGTGATCACCGCGACCGGTCCGGTCCTCTCCCCCGCGGCGCTCGGCCATCCGGTGCTCGCCTTCGTCCACATCGAGGTGACCCAGGGGCATCTCGACGAGGTGGGGGACGCGCTCGCCGTGATCCCGGAGATCGTCGAGGCGTTCTCGATCACGGGCGGCGGGGATCTGCTGACGCGCGTGGTGGCTCGGGACAACGGCCATCTGGAGGATGTCATCCAGCGGCTGATCCAGCTGCCGGGAGTGGTCCGGACCCGTACGGAGATGGCGCTGCGCGAGCGGGTTCCGCACCGTCTGCTGCCGCTGGTGGAGGCGGTGGGGCGGGCGTCGGTCGGCGGCGGCTGAGCGCGGAGCGGCGGCCGGGCGGAGGGACTGGACGACGGGGGCCAACGTGGTCGTACGCACGGTTGGCCGACGCTTCGGCACCCTCTGAGCGGCGCTCTTGGGGGTTCCTCCAGGCCGACTCGCGGATGCTACGAAATGGATCAGGAACGATTGCAGATGAGAGCCTGAGCGGCCTAACGTGACGCACATGCAGTCCTACACCATGGGGCAGGCGGCGCGTCTGCTGGGCGTCAGTACCGACACCGCGCGCCGCTGGGCGGATGCCGGACGGGTCGCGACCCATCGCGACGAGAGCGGCCGCCGCCTGATCGACGGCCGTGACCTCGCGGCGTTCTCCGTCGAGATCGCACAGAGCGCGCAGGAGGACGAGGAGGGCTCGTACACCTCGGCGCGCAACGCCTTCCCCGGCATCGTCACCGCGATCAAGCTCGGCGACGTGGCCGCCCAGGTCGAGATCCAGGCGGGTCCGCACCGGCTCGTCTCGCTCCTGACCCGCGAGGCCGTGGAGGAGCTCGGCCTGGAGGTCGGCATGCAGGCCACCGCCCGCGTGAAGTCGACCAGCGTGCACATCGACCGCGCCTGAACGCGGCCCCGCACCCAAGGAGCCCCCTGCCCATGACCTCGATCCTTCTCTCCCCCGGGCGTCGGGCCGCGTCCGCCGTCCTGACCGCTGGACTGCTCGTCTCGCTGACGGCCTGCGGCGGCAGCGGTACGGACGGCGCCGCGAAGTCCACGGAGTCCTCCGCGGGCGCGCCCGCGGCCCGTCTGACGGTGCTGGCCGCCGCGTCGCTCACCGATGTGTTCACGACCGCCGGCGCGGCCTACGAGAAGAGCCACCCGGGCACGGAGGTGTCCTTCTCCTTCGCCGGCTCCCAGGAGCTCGCCGCCCAGGTCCGGCAGGGCGCTCCCGCCGACGCGCTGGTCACCGCCGACACCCGGACGATGGACGGGCTGCGGGCCGACACCGGCACGCCGACCGTCATCGCCAGGAACCGGCTGGTCATCGCCACCGGGGAGGGCAACCCGAAGAAGGTCGACGAGCTGAAGGACCTCGGCGACCCCCGGCTGAAGGTCGTGCTGGCCGCACCCGAGGTCCCGGCGGGCCGGTACAGCCGGCAGATCCTCGACGCCCAGGAGATCCCGGTGCGGCCCGTCTCGCAGGAGCCGAGCGTCCGGTCCGTCCTGAGCAAGGTCGAGCTGGGCGAGGCCGACGCCGGTCTCGTCTACCGCACGGACGCGGCCGGCGCCGCCGAGAAGGTCGACGCCGTCGAGATCCCCGACGACCGCAACGCGATCGCCTCCTACCCCGCCGCCACCCTGAAGAGCTCGCGGAACGCGGAAGCCGCCTCGGCGTTCGTGGCCTGGCTGAACACGCCCGAAGCGCAGAAGATCCTCCGGGACGCGGGCTTCCAGAAGCCCTAGCGAGAGCCCGAGCAAGCACGGAGAAGGCATGGAACAGCGATGACACACCTCCGCCGCCGCGCACCCGGCCGCGCCCGTACCCCGATCGCCCTCGCCGTGCCCGCGCTGCTGGCCGTCGCGTTCCTGCTGCTGCCGCTGGTCGGCGTCCTCGCCCGCACGCAGTGGGGGGAGCTGGCCGACCACCTGACCGGCCCGGGGACCGTCCAGGCGTTGCGCCTGTCGCTGATCGTCTCGTTCTGGGCCTTGGGCCTCTCCCTGCTGCTCGGCGTCCCCCTGGCCTGGCTGCTGGCCCGCGTACCGTTCCGCGGCAAGGCGTTCGTCCGTTCCCTGGTCCTGCTGCCGATGGTCCTGCCGCCGACCGTCGGCGGGGTGGCGCTGCTGCTCGCCTTCGGCCGCCGCGGGCTGCTCGGGCCGTGGCTGGAGAGCGCCTTCGGCGTCACGCTCCCCTTCCACACCTCGGGAGCGGTCGTCGCGGCGACCTTCGTCGCCATGCCGTTCCTGGTGATCAGCCTGGAGGGCGCGCTGGGCGGGCTGCGGCCGGGGTACGAGGAGACGGCCGCCTCCCTCGGGGCCTCGCCGCTCCGGGTCTTCTTCACGGTGACCCTGCCGATGGTCGCCCCGGGCCTGGTCGCGGGCGCGGCCCTGACCTGGGCGCGGGCGCTCGGCGAGTTCGGTGCCACCATCACCTTCGCGGGGAACCTGCCCGGCACCACGCAGACCTTGCCGCTCCAGGTGTATCTGCTGCTCCAGGAGGAGCCGGCGGCGGCGACCTCGGTCTCCCTGCTGCTGCTGGCCATCGCGATGGCGGTGCTGATCGCGCTGCGCGGCCGGTGGACCGGTGGCGCCCCGGAGGCCCGGCCCGCGCCCGTCTCCCCCGGCCCGGCCGTGCCGGAGCCGGCTCCGGCAGCCGGTGCCTCCCCCGTCGCACGGCCGGCGGAGCGCTGGGCGCTGCACGCGGAGGTCACCGGGTTCGCCCAGCTCGTCCTGGACGCCGAGCCCGGCACCACCATCGCCGTCGTCGGGCCCAACGGCGCCGGGAAGACGACTCTGCTGCGGGCCCTGCTGGGCCTCACGCCGCGGGCCCGTGCCGCACTCAGGCTCGGCGGGGACGACGTCACGGCACTGCCACCGCACCGCCGCCAGGTGGCCTGGGTGCCGCAGGACGGCGCCCTCTTCCCGCACCTGACCGCGCTCGCCAACACCGCCTACGGACTGCGCGCCCGTGGCGTGCCGCGGGCCGCGGCCCGGCTCGAGGCGCGGGAATGGCTCGACCGCCTCGGCGTCGGTCACCTCGCGCACCGCCGTCCCGCCCAGCTCTCCGGCGGCCAGGCGCAGCGGGTCGCCCTCGCCCGCGCGCTCGCCGCGCGCCCCCGGCTGCTGCTCCTCGACGAGCCGCTCGCCGCGCTCGACCAGACCACCCGGGCCCATGTGCGGCACACCCTGCGGACCCATCTGGCCGGCTTCGGCGGCGTCTGTCTGATCGTCACCCACGATCCCGTGGAGGCGGTCTCGCTCGCCGATCGGGTCCTGGTCCTCGAGGACGGCCGCACCCTCCAGGACGCCTCCCCCGCCGAGGTCTCCCGCCACCCCAGGTCCCCGTGGGTGGCCAGGCTGCTGGGCCGCAACGCCTGGCCCGGCACGGCCACCGCCGACGGGCTCGCGCTGGCGGACGGGGGCGGCCTGGTCGCCGCCGAGCCGCTTCCCCCCGGGACGGACGCTCTCGCGATCATCGCGCCCGAGGCCGTCTCCGTCCACCGTGAGAAGCCCGGCGGCAGCCCCCGTAACGTCTGGCCGGGCACCGTGCGGGAGATCACGGCGAGCGGCAGCCGGCTGCGGGTGCTGATCACGTCCGAGCACGTGCCGTCGCTCGTCGCGGAGATCACCCCGCAGGCGGTCGCCGAGCTCGGTCTGGCGGACGGCGTGCCGGTCTGGACGGGCGTGAAGGCGACGGAAGTGACCCTGGTGGCTCTGTGACCCCCGCGCGTACGGCCGCGCCCGCGGGTCAGTAGACGTCCCGGACGTACCGCTTGTCGGCGGCGAGCTGCTTGACGTACACGGCGGCGGCCTCCTCGTCGAGGCCGCCGTGCGCGACGGCGATGTCCCGCAGCGCCCGGTCGACGTCCTCGGCCATCCGCGCCGCGTCGCCGCAGACGTAGAAGTGGGCGCCCGAGCGGAGCCAGGACCACAGCTGGGAGCCGTGCTCGCGCATCCGGTCCTGGACGTAGACCTTGGCGCGCTGGTCCCGCGAGAAGGCGGTGTCCAGGCGGTCCAGGGTGCCGTCGGCGAGCAGGGCGGTGAGCTCCTCCTCGTAGAGGAAGTCGGTGGCGCGGTGCTGTTCGCCGAAGAAGAGCCAGTTGGGGGCCGGGTGGCCGAGGGCGCGGCGCTCTTCGAGGAAGCCGATGAAGGGGGCCACTCCGGTGCCGGGGCCCACCATCACCATGGGTGTGGCGGGGTCCGCCGGAGGCCGGAAGTGCGGGGCGGCGCGGACGAAGACCGGGACCGTGGCGCCGGGTTCCGCGTCGGCGAGGAAGGGCGAGCAGACGCCCTTGCGCGGGCGGCCGTGACGGTTGTCGTACCGGACGACGGAGACGGTGACCGACACCCGGTGCGGGTCGGTGAGCGGGCTGGAGGAGATCGAGTACAGCCGGGGTCGCAGGCGCCCCAGCACGTCGGCCCACTCCTGCGCACCGGCGCGGACGGGGTGTTCGGCGATCACGTCGACGGCCTGCCTGCCCCAGGACCACTGGGCGAGTCCGTCCTTGTTGTCGGGGCGCAGGAGCCGTCTTAGGTCCCGGTCTCCGGTGCGCTCGGTGACGAAGCCGAGGAGGGCGGGGGTCAGGCGCGTGATGTCGAGGTGGCGGTGCAGGGCCTCGCCGAGCGGTACGGCGTCCAGGCCGGGGAGTTCGACGGGCTCCGCGGCGTCCAGGCCGGTGACGGCGAGCCATTCGGCCACCAGCTCCGGGCAGTTGACGGGGTGGACGCCGAGGGCGTCGCCCGCTTCGTGGAGGAGCTGGGTCTCGCTCCCGCTCGTGTCGAAGGTGAACCGCCGTATCTCCTTGCCCGCGCCGGGCAGGCTCAGCAGCCGGTTGCCGGTGAGGCGGGCGGGCACGGTGGTGGGCCTGGGGCGGCGGGCGCCCGCGGTGGGCGCGGTCGCCGGGGCGGGGACTGTCGGCTGGTCCGTGAGGCCGGTAGGGCCGGTGAGGCCGGTAGGGCCGGTGAGGCCGGTGAGGACCTGGTCGAGCCAGGCCTGGGCGGAGGGTTCGTAGTCCGGTTCGCAGTCGGTACGGGGTGCCAGGCGTACGGCCCCGAGTTCGTCCAGGCGCCGGTCCAGGCGCCGTCCGTGCCCGCAGAAGTCGGCGTAGGAGGAGTCTCCGAAGGCGAGGACGGCGTACCGCCGCCCGTCGAGGCGCGGGGTGTCGTGGGCGGCGAGCGCGTCCCAGAACCCGGAGCCGTTGTCGGGCGCGTCCCCGTCGCCGAACGTGCTGGTGATCAGCAGCAGATCGGCGGTGGGCGGCAGGGCGCGCAGGTCGGTGCCGTCCATGGCGGCGAGCGCGGCCCGGTGCCCGGCCGACGTGAGCCGTTCGGCGGTGGCGGCGGCGAACTCCTCGGCGTTGCCGGTCTGCGAGGCCCACAGCACCACGACCTCGCGGCCCGCCTCGGGCGCGGCGGACGCGCCGGTGACCGCGCTGTCCGGCGTACGGGAGTACAGCCCGGCGAGGACGCCGTTCACCCACTGGGCGTGCTCCGCGCTGAACGGCGCGCCGGAAGGCAGGACGGGGACGCCCGGTGCGCCCGATTCCAGGCCGGCCAGGAAGCCGACGAGATACCGCCGCTCCCGTTCGGACAGGACGGGCGGCGGGACGGGGGCGAGGCCGAGGGCGGCGGCGGGTCCGGCCGGCAGGACGGCGCTCGGTCGCACGGCCGCGGTGAGCGCCCGGCCCGCCTCGAAGAGGTCGCCGTCCCGGCCCGCCTCGGACGCGGCGGCTTCCGGATCCGTCGCGGACGTGGTGGTCTCGGGCGGCGCGGTCCTTGGGTCCGCCTCGGCGGCGGGGGCCTTCGACAGGGCGACGGCGCAGACCTTCAGCTCGGGCTGGAAGGACAGGGGGTCGACCGCGTCGCTGGTGACGGCGTTGACGCTCAACTCCTCGCCGTACAGGTCGCCCCAGTGGAACGGGGCGAAGCAGCAGCCCGGCGCGACCCGGTCCGTGACGACGGCCGGGAGCACGGCCCTGCCGCGCCGGGAGACGATCGCGACCGGGTCGCCGTCCGCGATGCCGAGCCGTCCGGCGTCCTCGGGGTGCACCTCGACGAAGGGCGCGGGGTTGAGCTTGTTGAGCCTGCCGACCCTGCCGGTCTTGGTGAGGGTGTGCCACTGGTGCTGGAGGCGGCCGGTGTTGAGGACGAACGGGTAGTCGTCGTCGGGCATCTCGGCCGCGTCGATGTGCGGGCGGGCGTGGAAGACGGCCCGGCCGCTCGCCGTGGGGAAGACGGGTCCGGCGCCCTCGCCGCCGACGTACCTGATCGGGTTGCGTGCGGGGCCGTCCAGGGTCGCGGCGGGCCACTGCACGGGGGTCGCGCGCAACCGCTCGTAGGTCACGCCGCCGAGGTCGTAGCCGGTCTTCGGGTTCCGGGCGAGCTTGATCTCCTCGAAGACCTCTTCGGCGGTGTCGTGGGCGAACGCCTTCTCGTACCCCATCGCCCGGGCGATGCGGGCGATGATCCGCCAGTCGGCGAGGGCTTCGCCCGGCGGGTCGGCGGCGGGCTGGGCGAGGGTGAGGCCGCGCTCGCTGTTGATCAGTACGCCCTCGGTCTCGCTCCACAGGGCGGCCGGCAGGATCACGTCGGCGTACGCGTTGGTCTCGGTGTCGGCGAACGCGTCCTGGGTGATGACCAGTTCGGCGGCGCGCAGTCCGTCGACGACGGTACGCCGGTTGGCGACGGAGGCGACGGGGTTGGTGCAGATGATCCAGCAGGCCTTGATCTCCCCGTCCGCCATCCGCCGGAAGAGGTCGACCGTGCCCCGGCCCGAGCCGTCCTCGCGGAGCGTCCCGGGGGTGAGGTCCCACAGCTCCTCGACGAAGGCCCGGTCCTCGGCGACGAGCACCGAGCGCTGGCCGGGGAGGCCGGGGCCCATGTAGCCCATCTCGCGGCCGCCCATGGCGTTGGGCTGGCCGGTCAGGGAGAAGGGGCCCGAGCCGGGGCGGCAGATCGCGCCGGTGGCCAGATGGAGGTTGATCAGGGCGTTGGTGTTCCAGGTGCCGTGGGTGGACTGGTTGAGGCCCATGGTCCAGCAGCTGGTCCACTCCCCGGCCGTGCCGATCCAGGCGGCGGCGGTACGGATGTCCTGCTCGGGTATGCCGGTGATCTCGGCGACGGTGGCGGGCGGGTAGTCGGCGAGGAAGGCGGGCATCGCCTCCCAGCCCTCGGTGTGCGCGGCGATGAAGGCGGGGTCGGTGTGCCCGTTCTCGTACAGCAGGTGGAGCAGGCCGTTGAGGAGGGCGAGGTCGGTGCCCGGTCTGATCCGCAGGAAGAGGTCGGCCTTGTCGGCCGTGGCGGTGCGGCGGGGGTCGACGACGATGAGCTTCGCCCCCGCCTTGACGCGCTCCATCATCCGCAGGAAGAGGACGGGGTGGCAGTCGGCCATGTTGGAGCCGATGACGAGGAAGACGTCGGCCCTGTCGAAGTCGTCGTAGGAGCCGGGCGGGCCGTCGGCGCCGAGGGACAGTTTGTAGCCGGTTCCGGCGCTCGCCATGCAGAGCCGGGAGTTGGACTCGATCTGGTTGGTGCCGAGGAAGCCCTTGGCGAGCTTGTTGGCGAGGTACTGCGCCTCCAGGCTCATCTGGCCGGAGACGTAGAGCGCGACGGCGTCGGGGCCGTGTTCGTCGACGATCGCCCGCAGCCGGCGGGCGGTGTCGGCCAGGGCTCGGTCGGTGTCGGTGGGGACGGGCGGGGCCTCGCGGCTCTCGCGGACCAGCGCGGTGGTCAGCCGGCCGGGCGCGGCGAGCATGTCGGCCGTGGTGGCGCCCTTGGTGCAGAGCCGTCCGGCGTTGGCGGGGTGGTCCTTGTCGCCGGTCGCCTTGAGGACCCTGCGGCGGCCGTCGGGGCCGGTGGCGATGTCGAGGAGCATGCCGCAGCCGACACCGCAGTAGGAGCAGACGGTCCGCACCTGGTCGGTGTCGGCCCGCGGGGTCCGCGTGGGGTGTTTCGTCACCGGGGGCCTCTCTGTGGAACCGTTCGGACCCCGACGGTAGGCAACGCCCGTTACATCCGTGTCAACCGGGCCGATCATGATCGGTAACGCTGGTCACACACCCGTGCGCGGGCGTGTGTGAGCCCTCCTCCGTCGCCCCTGAGGTGAGGGGGCAACCGGCAGCGGGCGGCAGGCGAGTGTGTCAGGGTACGGACCGTCCCGTCCACGCGGCCCGGAGCGTTCCATGGCGATACCGGCCCGGCTGAGCCACCTGACCATCGCCTGGCGGCCGCGCCACCTGAGCGAGCCGCTGACGCTGCGGGCGGACCACACGGCTGACCCGCGACGACTACGGGAGCCACGGGACGCCGCCACCGCGATCGCGGCGTTCGAGGCCGGCGCGCGGGCTCGGCGAGAGGCGCTGGCCTGACGGGTCCCTGGCGGGGCGTTCCCGCCCGTGGGACGATTCGTGTGAAGTGACGATGAACAACCACGAAGAGGGCGAAATGTCTGCCATCAAGGAAACCATCGACATTTCCCGTAGCCCCGCGGAGGTCTTCTCCTACATCGCCGACCCTACGCACCTTCCGGAGTGGCAGGAGAGCGCGGTCTCGGTCCGCCGGATCAGCGAGGCGCCCCTCGCGGTCGGTTCGAAGGTCGCGGTCACCCGGCGGCTCGGGCGGCGGGAGTTCTCCACCACCATGCAGGTCATCGAGGTCGATCCGCCGCGGTACTGGCACGTGCACGGCATCGACGGGCCGGTGCGCGGCGACATCCAGGGCACGATCGAGCCGCTCGGCACCGGCGAGCGCTCTCGCGTGACGCTCGCCGTCGACTTCGAGGGTCAGGGCATCGGCAAGGTCCTCGTCCCCCTCATGGTCCGGCCGCGGGCCCGGAAGGAGATCCCGAAGGACGAGGAGAACCTCAAGGCCATTCTGGAGCGCGGCGTCACACCCTGACGGCATGGTCCACGCGACCCGGAGAAGCGTGGACGAGCAGGGACGGGGACGAGCATGGACGGGCCCGGACATGACAGTCCCCGGTAGTCCGTCACCGTCACTCCGGGTTCTCGGCCGTCGCAGAGAGCCCGGAGCCCGGGAGTTCTACCGGGGGCCTGGCCAGAGCCAGCGAGTGGGTCACGCGGGACGGTGAACGTCTTCACCGTCGAGTGCGGCTCGCTCTGGTTTTCTGGTGTATTTGAGATTTTCCTCCCTTTTTGCCCTACGTCAAGACCCCCAGGCCTCGAACTCGTAGATCCGTGCGGCGGGGTCGCCGGTCTGGGTCGGCCGGGTGATCTCCAGACGGATGTGGCGGGCCCTGAGGGTCACCGGGTGGGTGGTCGTCGCCGCGGTGTTGCCGGTGACGGTGGCGGCGGTGGTCCAGGGGTCGGCGGTGGAGCCCCGGACCTTGATCGTGAAGTCGCGGGTGTTCCAGGCGGGGTCCTCACCGCCCGCGCCCGCGTGCCGCACCACGAGACGGTCGAGGGTACGGATCGAGCCGAGGTCGACCTCCAGCCACTTGGCGGTCGTCGTCGTGCACCACTTGTCGGCGTTGCCACCAAAGACGCTGCCGTTGACCGCCTTGGCCGGTGCCTCGGCGTCGTTGCACCGGCCGGACGCGGTGGCGGGGCGGTTCAGCGCGAGATTCGCGTCGGTGGCGCTCGACCAGGCGACGGTGGTCGTGGCGGCGGGCGAGCGGCCGTACTCGGTGGAGACCGCCTCGACGTCGAGCGTGGTCGTGGTCTCCGACCCCGCCCGGTCGAGCCGGGAGACGAAGTAGGCGTCGTTCGGCGTGCCGCCGAGGAAGGTGCGGGTGCCGTCGGCGTTGCGCCGGAACACCTCGTAGTGGTGCACGGAGCCGGACGCGGGCGCCGTCCAGGTCAGGCGCAGCGACTTCCGGGTCGGGCCGGCGTCGGTGGTGCCGAGCACGGTGAGGCCGGTCGGGGCGGCCGTGCGGTCCACCGTTCCGTCGTGGACGGCGATCTGGCCGACCTTCACGTCGTACGAGGGGTCGGAGCCGGAGGCCCGCAGTCCGATCTGGGCGATGGTCCGGCCGCGGTGGGCGGAGAGGTCGAAGGTCTTGCGCTCCCAGCCCGTGGTGGCGGTGGAGCCGAGGTCGAGCGTGGTGAAGGCGGTCGGCGCGTCGGTGAAGGAGACGGCGGCCTGGAGCCGGGTGGGCCCCGCCGTGGGTGTCTTGACCACCATGGACAGCTTGGTGTCGGCGGCGACCGGGAGCCTCGTCTGGTACAGCCGGACGGTGTTGACGGCGTCGAGGGTGCCGGTCAGGCGGAGCGAGGAGCCGCCCTCGTAGGCGTCGGTGAAGTCGATCGACGGGGTGAGGCGGCTTCCTGTGGAGTCGACCAGCCAGCGGTAGGTGGGCGGCACGTCCTGGAGCGAGAGGTTGTTCCACCCGGACGACGAGACCCGTACGCCGGCGGAGTGGAAGAAGTCGCCCTGACCGGCGCCGAAGGAGGTGACGAACGGTTTGGCGGTGACGGCGGACGACTCGGGGACGTAGTGGGCGAGGCCCTTCCAGGCGGAGGTCGTGGTGGTGTCGGACGGGTCGCCGTTGGCTCCGACCCAGTAGCGCGACTCGCGGGCGTGGGAGTCGGCCCGGTCGGCGGAGGAGGTGTGGGTCCACTCGGGGCGGTAGATGCCGAGGGAGGTGACGTGCGGCTTTCCGGCGGGGAAGACCGAGGCCCAGGGGACGGAGGTGTGGTAGCCGTTCGCCTCGGTGTCGATGCCGGAGTACAGCTCGTACTCGGAGCGGCCGAGGTCGCGGGCGAGGGTACGGGAGGAGTCGAGGCCCGAGGCGCTCCAGCCGAAGTCGAGGAACATCGAGTCGGAGGTGCGGAGCGTCCCCTCCTGGAGGAAGGAGTCGTTGGCGGAGGTGAGGGCGTCCTGCCAGCTGACCGCGCCCGACTCGGTCATCGCGTCGTACCACATGAACTCGATCGGGCCGAGGCCGCGGGCGTAGCGCATCTCCTCGCGCAGTGCGGTCGCCAGGGCGGCGTCGCCGCCGGCGGTCTCCTGGTTGATGAACCAGCCGTCGAAGCCGTAGTACCGGGCGACCTGCGCGAGCTTGTCGGCGACCGGGAACCTGCCGCCCGACTTCTGGGCGAAGTCGCGCACCCACTGGAGCTGGCCGCCGTAGGCGGTGG
The DNA here is from genome assembly GCF_053591435.1 of Streptomyces sp. NPDC003027. Lineage (NCBI taxonomy): Bacteria > Bacillati > Actinomycetota > Actinomycetes > Kitasatosporales > Streptomycetaceae > Streptomyces > Streptomyces sp. NPDC003027. Next base: position 125,453 of record NZ_JBSFTU010000007.1, read on the forward strand.
GCGGGAAGAAGACGGTGCCGTAGACCTTGACGCCGTTGCGGTGGGCGGCGTCGATGACGGTCGCGTTCGGGGCGAGGATGAGGCCCTCGCCGGCGGAGCCGCCCCAGAAGACCAGTGTGTCGATGTACTGCCAGTGGCCGAAGGCGTAGTAGTGGGGGTTGTCCGAGCCCTGCGAGGGGTTGTTCGAGGTGGGGCCGAAGGAGACCAGGGAGGCGATCTTCCCCTCGCCCGGGCGGGCGTGGGCGTTGGCCTTCAGGGCGGGGTCGGAGACGCGCGGCCGCAGGGGGACGCGGGAGCGGTTGAACCGCGCGTCGGGGTCGGTGGCCGGGTCCCAGTCCAGGAGGGTGTTCGGGTGCCAGTACGAGGCGTAGGGCTGGTCGCCCGCGGCCGGTATCGCGGCGCGCGCCTGGGTACGTGGCTCGGCGCGCGCCTCGGGCGTGAAGGGGGTGAAGGGGGCGAGGCCGAGCAGGGCGGCGATCAGGGCCGCGCTCAGCAGGAGGGGGAAGTGTCGTCTCATCCGATGCTCCGGTCCAGCGGGAGGGGTGGGGTGCTGGGCGTGCTGGAGGTACTGGTGGTGCGGATGACGCGAAAGGACGGGCTGCACGAGGTGCGCGGCGGCGTCCGTGTCGAGGCACGGCCGGTCGAGGCACGGCCGGTCGCGGCCCCTGTTCGGTGGGATCCGCCGGTCGGCCGGGTCGTGCTCGGTGGGCTCGGCCGGTCGGCCGGGGCCCCTGCTCGGTCGAGCCTCCACCCGAGACCCGGGTCGGTCGGGGTCGGCCCGGTCCTGCTCGGTTGCTCAGCGGGGCGGCCGGGTCCTGCTCGGTGGGCTCGCGCGAGCCCGGGTCGGTCGGGGTCGGCCGGTCGTTCCGGCCCCGTCGGGGGTCCCGCGATCTGCACGCGGAACCGGCCGTCTCGCCCCGGGAGGCTAAACGGCTTTAGTCGACCGGGTCAAGGGGCCGGTGGCGCCGTGCTCTCGCGGACCGTGAGCCGGGGCGTGGGGTTCTTGATGTCGCCCGCGGCCCCCGGGTCGTCGACGACCGCGAGGAGCGCCCGCGCGACCTGCTCGCCCAGCGCGAAGGTGTCGCGGGAGAGCGCGGTGAGCGAGGGGTGGACGATCCGGGCGAGCGCGGAGTCGTCGAAGGAGACGATCGACAGCTCACCCGGAACCGCCACGCCCATCTCGGTGGCGACCCCGAGCCCGGCGACCGCCATCACGTCGCTGTCGTAGATGATCGCCGTGGGCCGCCGCGCCCGGGCGAGCAGCGCCCGGGTGGCGGCCGCGCCCTCGGCGTCGCTGAAGTCGGTCGGCAGCGACACGGCCTCGGTGAGACCGAGGCGGCGGGCGCTGTCGCGGACGGCGCGGATGCGGCGCTGGGTGTGCTGGAAGGCGGGGAGTCCGGCGAGGTGGGCGATCCGGCGGTGGCCGAGCGCGGCGAGGTAGTCGACGATCGACACCATCGCCTCGCGGTCGTCCGCCCAGACGCTGGGCAGGGCGCCGTGCCGGCCGGGTCCGCCGATCACCAGCGCGGGGACGCCGAGCTCTTCGAGGACGGGGATCCGGGGGTCGCGCACCTGGAGGTCGACCAGGACGAAGCCGTCGACCCGGTGTTCGGAGGTCCAGCGGCGGTAGACGTCGATCTCGGCGGCCGTGTCCTCGACCACCAGGAGCTGAAGCGCCGTACCGCGCGTCGAGAGTCCGGCCTGCAGACCGCTCAGCAGCTGGCTGAAGAACGGTTCCAGACCGATGGTCCGGGCCGGCCTGGCGATGACCAGTCCGACCGCCCCGGCCCGCGCCCCGCCCAGTGCGCGTGCGGCGCTGTGCGGGCGCCAGTTCATCTCCTCGGCGACGCGCAGGATCCGCTCGCGGGTCGCCTCGCTGACCCCCGGCCGTCCGTTCAGCGCGAACGACACCGCGCCCTTGGACACGCCGGCCCGCCGGGCGATGTCGGCGATCGTCGGTCTGCCCACGCGGCGCCCCTTCCGTCACACGCGTCCTCGGCACTTCCACGCGTGTTCTCCGCACTCCCTTGACAGCGGAGTCTAGCCGGAGCATAGTCCCCCATCGCTAGACCGGTTTAGTAGCTGTGCTTCCCTCCGCCAGAACAGATCAGAACCGACCGGGAGATCTCTCAGATGCGAAGAAGCCACTGGATACGGATGGCCGCGGCCGCGGTCGCGGCGGCCGCGCTGGCGGGCTGCGGGCTCGGCGACCCGAGCGGCACCGACGGCGGGGGCGCGGCCGGAAGCGGCGAGGTGAAGGGCACGGTCTCGCTCCAGACCTGGGCCCTGAAGCCGAAGTTCACCGCGTACATGGAGGGCGTGATCGACGCCTTCGAGAGGAAGCACCCCGGTGTCCGGGTGGAGTGGCTCGACCAGCCCGGCGAGGGCTACTCCGAGAAGGTGCTCAGCCAGGCGGCCGGCGGGAGCCTGCCCGACGTGGTCAATCTGCCGCCGGACTTCGCCCTGCCGCTGGTGAAGCAGGGCATGCTGCTCGACGTGGCCGCGGCGGACCCGAAGCTGGAGGCCGACTACGTCGAAGGCGGTGTCGACGCCTACCGGTTCGCCGGGCACACCGGTGTCCACGGCTATCCCTGGTACCTCAACACCGATGTCAACTACTGGAACTCCGAGCTCCTCACCCGCTACGGCCTCGACCCGAAGAAGCCGCCGGCCGACCTGGACCAGCTGATCGCCGCGGCCAGGACCGTCAAGCGGAGGTCCGGCGGCTCGGTGTACCTGATGAGCCGCAAGCCCGGCCTGATGGACTTCGCCAACGCCGGGGTGAAGCTCATGTCGGACGACGGCAAGAGCTTCACCTTCAACACCCCCGAGGCCGCCGCACTGCTCGACACGTACCGCGCGGCGTTCAAGGAGGGGCTGCTCCCCCAGGACGTGCTGACCGAGACGTACGCCGGGAACACCAAGCTGTTCAACTCCGGGACGGCCGCCTGGACCACCGCCGGCGGCAACTACATCACGTCCCTGGCGACCGACAACCCGAGCCTCGCCCCGAAGGTGGTCTCCTCCCCCGCCATGGGGACCCCGCCGCTGTACGTCCAGGGTCTGTCGGTCTCCAGAGCGACCGAGAACCGGGCCACCGCCCTGGCGCTGGCCCGTTGGGTGACCAACACCGGAAACCAGGCCGCCTTCGCCCGCCTCACCAGCATCTTCCCCTCGACGAAGGCCTCGTCGGACGACGCCTTCTTCAGCAAGAGCGACGGGACCAACGCGGGTGACGCCAAGGTCACCGCCTTCGCCTCGCTCGCCGGCGCCCGGATGCTGGAGCCCGTACAGGCCAACGACGCGATCAAGACGGTCGTCAACCAGCAGATCGCGCTCGCCCTCAGCGGCCAGGCCGGCTCCCGGGAGGCGCTGGACACGGCGGTGGCCCGCTGCAACCAGATGCTGAAGGACTGAGAACCGGCCCCCGTGCGGACGGGCCCGCCGTCCGCACGGCCGCTCCCGCCAGGAAGGCCCGCACCTCATGACGCACCGGCGCTGGTTCACCCCGTGGCTGCTCGCCGGGCCGGCCGTGGTCTGGCTCGCCGTCTTCAACCTGTGGCCCGCGGTCAACACCGTGATCCTGTCGTTCACCAACGCCAAGCCGCTCGGCGGCGGACACTTCACCGGCCTCGACAACTACGAACGCGCCCTGAACGACGAGCAGTTGGTCGACGCGCTGATCAACAGCATCGTCTACCTGCTCGTCTGCCTGCCGCTGCTCACCCTGCTGCCCCTCCTCCTCGCCCTGCTCGTGGAGAAGAAGCTGCCCGGCATCACCTTCTTCCGTACCGCGTTCTACACCCCGGTCGTCGCCTCCGCTGTCGTGGTCGCGCTGATCTGGGGCTGGGTCCTCGACGAGCGCGGCCTGCTCAACGGTCTGCTCGGACAGCTCGGCCTGGCGGACCGGCCGGTCTCCTTCCTCACCGACCGCTGGCTGCTGCTGTTCAGCGCGATCGCCCTCACCGTGTGGAAGGGCCTCGGCTACTACATGGTCATCTATCTGTCCGCGCTCGGGAACGTCGGCCGCGAGCTGCACGAGGCGGCCGCCGTCGACGGCGCGTCGGCCGTCCGCCGCTTCTGGCACGTCACCCTGCCCGGCGTACGGCCCGCGATGATGCTGGTCTCCGTACTGATCTCGGTCTCGGCCCTGCGGGTCTTCTCCGAGCTGTACGTCCTGTCCGACGGCACCGGCGGCCCGGGCGGCCGCGACATGTCGGTGGTCATGCTCATCCAGATGTACAGCCGCGGCTTCACCGGTCACATCGGCTACGCATCCGCCCTCAGCCTGCTGCTCTTCCTGATCACCATCGGCCCGATGCTGCTCCTCGCGCGGCTGAACCGGAAGGGGGTGTGACCGTGGCCCGGAGCTTCAACACCCCCTCGCCGGCCGAGAAGGCGGTGCGCTACGCCTTGCTCGCGCTGGTCCTGCTGCTCACCGTCGGACCGTTCCTGTGGCAGCTGTCGACCTCCCTCAAGGGCCCCGGCGAGGACGTCTTCTCCCGTACACCCGACTTCCTGCCCCAGGACCCGACCTTCGCCAACTACGGGAAGGTCGCCGACACCGTCCCGGTGTGGACCTACGCGGCGAACTCCCTGGTGGTGGCGGCCGTCGCGGTGGTCGGCAACGTGGTGGGCGCCACCCTCGCCGGCTTCGCGCTGTCCCGGCTGCGCTTCCGGGGCGTACGGCTGGTCCTCGGCCTCTTCCTGGCCACGCTCGTGCTGCCCGGCGAGGTCACCATCGTCTCGCAGTACGTGACTGTACGCAGCCTCGGTCTGACCGACACCCTGCTCGGCGTCGCCCTGCCCGGTGCCATCGCGATGCTCAACGTGCTCCTGATGTACACCGCGTTCCAGGCCGTCCCGCCCGACCTCGACGCGGCCGCCCTGGTCGACGGCGCCACCGTCTGGCAGCGTCTGATCCATGTGGGGCTGCCGAACGTCCGGGGCATGCTCAGCGTCGTCGTGATCTTCACCTTCATCGGCGCCTGGGACGACTTCCTCTGGCCTCTGATCGTCCTCAACGACCCCAGCCGTTACACCCTCACGGTGGGATTGCAGTACCTCAACGGCACCTTCTCCGCCAACCCCCGGCTGATCGCGGCCGGCACCATGATCGCCTTCCTGCCGGTCGTCGCCGTGTTCGCCACGCTCCAGCGGTTCTTCTTCAAGGGCGTGGAGGAGGGCGCGGTCAAGGGATGAACCCCGCACAGGAAGGATCCGCCGCACCCATGACCACCCCTCAGGGCAGCCCCGCCGGAGCCGGCCACCGGGCCGCCGCCCCCCGCTTCGGCGTCAACTACACGCCCAGTGAAGGCTGGTTCCACCACTGGCTCGACTTCGACCTGGACGCCGTCCGGGCCGACCTGGACTCGATCGCCGCGCTCGGCATGGACCACATCCGGGCGTTCCCGCTCTGGCCCGTCTTCCAGCCGAACCGCACCTGGATCCGCCCGCGCGCGGTCGAGCAGCTGGTGCGGCTGGTCGACGCGGCGGCCGAGCGCGGCCTGGACGTCGCCGTCGACGGGCTCCAAGGGCATCTCTCCAGCTTCGACTTCCAGCCGTCCTGGACCGTCACCTGGCATCGGCGGAACATCTTCACCGACCCCGAGGTCCTCGACGGACAGGCCGCCTATCTGCGCACCCTCGCCTCGGCGCTCGCGGACCGGCCGGGCTTCCTGGGCATGACACTGGGCAACGAGATCAACCAGTTCTCCGGCGACCCGCATCCCGATCCCGACCGGATCACACCGGGGCAGGCGGAGCGCTGGCTGCGCCGGATGCTCACGGCGTGCGAGGACGGCGCCCCGGGCCGCACCCATCTGCACGCCGCGTACGACGCCGCCTGGTACCTCGACGGCCATCCCTTCACGCCGGCCCACGCGGCCCGGCTCGGCGCCGCGACCGCCGTGCACTCGTGGGTCTTCAACGGCACCGCGCAGCGCTACGGCCCCGACTCCTTCGCGACCGGTCAGCACGCCGCGTACATGATCGAGCTGTCCAAGGCGTGGGCCGAGGACCCGCACCGGCCCGTCTGGCTCCAGGAGGTCGGCGCGCCCGCGCCGCACGTCGCCGCCGAGCGGGCCGCGGACTTCACCCGAACGACGGTGGCCGCCGCGCTGGACTGCCCGGACCTGTGGGGCGTCACCTGGTGGTGCTCCCACGACGTCGACCGCTCGCTCGCCGACTTCCCGGAACTCGAATACAGCCTGGGTCTGCTGACCACCGGACGTGAGGTGAAGCCGGCCGGGCGGGCGCTCGCCCGGGTGGTGGCCGAGCTGCGGACGCGCGAGCACCGGCCCCTGCCGCGCACGACGGCGCTGGTCCTCGACCTCCCCGACGAGGCCCCCGGGCGCTCGGTCTGCGCGCCGGGCGGGGTGTTCTTCGAGGCGTTCATGCGCCTGGCCGCCGACGGCGCCAGGCCGGCGGTCGTGCTGGCCTCGCGCGCCGCGGACCGCGACCATCTCATCGGACGCGGCATCACCGAGACGGTCACGGTCGGCGGCGTCGTCCGGGCCCGACCCACCTTTTCCATCTGAGGGAGCGACTGCCATGCACGACGACCGCAGCCTGATCGAGTCCCGCCTCAAGCGCGTCCTCGACGAGCGCGTCCGGCCGGCGATCCATCCGGAGTCGGTGCCGCTCCGGGTCGGGATCTGGACCGCGCCCGACGAACCGGTGCCGGTGGCCGAGGGGCTCGCCGCCCCGCGTACGCCGATCGCCGTGGGCGACGTCTGGGGCGCGCCCTGGGGTACGAGCTGGCTCACCGTGTCGGGCACGGTGCCGGCGGCCTGGGCGGGCCGGACCGTCGAGGCCCTGATCGACCTCGGCTTCGACGCGAACATGCCCGGGTTCCAGTGCGAGGGGCTCGTCTACCGCCCCGACGGCTCTCCGGTGAAAGGGCTCAACCCCCGCAACCAGTGGGTGCGGATCGCCGCCCCGGCGGCCGGTGGCGAGGAGGTGCTGCTGCATGTGGAGGCCGCGTCCAACCCGGTGATCCTGGACTACCACCCCTTCCTGCCGACCGGGTTGGGGGACAGGGAGACGGCCGGTGACACACCGCAGTACCGCCTGGCGCGGATGGATCTGGCGGTCTTCGACGAGACGGTGTGGCAGCTCGTGATGGATCTGGAGGTCCTCGGCGAGCTGATGGCGGAGCTGCCGGTGGAGGGAGCCCGCCGCTGGGACATCCTGCGGGCGGTCGAGCGGGCCCTGGACGCGATCGACCTCCAGGACGTGAACGGCACGGCCGCCGCGGCCCGGGAGCGGCTCGCGGAGGTCCTCGCCTCGCCCGCCGAGCCGTCGGCGCACCGGATCAGCGCGGTGGGCCACGCCCATATCGACTCGGCATGGCTGTGGCCGCTGCGCGAGACGGTACGGAAGGTGGCGCGGACCACCGCCAACATGACGGCGCTCCTGGAGGACGAGCCGGACTTCGTCTACACGATGTCGCAGGCCCAGCAGTACGCGTGGATCAAGGAGCACCGGCCCGAGGTGTACGCGCGGGTGAAGAAGGCGGTCGCCGACGGCCGGTTCGTCCCGGCGGGCGGCATGTGGGTGGAGTCGGACACGAACATGCCGGGCTCGGAGGCGATGGCCCGCCAGTTCGTGCACGGCAAGCGGTTCTTCCTGGAGGAGTTCGGGGTCGAGAACGAGGAGGCGTGGCTGCCCGACACCTTCGGCTTCGCCGGCGGCCTGCCGCAGATCATCAGGGCGGCGGGCTCCAGGTGGCTGCTCACGCAGAAGATCTCGTGGAGCCAGGTCAACACCTTTCCGCACCACACCTTCTGGTGGGAGGGCATCGACGGGACGCGGATCTTCACGCACTTCCCGCCGGTCGACACGTACAACTGCTCGATGCGGGGCAAGGAGATCGCCCACGCCGCCCGCAACTTCAAGGACAAGGGGCGGGCGCGGCACTCGATCGCCCCGACCGGCTGGGGGGACGGGGGCGGCGGCACCACGCGGGAGATGGTCGCGAAGGCCGCGCGGCTGAGGGACCTGGAGGGCTCGGCGCGGGTGGGCTGGGAGCGGCCGGCCGAGTTCTTCGCCAAGGCGGAGGCCGAGTACCCGGACGCCCCGGTGTGGGTGGGCGAGCTGTATCTGGAGCTGCACCGGGCGACGCTGACCAGCCAGGCGAGGACCAAGCAGGGCAACCGGGCGAGCGAGAACCTGCTCCGGGAGGCCGAGCTGTGGGCCGCGACCGCGGCCGTGCGGGCCGGCTTCCCCTACCCGTACGAGGAGTTGGACCGGATCTGGAAGACGGTGCTGCTGCACCAGTTCCACGACATCCTGCCGGGGTCCTCGATCGCCTGGGTGCACCGGGAGGCGGAGCGGACGTACGCGGCGGTCGCCGAGGAGCTGACCGGCGTCGTGGAGCGCGCTCAGCGGGCGCTCGCGGACGACGGCGCGGCGGGTGACGGCGCGGCGGGCGGCGAGGTGGTCTTCAACGCGGCCCCGCACGAGCGCTCCGGGGTTCCGGCCGGCGGGGCCCGCAGGGTCGTCGAGGCGTCCGGCGACTGCACGGTGGAGTCGGCGCCGGACGGCGGGCATGTGCTCTCCAACGGGCTGCTGCGGGTCGGCGTGGACGCGCGGGGCCTGGTGGTGTCGGTGGTCGACCTCGCCGCCGGTCGCGAGACGATCGCCCCGGGCGCGGCCGCGAACCTGCTGCAGATCCACCCGGACTTCCCCAACATGTGGGACGCCTGGGACGTCGACCAGTTCTATCGCAACACGGTCACCGATCTGACCGAGGCCGACGAGGTGACGGTGGTCGCCGACGGCCCGGGGTCGGTGTCGGTCCGGGTGACCCGTTCCTTCGGCGCGTCGCGGGCGGTGCAGACGCTCACGCTGACCGCCGGGGCCAAGCGGCTGGACCTGGACACGGAGATCGACTGGCACGAGACGGAGAAGTTCCTCAAGGCCGCCTTCCCGCTCGACCTCCACACCGACCGCTACGCCGCCGAGACCCAGTTCGGCCATCTGCACCGGCCCACCCACACCAACACCAGCTGGGAGGCGGCGAAGTTCGAGGCCTGCAACCACCGCTTCGTCCATCTGGAGGAGCCGGGCTGGGGAGTCGCCCTCGTCACCGCCTCCACCTACGGCCACGACGTCACCCGGACCGTGCGGGCCGAGGACCGGGGCACCACGACGACCGTACGGATCTCCCTGCTGCGCGCCCCGCGCTTCCCCGACCCGCACACCGACCAGGGTGTGCACCGTTTCCGCCACGCGCTGGTCCCCGGCGCGGCCGTCGGTGACGCCGTGCGCGAGGGCTATCGCGTCAATCTGCCCGAGCGGCGGGTGCCGGGTGGCGCCGATGTCGTCCCGCTCGTCGCCGTGGACGACGACGCCGTGGTGGTCAGCGCCGTGAAGCTCGCCGACGACCGCAGCGGGGATCTGGTCGTCCGTGTCTACGAGTCCCGGGGCGGGCGTGCCCGGGCCCGGCTCACGCCCGCGCTTCCCGGGGGGTTCGACGGCGTGGAGGTCTGCGACCTCCTGGAGCGCCCGTCGGCCGACTCCACCGGGGAGGGCGTGCGCGTCGTGGACGGCGCCGTGGAGCTTCGGCTGCGCCCCTTCGAGCTCCTCACGCTGCGTTTCGCCCGCTCGGCGGCCGTGGGCTGACCCCGGGAGGCGGCGGGGAGCCGAACGGGGCGGGACGAGCGTGGCGCCGGCCACCATCCTGCGGGCGCGGGTGGGCCGGCGCCGGTCCGGCGACCGCGTCTTCCCGCTCGCCCCGGTCCGTGCGCGGCCACAGGCGTACGGCGGCGACGGCCCCGCCGAGGGCGACCGCGGTGAGGACGGCGGCCGAGGCCGGCGGACCGGCGCCGGCGGCCGTCCAGCCGGCGAGCGGGTAGGTGAGCAGCCAGCAGGCGTGGGTGAGGGAGAACCGGGCCGCGAACAGGGCGGGAAGGTCGGCCGGGCGCCCCGAGCGGCGCAGCAGGCGTCCGGCGGGGGTGAGGACGGCCGAGGTGGCGGCCCCGAGGATCAGCCAGGCGGCCGGCAGGGCGGGCCAGGGCCAGGCGGCCCCGCCGCCGCGCAGGCCGAGCGGGAGGAGGGCGAGGACGGCCGTCTGGACGAAGGCGGCGGGCAGCATGAGGCTCCGTTCGCCGATCCGGTCGAGGGCGCGGGGCACCAGCAGCGCCACGGTCATGGAGCCGGCGCCGTACGCGGCCAGGGCGAGGGACACATCGGCGGCGGAACGTCCGAGGGTGTCGCGTACCAGGACGACGGTGTTGACGAGGACCATCGCCCCGCCGGCGGCGACGACGAGGTCGAGGGCGAGGAGGGCGCGCAGGCGCGGGGTGGCGAGGAAGAGCCGGGTGCCGAAGGAGGCTCTGGCGTACAGGCCGCCGGTGCGCTCGGCCGGTTCCGGTCGGGGGAGCAGGACGGAGAGGACGAGGGCGCCGGAGGCGAGGAAGCCGAGGGCGGTTCCGGCGAAGAGCCAGTCGTAGGCGAACCAGGTCAGCAGGGCGGCGGCCAGGGCCGGGCTGAGGACGTTCTCCAGGTCGTGGGCGAGCCGTGAGAGCGACAGGGCGCGGGTGTAGTCGCGCTCGTCGGGCAGGACGTCGGGAAGGGTGGCCTGGAAGGCGGGGGTGAAGGCGGCGGACGCGGCCTGGAGCAGCAGGATCAGGGCGTAGATCTGCCACACCTGGGTGACGAACGGGAGGGTGAGCGCGGCCGCGGCGCGGATCAGGTCCATGGAGACCAGGAGCGCCCGCCGGGGTACGCGGTCGGCGAGCGCGCTGATGACCGGTGCGACGCCGACGTACGCGGTCATCTTGAGGGCCAGTGCGGTGCCGAGGACCGCGGAGGCGTCGGCGCCCGCGAGGTCGTGGGCGAGCAGGCTGAGGGCGACGGTCGCGAGGCCGGTGCCGGCCAGGGCGACGACCTGGGCGGTGAGGAGGCGCCGGTACGTTCGGTGGCGCAGCACGGTCGGCATGGGCCCGCCCCTCGCTCGGCTACGGGACCCTCACACCGTAACCGACATGTGCATGGTTGCGCACATGACGATATCCGGATCGGCGCCGAAGAGCGTCAGTCGTGCCAGGGCTCCCCGGTGACCTGATGGTCCGCGTGGCTGATCGCCTCGACCACAAGGCGCCGCATGTGCCCGTCCGGCAGCGTGTAGACCACCCTGCGCCCGTCCTTGCGGTGCTGGACGAGGCCGCCGAGCCTCAGCTTGGCCAGATGCTGGCTGACGGCCGGGCGGGCGGCGCCGCACGCCTCGGCGAGGGCGGTGACGTCCGACTCCCCCCGGGTCAGCAGCCACACCAGATGCAGCCGGGTCGGGTCCGCGAGCAGCGCGAACACCCCGGCGGCGGCGGCCAGCTCCGGGCCGCCGGGGGTGCGCTGGTGCGCACCGTTCGCGGTCGGGGATCCCTCGCGTTCGGCCATGCGCCCATGGTAGGCGCGGACCTCGGGAACCCCTCCCGCCGCACGCGAAAGCCCCGCCCCCCCGGCACTGCGCGCCGGGGGACGGGGCTCACGGGCGTGCTCAGAGCTTGTGCATGCCCTTGTAGGGGCTCAGGATGCGGAGCCGGCTGGCACCGAAGTCGACGAGCAGGGCACCCGTCGACTCCTGGCCGATGATCGTCCCCAGACCGTGACGATCGTGGGACACGCGGTCGCCGACGGAGAAATCCTTGATCACAGGGTCGGAAGGGGCCGCGAAGGGGCTGGTGGGCAGGTGGCGCCGGGGCGCGGATCGGTTTGTCATCGTGAGGCCAGTATGCGCCGCCGGGGCCACCGAGGAACAGTCTCGAACTCTCGCCCGGTGGAGCCGGCGGTGACGCGCACCGCCTGAAGGTCGTCCGAAGGACGACTCGCGTTCACCTCGGCTCCACCTCGTGCTCCACGCTCTCGCTGATCATTCTCGCACCGGGCCGCCGGTGTGCGCCGCGGCCGTTCATCCGCGTCGGTCCGCAGGGATCACGCGCGTACACCCCAAGGGGGGACATGGTGCGGCTCCGAGGCAGGGGACGGGCCGGCCGCCGGCGCGGCGTGGCGGCCGCGGTGGCCGGAACGCTGCTGGTCGCGGCCTGTGGCGCGGGCGGCTCCGAGGGCGACGGCAGGCCGTCGGCCGCGCAGGCCGTACCGGACGTCGAGTGCGCCGCGTCCGGCAAGGTACGCGGCTCCGGGTCCTCGGCGCAGCAGAACGCGATGAAGCGGTGGATCCAGCAGTACCAGCGAGCCTGCGCCGGGGTGGAGGTCGCCTACAACCCGCTCGGATCGGGGGCGGGCGTCGCCCAGTTCCAGCGCGGGGCCACCGCGTTCGGCGGCACGGACGAGGCGCTGAGCCGCCAGGACGTGGAGGAGAGCAAGGGCGTCTGCGACGGCGGGCGGGCGATCGACCTGCCCATGGCCGGCGGCCCGATCGCCATCGGCCACAACGTGCCGGGGGTGAGCGGCCTGGTGCTCGACGCCCCGACCCTCGCCCGCCTCTTCGACGCCCGGATCACCCGCTGGAACCATCCGTCGATCCAACGCCTCAACCCCGGGACGACATTGCCCGATCTGCCCGTCGTCCCGGTCCACCGCGCCGACGACTCCGGCACCACCCAGAATTTCACCGCCTATCTCAAGGCCGCGGCCCGGACGTCCTGGCCGTACCCGGCGGGCAAGAAGTGGCAGGCGCGGGGCGGTCAGTCGGGGACCGGTTCGGACGGGGTCGCCGGCACGGTGGCCCAGACCGAGGGCGCCATCGGCTACTTCGAGCTGTCCTTCGCCGTCAAGCGCGGGATCGACACCGTACGCGTCGCGACGGGCGCGTCCGAACCCGTCGCGCCGAGCACCCGGAGCGCCTCGGCGGGCATCGCCGAGGCCGAAGTCGCCGGTGAGGGCGGGGACCTGGCCCTGGACCTGGACTACAGGACGTCCGCCGAAGGCGCGTACCCGATCGTCCTGGTGACGTACGAGATCGTCTGCGACAGGGGCAACGATCCGGAGACCCTTCCCGCGCTGAAGTCCTTCCTCTCCTACACCGCGGGCGAGGACGGGCAGCGGCTGCTGCCCTCGATCCACCACGCTCCCCTGCCCGACTCCGTGGCGGCTCAGGTACGAGAGGTCGTCGGCACGCTGTCCTGAGCGGGGAAGCGCGCCGGGAGCCCGCAGGAGGCGGACGCGACGACGGTGCCCGCCGGCAGGGACAGGTCCCGCTCTCACGCCCGGCCCCGGGATCTTCTCCTTTCGACCCATGGCCGGTGTCCCCGTGATGGGCGATCCTGAGGGCCGCACGAGAGGAAGCCAGCCTTCCTCTTGTGCCGGTCCGGAACGGGGGACCGGACCGGCACGGTGGAGCGGCGAGGCCCGAGGGGGGCCGCGGCCGCGGCTGAGACGGCGGTGCAGGGGCCGGAGAGCCGGGGCACGGGTCGAGACCGGGGCGACCGAGCGGGCCGCGGAGCCGAGGCGGGGGCACGGAGCCGGTGCCGCGACTGCTGCCGGCGCTGGTGACAGGCGCGACGGAGGCGGCCGCGGTCGCCGGAGTCCGGTCAGCCCGCCCAGGCCCGGGCGAGGGCGACGCGGTTGGGGCTGCCGGACTTGCGGCGGGCCGCGGCGAGGTGCTTCTTCACCGTCCCCACGTCCACGACCATGCGGTGCGCGATCTGATCGTCGGTCAGGCCCTCGCTGAGCAGGGCGACCGCCTCCGTCTCGCGCGGGGTGAGCAGCGGCGCCCAGGGCGGCCTGGCGTCGAGCAGCCCGGCCGCGATCCGCAGGACCGCCGGGCCGAGGGACCCGAGCAGGGTGGTCTCCCGGGCGCCGAAGGCCCTCTCCTGCGCGTCGAAGAGCGCCACGCCGAAGAGCAGACCGGCGTCGGGCGAGGACCACGACTTGGCCATGACCGCGCCGATGCCCGCCGGCCTCAGGAAGTCGTCGACGTACGAACGCCGTTCCCCCTCGATCAGATGCTCCACGTCGAGCAGCGTCAGGGGCCTCGCGGACGCGCGACCCGTCGCCCGCGAGGCGGCGAGGGCGATGGGATCGAGCCGGTGGAAGCGTTCCCGGTACGCGTCCATGGTCGGCACCGCGAGTCCGGAGGCCTGCGCCGTCGCGTCCCGGAAGAGACGGGGGCGGGTGTCCCCCGTGAGGACGGCGGCGTGCCGGAGGTCGAGGCGCCCGGCCAGCGACTCGGTGAGCAGGCCGCCGAGTTCCGGCAGCGTACGCGCGGAGTGGCAGTCGGCGACGACGGCGAGCAGCCGGTCGACGTCCACCACGGGGAGTTGGTCCACGCTGTCCTCCGGGCCCGATCCGGTCCTGGCCGACCATCGTACGACCGCCCTCCGTCAGGGGCAGGGGCTCTTGCCCGTACCGGGATGCCCGTCGGAAGCCGGAGGGCTTGCCATCCCTGCATGTTTACGTAAACATACAGGGAATGGCAGCAGGGCTGCCCGCGCCGACGCGCCTCCCCTCCAGCACAGGAGCAGCAGCACATGCCCGTTCTACAGATCGACGACGGCGGATTCCGACTCGACGGCGAACCCTTCCGGCTCCTGTCCGGCGGCCTGCACTACTTCCGAGTCCACCCCGCCCAGTGGGCCGACCGCCTGCGCAAGGCCCGTCTCATGGGCCTCAACACCGTCGAGACGTACGTCCCCTGGAACCTCCACCAGCCGCGGCCGGACCGGTTCCGCCTGGACGGCGCGCTCGATCTGCCCGCCTTCCTCGGCCTCGCCTCCGCCGAGGGGCTCCACGTCCTGCTCCGCCCCGGCCCGTACATCTGCGCCGAATGGGAGGGCGGGGGCCTGCCGTCATGGCTGCTGGCCGAGCCCGGTATCCGGCTGCGCTCCCGCGATCCCCGCTTCCTCTCCGCGGTCGACGACTACTTCGAGCGGCTCCTCACCCCGCTCGCGCCCTACCTCGCCACGCGCGGCGGACCGGTGCTCGCGGTGCAGGTGGAGAACGAGTACGGGGCGTACGGCGACGACACCGCCTACCTGGAGCATCTCGCCGCCTCGCTCCGCCGTAACGGTGTGGACGTCCCCCTGTTCACCTGCGACCAGCCCGCCGATCTGGAGCGGGGAGCCCTGCCGGGGGTGCTCGCGACGGCGAACTTCGGGAGCCGCTCCGCCGAGAACTTCGCCGCCCTGCGCGCCCGCCGGCCGGCCGGGCCCCTGCTCTCCTCGGAGTTCTGGATCGGCTGGTTCGACCGCTGGGGCGGCCACCATGTGGTCCGCGACCCGGACCTGGCGGCGCGCGAACTCGACGAACTCCTGGCCACGGGCGCGTCGGTCAACTTCTACATGTTCCACGGCGGGACGAACTTCGGTTTCACCAACGGCGCCAACGACAAGCACACCTACCGGCCGACCGTCACCTCCTACGACTACGACGCGCCCCTCGACGAAGCCGGGGACCCGACCGGGAAGTTCACGGCCTTCCGAGAGGTGATCGCGAAGTACGCCCCGGTCCCGGCGGAGTCGGTGCCGGCGCGGGCCGGAAAACTCGCCCTGGGCGCGGTGGAGTTGACCGAGAGCGCCGGTCTGCTGGCGTGCGCTCCGGCGCTCGGCGACAGCGTGGCCTCCCGGCATCCGCTGACGATGGAGGAGCTGGGGCAGGACTTCGGATTCGTCCTGTACGAGACGGCCCTGCCGGCCGCCGGACCCGTCCTGCTCGAAGTGGAGCAGGTGCGCGACCGCGCCCAGGTCCTCCTCGACGGGCGGCCCGTCGGAGTCCTGGAGCGGGAGAACCACGAGCACGCGATCGCCTTCACCGTGCCTCGCTCCGGCTCCGTCCTCGGCCTGCTCGTGGAGAACCAGGGGCGGGTCAACTACGGGCCGGGCATCCACGACCGCAAGGGACTGCCCGGCAGGGTGACGCTGGACGGCACGGAACTCGTCGGCTGGACCAACCGGCCGCTGCCGCTGACCTCCCTCGACGGCCTGGACTTCGCCCCGACCACCGCCGCACCGGTCGGTCCGGCGTTCCACCGCGGCACCTTCGAACTCGGTGGCACGGCCTCCCGGCCCCTCGCCGACACCTTCCTCCACCTCGGCGGATGGACCAAGGGCAACGCCTGGATCAACGGCTTTCCGCTCGGCCGGTACTGGTCCCGGGGGCCCCAGCGGTCTCTCTACGTCCCGGGGCCCGTGCTGCGCCCCGGCCCCAACGAGATCGTCCTGCTGGAACTCCACGCCGCCCGCCGGGCCCGCACGGTCGACTTCAGGGACACGCACGACCTCGGCCCGACCGAGGAGTAGGCCTCCACGCCGGGCCGTGCCGTGGCGGGCCGGTCAGGGTTTCGCCGCGGCGGCGACGGGGAGGGTCCAGGACTGGTTGCCGCCCGTCGTGGGCCGGTAGACGCCGACGGGGGCGCCGTCGCTCGTCGAGGCGCCCGTCACGTCGAGGAGACTGCCGGTGGCGGTGTTGATCAGTGTGGTGCGGCCGTTGCCGGTGGTCGAGCGCGTCCACTGCTGCCCGGTCGACGATCCGGGCGTCGCCAGGGTCAGGGTTCCCCCGGTGACGGAGAGGGCCCTGCCGGTCCCGACGTGGGTGACGCGGTAGGTGGCGGTGTTGCCCCAGTCGGACGAGGAGAGCTTGGTGAAGGTCCACCGCTGGGCCGGGTCGGCCGGGTCGGAGACGCGCTGCACGGGCACGCTCGCGCCGTTGACGGTCGTGACGGCGAGCGCCATGCCGCTGTGGTCGTTGACGAGTTGGCGGGGCGCGCCGACGGGCGCCGTGGCGGCGGCCCGGTTCACACCGGAGACGCCGGGCAGGACGAAGGTCGTGACGGATCCGGGCCCGACGGTGACCTTGAGGGTCTTGCCCGCGGTCGTCACGTCATCCTCCCGCTGGAGGTTCCTGGAGGCGTCGGTGGTGTAGCGCTGGACGGGGGCGCCGCTGACGCTCTGGAACCCGTTCAGGTCGAGCGTGATCTCCCGGTTGGCGGTGGTGGGGTTGGTGTGGACGACGACGGCTCCCTGCCCGCCGGGGCGCAGGGCGGCCAGGGTGTGCGGGTCGTCGGTGTTGATGACGCGGGCGCCGGGGCGGACGAAGCGGCTGTACTGGGCCATCGCCCAGTACTTCTTGTTCTTGCGGATCGGTTCGGTCGCCGCGTCGGCCGGGGTGAAGTCGGTCTGGATCAGGCCCCAGTTGGAGTTCTCGCGGTCCGGAGTCATGTTCTCGTAGTCCTCGACGGCCTGCCACAGCACCCAGGCCCGGGGCTCCAGCTCCTTGATGTCGTCGTTGATGCGACGGGCCAGGTCGAGCGCGGGGCTCATGTCGGTGAAGGACTGCGGGACGCTGCCGCCGAGGTCCACCTCGGACATCCACAGCGGGATGGCCTCGCCCTTGGCGATGTCCCGCACACCGGTACGGCCGTTGGTGCCGTACGTGTGGGTGTTGAGCCGGCCGACGGCGTCGCGCACGGCGGGCGCGTACGACTCCCAGTTGGTACGGAACAGGCCGGAGTTGGTCTCGTCCATCGCCGCGATCGGGGTGGCGACCCCGTCGGCGTCGAGCGTGGCGCGGAGCGTGGAGACCATGCGGGCCTGCGAGGCCGGGTCCCAGTGCGAGCCCTCCTGGCGGCCGCCGGCACGCCAGTATCCGGTGTTCGGCTCGTTGACCGGGGAGAGGGAGTCGAACCGTACGCCGGTGGAGTCCTGCGCGCGCCGGAGGGCGCCGGAGAGGTAGGCGGCGAACCGTTCGTACTGGTCGGAGCGGAGGTTGTCCTTGTTCGGGTCCGTGGCTCCCGAGACGAGGCCGCTGTTGGTCATGAAGTACGGAGCGGAGTTGGAGAACGCCTCGAAGGTCCGGGCGCCGCGCGCCTTGGCCGCCGTGAGCCACCATCGCTGGTTGGCGTCGGCGTTCGGGTTCCAGTGGTCGGCCCTGGCGGGGTCCCACCAGTCGGGCGACTCCGGTCCCGGCCGGTTCCAGTAGCCGGGCACCGCCGCTCCCGCGCGCATGTAGGGCGCGGTCTCCGGGCTGTCGCCGCCGCCGATGTTGTACCGGGCGATGGTGAAGCCGAGCCCGTTGGCGCCGTACAGGTCGTCCGCCAGCCGGTTCCGCTGGGCGTCGGGCCAGCCGCCGGTGACGTTGGCGAACCACGCGAGGGCGGTCCCCCACCCCTGGAACGACGGCTGCTGGTAGCTGGGATCGAGGCGGACCGTCAGCGTTCCCGCCGTCGCCTCGGCCGCCGCCGCCTCGGCCGCCGTCGCTCGAGGCCCGGCGAGTCCGGTGGTTCCGGTGGCGGCGAGGGCGGCCACGGCGCAGGCGGCGGCGAGTGCCGCGACCGGTCGGGGGGACCTCGGCCCGGTTCGAGGGCGGGCGCGAGGCCGGCGGCGGGGCACTGATCGCGTACGGGTGGCAGACACGTGCGACTCCCTGGGGTGTGGGGCGGGGCGTGCGGGGCGTGGTTGTCCGTCATGCCGGCCGGCGAGATCAATCGACGATGTTTGCGTAAACACCGGCGCCGTGGGGAGAGTCTGGAAGCGCCCTCCATCCCTGTCAAGGCTCCTGACAGGAGCGGGCACCGGTTTGACCGGGAGATGTGTTTGCGTCAACATGCGGCTGCGGCGCCCTGCGTCCGCGCAGCGCCCTTTCCAGGGCTTCCAGGGGTTCGGGGCGGGCGGAGGGGGCGGGCCGATGGCGACCGAGAAGAGGACCAGGACGCCACGCGCGCGCCCTGCCAGGCAGTGGCCCTCCATGGCGGACGTCGCAGCCCTGGCCGGAGTGTCGTCGCAGACCGTCTCCCGGGTCTCCAACAACCGGGAGAACGTCGACTCGACGACCCGCGAGAAGGTCCTCGCGGCGATGCGGACGCTCGGCTACCGCCCCAACACGGCGGCGCGCGCCCTGGTCACCGGCAGGTTCGGGGCGCTGGGCATCATCAGCTTCGACGTGAGCGCCCACGGGAACGCGCGGACGCTCGGCGCCATCGCCGACGCCGCGCGAGAGGCGGACTTCTCCGTGAACTTCATGGGTGTACGGGCTCAGACGGAGGCGGCCGTGCAGCGGGCGTTCCAGCATCTGATGCTCCAGTCCGTCGACGGCATCGTGCTGGTCGAGTCGCAGATACTGGACACTCCGTCCCTGCGCCTGCCGCCCGCCATGCCGGTCGTCGTCGCCGACGGCGACGCCGGACACCGCCATCCCCACGTCGACTTCGACCAGGCCCTCGGCGCCCACAGCGCGGTCACCCATCTTCTGGGCCTGGGCCACCGCACGGTCTGGCACGTGGCCGGCCCTCGCGACTCCTTCGCCGCCCGGCGGCGCGCGGAGTCCTGGCGGGCCACGCTCGCGGCGGCCGGGGCCCCGATCCCCCCTGTCCTGTACGGCGCGTGGACGGCGGCGTCCGGATACCGGGCCGGCCGGGAACTGGCCGGGCGCCCGGAGGTGACGGCCGTCTTCGCCGCCAACGACCAGATGGCGCTCGGGCTGATGCGCGCCCTGCACGAGGCCGGGCGCGACGTGCCGGGGGACGTCAGCGTGATCGGCTTCGACGACACCGCGGAGGCGGCCTTCTTCCAGCCGCCCCTGACGACGGTGCGCCAGGACTTCGACCTGGTGGGCCGCCACTGCGTCGCCCTCCTGCTCGACCAGATCGACGGCAGGGCGGAGGGCCCGCGCCGGATGGCGGTGGAACCGGCCCTCGTCGTCCGCGCCAGCACCGCGCCGCCGGCCCCGGGAGGCGGCGGGACCTGACCGGTCGGGCACCCGGCTCGGGCCTCCCGTTCAGACCGGGCCGGGTGCGGTGCTGGCGCGGACGACGAGGCGGGTCGGGACGAGCGTCGTGCCCCGCTCCAGCGTTCCGCCGCCCAACTCCCGCAGGACGGCGTCGACACACAGCTCCCCGACCTTGGCGAAGTCCTGGTGGACCGTGGTCAGCGGCGGGATGAAGGAACCCGCCTCCGCCACATCGTCGAAACCGACCACGCTGACCTCCTCCGGCACCCGCCTGCCGCGCTCGTGCAGCGCCCGCAGCACCCCGAGGGCCATCTGGTCGTTCGCCACGAACACCGCCGTGCACTCGGCCTCGTCCACCAGCCGGAGACCCGCCTCGTAGCCGGATTCCGAGGTCCAGTCACCGCGCAGGAGCGGGGGAACCTCGCGGCCCTCCGCACGCAGCGCCGCCTCCCACGCCGCCTCGCGACGGCCCGCCGCGAAGGACTCCCGCGGCCCGGCGACGTGCCACACCGTGCGGTGACCGAGCTCCAGGAGGTGCTGTACCGCCGTCCGCGCGCCCTGCTGCTGGTCGGTGTCCACCACATGGAAGCGGTCGCCGGCGTCGGAGTCCACGACGACCACGGTCACATGGGGCGGCAGGGTCAGCGACGTCGTGTCGAGGAGATGCACCTCCATGATGAGGACGACCGCGTCCACCGCGAGCTCGTCGAGGCGCGTGAAGGCGCCCTTGACGTTGTCCTGGGTCGGGGCGTCGAGCGGGATCAGCGTGACCGCGTACCCCGCGCGGGACGCGCAGCTCGCGATCGCCTCCAGGGTCCGCACGTTGCCGGTGCTGGAGAGGCTCATCGTGATGACGCCGATGGTCCTGAAGTCCCCGCGTTTGAGGGCGCGGGCGGCGCTGTTGGGCCGGTAACCGAGCTGCTTCATGGCGTCGAGCACCTTCTGCCGCGTCTTCTCGACCACCGCCGGGTCTCCGTTGGAGACCCGGGAGACCGTCTGCGACGAGACGCCCGCGACCCGTGCGACGTCCGCCATCGAGACGCGGCGCCGGCGCCCTGCCGCGGCCGTCCGGCCCCCGCCGCCGCCCGTCCCCGCGCCTGCGGGCGCATCCTTCTCCGCCACCGGAAATCCCTTCCCTCCACCACTGCTTCGTGCTTGACGCCCCCCAGTGGGAGTGTCACCATCACGCTACCGATGATTACGTAAACATTTCTCATCGGGGCAGCTCCCGATCCGGCCCTTTCCGGCCCCGAGGGCCTTCTCCCTCCCCGCCCGGGCCGGTCGGTCACCGACACGAGGACCCACCATGACGCTCCTGCCGACGTCCACGAAGGCGGTATCACCACCCCGTCGACGCGCGCGGTTCCGCCCCGGTACGCACGCGCTCGCCGGGTGGGGCTTCGCCGGCCCGTTCGTCGCGGTCTTCGCGCTCGTCTTCCTGGCGCCGATCGGATACGCGCTCTACCTCAGCCTCTTCCGCGACCGCCTCATCGGCGGGACGTCCTTCGTGGGCCTGGACAACTACGGCCAGGCGCTGACCGATCCGCGGTTCTGGGAGGGGCTGGCCAGGGTCGGCCTCTTCCTCGCGGTGCAGGTGCCGGTCATGCTGGGCATCGCCCTGCTGGTGGCGCTCGCGATCGACAGCGGCCGGCTGTACGGCAAGGGCTTCTTCCGTATCGCGGTCTTCCTGCCGTACGCCGTGCCCGCTGTGGTCGCCGGCCTCATGTGGGGGTTCATCTACGGCACCCGGTTCGGCCTGGTCGGCAACGTCAACGACGCGTTCGGCGTCTCGCTGCCCGACCCGCTCTCCCCCGCGCTCGTACTGGCCTCCATCGGCAACATCGTGACCTGGGAGTTCGTCGGCTACAACATGCTGATCTTCTACGCGGCGCTCAAGGTCGTCCCTCGCTCGCTCTACGAGGCGGCCGCGATCGACGGCGCCGGGGAGTGGCGAATCGTGGCCTCGGTCAAGCTGCCGGCCATCCGCGGCGCGCTGGTCATCGCGACCATCTTCTCGATCATCGGGAGCTTCCAGCTCTTCAACGAGCCGAGCATCCTGCAGAAGCTGGCTCCGAACGCGATCACCAGCGACTTCACCCCCAACCTGTACACCTACTCGCTGTCCTTCTCCGGCCGGCAGCACAACTACGCGGCGACCGTGGCGATCGTGATGGGTGTCATCACCGCGGTCATCGCCTACACCGTCCAGCTGCGCGGCATGCGGAAGGGCTGAGCCATGACCACCGACCTCGACGGCGCCCGGGCGAACGCCGCGGAAAATCCCGCCCCCGCCACGGCCGGGACCAGCCGCGCCCCGTCCCGTACGTCCTCCCGTGGCGCCGGCCGACCGGTCGGCCGGCGACGGCGCCCGCACACGCCGCTCGACCCCCGGCGCAGCGTTCCGCTGACGCTCCTGACCGGGCTGGTCCTCGTCTACACCCTGCTCCCCCTCCTCTGGCTGGTCATCAACTCCACGAAGGACCAAGAGGGACTGCTCGACTCCTTCGGCCTGTGGTTCGCCGAGGACTTCGACCTCTGGAGCAACCTCACCCGCACGCTGACGTACGACGACGGCGTGTTCGTACGCTGGCTGCTCAACACCCTGCTGTACGTCACCGCGGGCGCCGGAGGCGCCACCGTCCTCTCCGTCCTCGGCGGCTACGCGCTCGCCACGTACGACTTCCCCGGGCGCCGTGCCGTGTTCGCCGTCGTCATCGGAGCGGTCGCCGTACCGGGCACGGCCCTGGCGGTCCCCACCTTCCTGATGTTCAGCAACATGGGACTCACCAACACGCCGTGGGCCGTCATCATCCCGTCCCTCATCTCCCCCTTCGGCCTGTACCTGATGTGGGTGTTCACCCGGGAGGCCGTGCCGGCCGAACTGCTCGAAGCGGCCCGCATCGACGGGTCCGGCGAGCTGCGCACCTTCGTCCGCATCGCGCTGCCCCTGCTGATGCCGGGCACCGTGACCGTGCTGCTCTTCTCCATGGTCGCGACGTGGAACAACTACTTCCTGCCGCTGATCATGATCAAGGACCCCGACTGGTACCCGCTCACGCTCGGACTCGACGCCTGGAACGCCCAGGCGCAGACAGCGGGCGGCGAGGCCGTCTTCGACCTCATCATCATGGGCTCGCTGCTCACGATCGCGCCGATCGTCGCGATCTTCCTGCTGCTCCAGCGGTTCTGGCAGTCCGGCCTGGCCGCCGGCGGCGTCAAGGAGTAACCGCGTCCTGTGGCCCCGGCGCCGGATCCGCACGTGCCCGTCCCTCCCGCCCGCACACCGAACCAGGAGCACCACCCATGAGAACGAACAGCACCCGCCGGCTTCTCGGTGCCGTCGCCACGGCCTGTGCGATGGTCCTCGGCGCGACCGCCTGCGGCTCGTCCGGCCCTGCCGACGGCGCCGGTGGTCCGAAGGACGTGAAGGCCGCGCTGGAGAAGGGCGGCAAGGTGACGGTGTGGGCCTGGGAACCCACGCTGAAGAAGGCGGCCGCCGACTTCGAGAAGAAGTACCCCCAGGTCGACGTCGAGCTGGTCAACGCCGGCACCGGCGACAAGCAGTACACGGCGCTGCAGAACGCCATCGCCGCCGGCTCGGGCGCCCCCGACGTGGCGCAGGTGGAGTACTACGCCCTGGGCCAGTTCGCCATCGCCAAGTCGGTGGAGGATCTCTCGGGGTACGGCGCGGCCGCGTTCGACAAGACGTTCAGCCCCGGCCCGTGGGACGCGGTGACGTACGACCGGTCCGTCTACGCCCTGCCCATGGACTCGGGCCCCATGGCCCTCTTCTACAACAAGAAGGTCTTCGACAGGCACGGCATCGCGGTCCCCGCCACATGGGACGCGTACGTGGAGGCGGCACGCGCCCTGCACAAGGCCGACCCCAAGATCTTCATCACCAACGACACGGGCGACGCGGGAGCCACCACCAGTCTCATCTGGCAGGCCGGGGGCCGCCCCTACAAGACGTCCGGCACCGATGTGTCCATCGACTTCGGGGACGCCGGCACCAAGGCGTACACCGACACGTGGCAGAAGCTGCTCGACGAGGACCTGGTCGCGCCGATCACCTCCTGGAGCGACGAGTGGTACAAGGGGCTGGCCGACGGCAGTATCGCCACGCTGGCGATAGGCGCGTGGATGCCCGCCAACTTCACCTCGGGCGTCGCCTCGGCGTCCGGTGACTGGCGCGTGGCACCCCTTCCGCAGTGGAGCGCGGGCGCCCGGACGAGCGCCGAGAACGGCGGCAGCTCCCTCGCCGTGCCGAAGGCCGCCGAGAACAAGGAACTGGCCTACGCCTTCATCGAGTACGCGACGACCGGCGCCGGCGCCTCGGCCCGGGTCGCCGAGGGCGCCTTCCCGGCCACCACCGCGGACCTGGAGTCGAAGAAGTTCCTCGAGACCGCGTTCCCGTACTTCGGCGGCCAGCAGGCCAACAGGATCTTCGCCGAGTCGGCCGCCACGGTCGGCACCGGCTGGTCGTACCTGCCGTACCAGGTGTACGCGAACTCCGTCTTCAACGACACCGTGGGCAAGGCGTACGTCTCCTCGACTCCCCTCTCCAAGGGCCTGGAGGACTGGCAGCGGGCCAGCGTCAGGTACGGCACCGACCAGGGCTTCGACGTCAACAAGTAGCCGCGCCCGCGGTGTTGCCGTGCGGCGGCGGCTCCCCGGCTCAGCGTGCGCCGAAGACCTGGGTCCAGTACGGGCCGCCGCCGTCATGGAGGCCGATCCCGATCTCCTCGAAGGAGCAGTTCAGGATGTTCGCCCGGTGCCCGGGGCTGTTCATCCAGTCCTCCATCACCTGCGCCGGGGTGCGCTGCCCCTTCGCGATGTTCTCGCCGTACGTCGCCCACCGGTATCCGGCGGCCGTCACGCGCTCGCCCGGGCCGTCGCCGTCCGGGTTGGTGTGGTCGAAGAAGTCCCGCGCCGCCATGTCCCCGGAATGACGCCGAGCGGCCTCCGCGAGGAGGGGGTTGGCGGTCAGCGGGCCGCAACCCGCCTCGGCGCGCTCCGCGTTGGCCAGGTCGATCACCTGCTGAGCGGTGGGGTCGGACGCGGGCTCCCCCGTCGTGTTCGCGGACTTCGGCCGGGGCGCGGCAGGCGTGGTGCGCGTGGCGGGGGCCTTCGGCGGCGAGGGCTTCGGGGGGCGGCTCGCGGTGGCGGACGGGCTCTTGGCGTGGCCGGCCGGCACCGACGGCGAGGGAGTGGCGGAGGGTGGGGCCGAGGTCGGCGCCGGGTGGGTGGGCAGGGCTGTCGCGGGAGCGGCCACGCGTGTCGTGTCGGCGGGCTCCACGTCCCCCTCGGGACCGGTGATCAGGGCGAAGGATCCGCCGGTGACCGCCACCACCGCGATGCCCGCGGCCACGACGGCCCGGCGGCGGGCGCGCCGCTGCCGGCGGCGGCGGGCGCTCCGGGAGCCCGGCCCGGCGGAGCGACCGGAGCCTCGGGCGGTGTACGGCGCGCCGGGACCCGCCGGCCCGCCCCGCCCGTGGGAGCCTCCGCCCTCGTACCCCGGCGTAGGGGAAGACGCGGACGCGAACTCGTCGGTGCCGCCGCCCTCGTACCCCGGCATCGGAGAAGGCGCGGACGCGGACGCCGGCTCGAAGCCGGCGCTCTCGCGGACGCTCGCGAGCAGCGGCGCCGCCGGGGGTACCAGCAGCAGTCCGGCGAGCAGCCCCTCCGCCGGGACGAGGCCGCTCCACAGGCCCGCGCAGTGCGCGCAGTCGCGTGCGTGCCGGGCTATGCGCTTGCGCCACAGGGCGGAGGGACGTCCGTCCCACATGCCGAGCCCCGAGCGGAGGGTGGGGCACAGCGGATTCTCCGACAGGGCCCGTACGACCACGCGGGCGGCCTCCAGCTGCTCCTTCATCCGCCGCACGCGCACCGCGGTGTGCTCCGTGGACAGCCCGAGGGCGGCCGCCACCTCGTGCCGGGTCAGCTCTCCGGCGCACTCCAGCCACCACAGGGACAGCAGGGCGCTGTCGTCCGGCTCCATCCAGCGGGTCGCCTCGGCGGTCTCGCGCCGCTGGCCGGACAGGTTCAGCCGGGCCAGCGTCAGGTCCACGAAGTCGGCTTCCGGATGGGCGAGGTCACCCGCGTCGTCGAGTCCGTGGGCGCGCGCCCCGGACCGCTGTGTGTGCTGGTGGCTGCGGACGCGGTTCATGGCGATGGCCACCAGCCAGGACCGGAAGCTCTCCGGGGAGCGCAGGCCGCCGAGCCCGTCGAGCGCGCGCAGCATCGTCTCCTGCACGACGTCGTCGACGTCGTGGTGGCCGTTCAGCGCCCGGCCCACGATGTTGTAGACCAGGGGAAGATAGGCGGCGACGAGCTGATCCCGCGCCCACCGGGCCCCGCCCTGCGCCGCCCTGACCAGCTCGGTACCGTTCTGTGTGTCCACGCCTTGATTCACCCTGCCTGTCCCGCCTGTTGTCGATGCCCAGCACTTGGGAGACCACGGGGCGCCCCCTGGATAACAGAAAACGGCGAAGTTTCCGCGGGCGTAGAAAAAATGGCCCTGGAGGGCGCGCACGGAAGGCGCCCGACCTCGCCGAGCGCGACCACCTGACGCGCCGGGCCGCCCGGCTCAGCGCCCGCCGGCCTCGCTGACGGGCAGCGCCCGGATCGCACGAAGGGCGGGAAGGCGGCCGGAAGTTTCGGATGAGGCCGTGTTTACGTGAAGCGGGCCGGGTGCCAGAGTCTAGGTCGGTTCCGGGCACCCCGCCCCCAGGCAAGTCGTGCGACAGAAAGCCGAGGCCATGGCCATCGACGTCACCGCCCTCCGGGCGCACTTCCCCTCGCTCGATCACGGTCTCGCCTTCTTCGACGGGCCGGGCGGCACGCAGACCCCCCGCCCCGTCGCCGACGCCATCGCCGCCACGCTGACCGGGCCGCTGTCCAACCGAGGGACCGTCAGCCCCTCCGAGCTCAACGCCGAGCGCGCCGTGGCGGACTTCCGCGCCGCCTACGCCGACCTGCTCCACGTGCCCGCGAACGGCATCGTCCACGGGCGCAGCGCCACGCAGCTCACGTACGACTTCTCCCGCCACCTGGCCAAGGGGTGGAACGCGGGCGACGAGATCGTCGTCAGCCGTCTCGACCACGATGCCAACGTACGGCCCTGGATCCAGGCGGCCGAGCGGGCCGGGGTGCGGGTCCGCTGGATCGAGATCGACCCGGGGACGACGGAGCTGGACCTCGACTCGTACGAGCGGGTCCTCTCGCCCCGGACGCGGCTGGTCGCGGTCACGGCGGCCTCGAACGTGCTGGGCACCAAGCCGCCCGTCCGCCGGATCGCCGACCTGGCCCACGAGGTCGGCGCGCTGGTGTACGTGGACGGGGTGCACTACGCGGCGCACCACCTCGTGGACGTGCCGGCGACCGGGGCGGACCTGTTCGTGTGCTCGCCCTACAAGTTCCTCGGCCCCCACTGCGGGGTGCTCGCCGGAGCGCCCGCGTTCCTGGAGACCCTCCGCCCGGA
The DNA here is from genome assembly GCF_053591435.1 of Streptomyces sp. NPDC003027. Classification (NCBI taxonomy): domain Bacteria; kingdom Bacillati; phylum Actinomycetota; class Actinomycetes; order Kitasatosporales; family Streptomycetaceae; genus Streptomyces; species Streptomyces sp. NPDC003027. Next base: position 152,559 of record NZ_JBSFTU010000007.1, read on the forward strand.
CAAGCTCCTGCCCTCCTCCGACACCGTGCCGGAGCGTTTCGAGTTCGGCACGCTCCCCTACGAGACCCTGGCGGGCGCCACCGCCGCGGTGGACTTCCTGGCGGCGCTGGACCCGGGGACGGGCGCCTCGCGCAGGGAGCGGCTGGCGCGGTCCCTGGAGTCGGTGCACGAGCACGAACGGGCGCTGCGCGGCAGGCTGGAGGAGGGGCTGCGGGCCCTTGGCGACGCCGTCACCCTGCTTTCCCAGGCCCGTGACCGCACCCCGACACTGCTGATGACCCTCGCGGGCCGCGACGTGCGCGAGGCGCAGGTGCACCTGGCCGGGCTCGGCGTCCTGGCCCCGGCCGGACAGTTCTACGCGTACGAGCCGTTCGCCGCGCTGAAGTGGGAGGGCCCCGCGCTGCGGGTGGGCGTGGCGCCCTACAACACGGCGGAGGACGTGGACAGGTTCCTCGACGGCCTCGCCGCCTTCCTCTGACGGCGCGGCCCCCTAGTACCCCGACCGGAGGCGCCCCCGCGTGGCCGCGACCGACACCGGACGGCTGCTGGTCCCCCGCCGGCTGTCCGGCTCCCGCCTCGACCCGCCCGCCGCACCGCGCCCGGCCGTTCCCGCGCTGTGGCTGGTGGACACCGCCGAGTACCGGGCGTACGCGTCCCGGCACGCCCCCGGCATCCTGGACGACCAAGAGCTCGCCCATGCCGCGCAGCTGGTACGGGCCGCCGACCGGGACGCGTACGCGTGCGCCCATGTCGCCCTGCGCCGGCTGCTGGGCGCGTATCTGGGTGTGGCGGCCCGTGAGGTGGTCGTGGAGCGTGCCCCGTGCGCGCACTGCGACGAGCCGCACGGCAGACCGGTGGTGCGCGGAGGCGGCCTGCACTTCTCGCTGTCGCACTGCGGGGGCCTGAGTCTGCTCGCTTTCGCGACCACGCCGGTGGGCGTGGACGTGGAGCCGGTCCCCGACGCGGCGGCCATCGCCGAGGTGGCCGACGTGCTGCATCCTCAGGAGGCGGCCGAACTCGCGATCCTGCCGGACGCCGGGCGTCCGTCGGCCTTCACCCGGGTGTGGACCCGCAAGGAGGCGTACCTCAAGGGCACGGGCGTCGGCCTCTCCGCCGAGCCGGCCGCCGACTACGTCGGTGCCGGTCCCGTCCCCGCCTCGCCCCCGGGATGGACCCTGTCCGACGTCCTCGCCCCTGAGGGCCACCACGCCGCCGTGGCCCTGGCCCACCTGCCGGACGACGCCTGACGGCTTCTCCTCGGTGGTGCCCCGCCCCGGCGGCACGTCCCACTCGCTCGTACAGACGGTGTACATCATCCGTCCAGTGAGCCCCCCGCAGAATGGCAACGGCCGCCTTCCCGGCGGGAGTTGTGATCTTCCTCCGCATTCCGGGGACGGCCGGCCAGGGTTTCGTTCACACCCAGTGAATCCAAGGGGAAACACATGCCAGAAGTCGGCGGCTCCAAGGGTCTGACCGTATCCGGTGACCCACTTCTGTCCACCGTGGACAGGGTGTGCGCATGCCTCGGTTCCGCACCCGAGAAGGTCGACTCCGCGCTGTCGGGCAGCGAGCGCAGTCGCGTCCTGGGCGAGGTGGCCGACATCAACGCCGCAGCGGCCGCGGGCGACAGCGGCGCCCTGTACGCGCAGCAGTATCTGCTCGACCGCATCTACCAGCTGTACACGAAGATCCCGCGGCAGCAGAGCGCCGAGGGATCGGTGGTCGTGTACGAGATAGCCCGGCTCCTGGAGACCGCCACCGCGGCCGCCCAGGACCGGCTGATCGAGCCGGGGCTGCTCGAAGAGGCGCCCACCGAGCCGCGGGAGTACCTGTCCTGGCTCAAGAGCACCGCCCGCGGCCACCGGGTGTACAAGCACCCCTACTACCACGAGTTCATCCGCAACACGGCCACCGAGAGCGACCTGCGGAACTACGTGATGCAGGAGTCGGTCGTGGACGGCCGCTTCGACGACCTGCTCGCCATGATGCAGGTGGGGACCGCCGGCGCGGCCAAGATGGAGATCGCCGTCAACTTCTGGGACGAGATGGGCAACGGCGATCACGCCCAGGTCCACACCCATCTCTTCAACAAGATCTACGAGGTCTTCGACATCTCGGAGGACGAGCTCGACCGCTCGCTCACCGCCACCTCGCTGCTCAACGGCAACCTCGCGGTCATGCTGTGCCGGCACCGCTCCATGTACCCGGAGGCCGTGGGCTTCCTGGGGATGACGGAGTGGATGGCACCGGACAGGTTCGTCCAGGTCGTGCACGCCTGGGAGCGTCTGGGTCTGCCGGAGGTGGGGATCACCTACCACCGGCTGCACATCACCATCGACTCCCAGCACGCGCAGGGATGGTTCCACAACGTGGTGCTGCCCGCCGCCGGATCGGCGCAGATGCGCCGTGCCATCGCGCGCGGAATCCTGTGGCGGCTCAACTCCTCCGCCGCCTATCTCGACGAGCGCATGCCCTCCGTCGCCTCCTGACGTCCGACGAGACCCTCACTTCTGAAGGAGAGACCATGCCCCTCGGCAGCGAACGGTTCGCCATCATCGACCTGCCTGATGTCTCGCCCGAGATCGTGCCCAGTTACGAGGACTGCCCGGTCGACGAGTACATGGGCAACGGCACCCGCTTCAAGCGGTTCTCGCAGTACCGCCTCACCCCGCGGGGCGGCGAGGAGTGGTCGTTCGAGCGTCTCCCGCACCGCGACTACACGACGTACAAGAAGTTCAACTCGGTCGGTGGCGGCATCCGCCGCGTCTACGAGCCGATCAAGGTGGACTTCACGCCGCTGATCAGATTCGGCATCGGTGAACTCGGTCTCGACAGATCCGAGGACTGGCAGATCAACGTGCACCAGAACAGGACCCGTGCCGAGGGCGGCAGGCCGGGGCCCCTGACTCCGGAGGGGGTGCACCACGACGGGCACGAGTTCGTGATGATCGCCGTCCTCAACAAGGTCAACGTCGCGGGCGGCACCACCCGCCTGTGGAACCCCGGGGCCGACGCGCCGTTCTGGACCGGCACGCTGGAAGCGGGACAGGCCGTCCTGCTGGACGACCGAGCGCTCGCCCATGACGTCACGGACGTGCTCTCCGCGGACGGCGGCCCGGGCCACCGGGACATCGTCATCGTCGCGTTCTCCCGGTGGGCGGAGAAGTGGTACGGCGACGACCACGACGCCGCCGCTCTCGCCGAGCAGTGAACCGGGGCGCCGCCCCGGGGTGAGGCACGCCGCCTCGGGGCGGCGCCGCGCCCCCAGCCAAGGGAGATCATCCGTGATCGACTTCTTCAAGTACCAGGCCGCAGGCAACGACTATTTGGTGATCGACCCCCGTCACACCGACTTCCCCGTGTCCCCCGAGGCGATCCGGCTGGTCTGCGACCGGCACCGGGGCGTCGGGGCGGACGGAGTCCTCCACGGGCCGCTGGAGCCGCCCCGCCCGGGTGTGCCGGTCATGCTCGACCTGTACAACTCCGACGGGTCCGACTGCGGCAGGAGCGGCAACGGTCTGCGGATGTTCGCGCTGCACCTCGCCGAGCAGGAGTCCGGCGCCTGGGCCGCAGGCCGGCGGTTCACCCTTCGTACGGCCGCGGGCGACTCCGCGGTACGGGTCCTCGACGCGGGCCGGGGGCGGGTGGAGGTCGAGATGGGGCGTCCCAGCTTCGACGCCGCCGATCTGCCCCTGCTCCACGTGGACGGGTCCCCGTACACCGGCCGGGCGGTGCGCGTACCGCTGTCCGTGGACGGCGACGAGCTGACCGTCACCTGTGTGTACAACGGCAATCCGCACACCGTGGTGCTGGTGGACGCCCCGTCCCCCCAGCTGGCCCGGCGGCTCGGCCCGAGGATAGCCCGGCACGTCCGGTTCCCCCGTGCCACCAATGTGCAGTTCGCGCGGATGGTGGACCGGGCCGTGATGGAGCTGGAGGTGTTCGAGCGCGGCGCCGGGTACGTGACGGCGTCCGGCGCCGGTGCCTGTGCCGCGGTGTCCGCCGCCCGTGAACTCGGGCTGTGCGACGACCGGGTCGAGGTGAGGATGCCCGGGGGCGGTGTGGAGATCGCCGTCGCCCAGGACGGCCGGGTCACCATGACCGGCGACGCGGAGCAGGTGGCCGCCGGATCGTTCGCGCCCGCCCTGCGCGCGCGGCTCGACCGGATGGCGTCGGCGGGGAGCGTACGGTGACCCTCTCCTCTCCGCGGTCCCGCGACTATCCCATCCAGCGGTGGGTGTTCGAGGACGCCGTGGGCCGCTTCGACATCGACCTCGGCGACAGCAACATGGTCCCCGGACGCCTCGACGCCCTGGACGTACCGGCCGGCCTGGAGCTCGACTACGGTCACGACCGGGGCCTCGGCGCCCTGCGCGAGGCGGTCGCCGGCCTGTACGGCGGGGCGGCCGACTCGGTCCTCGTCACCCAGGGCGCCCAGCAGGCGCTCTACCTCGTCTACGCGGCGCTGCTGACCCCCGGGTCCCGGGTGATCGCCTTCCGGCCCGGCTGGCAGCAGTCCTGGGACGTGCCCCCCGAGCTCGGCTGCCGGGTCGAACTCGTCGGGTTCCGCCCCGATCTCAGCTTCGACGTCGAGGCCGCCGAGGCGGTGGCCGGGCCGGACGTGCGGCTGATCGTCGCCAACAGCCCGTGCAATCCGACCGGTCGGCGCATCGCGGAGAAGGACCTGCACGGCCTGGTGGCGCTGGCGTCGCGTACGGGAGCGCACCTGCTGCTCGACGAGGAGTACGCGCTCGACCTCTCGCGCTCCGCCGCCGTCGAAAGCGACCGGGTAATCTCGGTGTCCAGCCTCTCCAAGGTGTACGGCTTCCCGGGACTGCGGGTCGGCTGGCTCTACGGCCCACCGGACGTCGTGGACAGGTGTGCCCGGCGCAAGTTCCTGTCCACCATCTCCAACTCGGTGCTGTGCGAGACGCTGGCCTGCGATGTGCTGGCCCACCGCGAGCGGCATCTGCGCTCCTACCACGAGCTCACCCGCCAGGGTCTCGCCCTGGTCCGGGACTTCGCCCGGCGCAACGCGGACGCGGTGACCCTGGTGGAGCCCGAGGACACTCCGTTCGCCTGGCTCTGGCTGATTACCGGCGAGGAGCCGCTGTCGATGTGCCGCAGGGCGCTGGACCGAGGCGTGCTGCTCATGCCCGGCGAGACGCTCGGTGCCAGTGACGGCTTCCGGATCTGCTTCGCGCGCTCCCCCGAGGCGGTGGCCGAGGGACTGGCCCGCGTCGAGCGGGTGCTCAGGCCCTCTTCTCCGGCGGCCGGCACCGTCCCCTCCCGCTGATCGCGGGACCGCCGGTCCCGCTCGTCCCCCGGGACCGCCGTCCCGGGTCCTCTCCCGGGGCTGCCGTCCCGGTCTCTCCCCCTGGGGCTGCTGTCCCGCCGCGCCGCCCCGGGGGGCAGCCGTCCCCCCCTCCCCTAGGGGGACGCCCGGTCCGCCGAGGCACCGGCTCTCCTCCCCGTCTCTCTTCTCGCCCCCTGCTCGCCGCTGCCGTGGGGCCGGCTTCCCGCCGCCCACGTGTGTCCGGCCGGGCTGCTCCGCGCCCGCCCGGCACCCACCCGAACAGCCGAATGGAGTCCTGTGACGATGAGCATGCACACCGCCGATTCGCGCATCCAACTGTCCTTCGGGCAGGAACAGTTGTGGTTCCTGGACCAGATGAGTCCCGGGGAGACCACCTACAACGTCCCCCTCGCCTACCGACTGCGCGGCCCGCTCGACACCTCCGCCCTGGAGGGCGCGCTCAACCTGCTGGCGAAGCGCCACGAGCAGCTGCGGGTGACCTTCCACTCGGCGGACGGCGTCCCCTACCAGGTCGTCTCACCGGCGGAGGACCGTCCCCTGCCCGTCCGGGACCTGTCCGGCCTGTCGCCCGAGGACGCCGAGAGCGCGCTGCGCCAGGCGCTGCGGACCGAGGTGGACACCCCGTTCGACCTGGCCTCGGGACCGGTCTTCCGGTACCAGCTGTTCCGGATGGCCGCCGACGACCACGTGCTCGGCATGAGCTTCCACCACATCGTCACCGACGGCTGGTCCGGCGGTGTCATCAGCCGTGAGATCTCCCAGGGCTACACGGATCTGGCCGCCGGCCGGACACCCTCGCTGCCGGAGCTGACCGTCGGCTACGCCGACCACATCAAGCGGCAGCGCAAGCAGCGGGCCGACGGTGTCTGGGAGGAGGAGCTGAAGTTCTGGGAGGAGCGCCTGGCCGGTCTCGAGGCGCTCGAACTGCCCGCCGACCGGCTCCGGCCGGCGGAGCCCACGCAGAACGGCGAGACGTTCGTGGTCGACTTCCCGGCCGAACTACTCGCGAAGGCCCGCACCCTCGCCCATGAGCAGGGCGCTTCCCTCTACATGGTGGTCGCCGCGGCGCTCAACGTCGTACTGAGCCGCTACAGCGGCCAGGAAGACATCGCGCTCGGGGTCCCCATGCTCGGCCGCACCGACCCCGACCTCGAAGACGTCGTCGGTCTGTTCATCAACATGACCGTGCTGCGCTGCGACCTGTCCGGCGGTGTCACCTTCACCGAACTCCTGGAGCGCATCGCCGACGCGAACCTCGACATGTACGACAACCAGGACGTGCCGTTCGACCACGTCGTGGACCGGGTGCAGACGACACGCGACGCGGGGCGCAACCCGCTGTTCCAGATCGCCTGCCAGCTGCTCGGTGAGTCGAGCACCGGAGACGCGCTGGAGCTGCCGGGGCTGACCTCCGAGTCGATCACGCTGGCCACCTCCCGCTCCCGGTTCGACCTGTCCTTCAGCTTCGTGGAGGGGGCCGACCGGCTGCGTCTGATCGTCGAGTTCGCGACCGACCTGTACGACCGCTGGCGCGTCGAGGCCATGGTCGGGCACTTCCGGAACGTGCTCGCCGCCGCGGCGGACGCCCCGGACACCCCGGTCTCCGCGCTGCCGCTGCTGTCGGAGGAGGAGCGCCGCGAGCTGCTCGACGTGGGCCGCGGGGAGGACTTCGACTACCCGACGGAGCCGGTGCACGCGACGATCGCGCGGATCGCCCGGGACAACCCGGAGCTGGTCGCGGCGGTCTGCCGCGGAGTGGAGATGACGTACGGCGAGCTGATGCGCCGGGCCGGCAAGCTCGCCCGGTACATCCGCTCCCGTGGAGTCCGGCAGGAAGAGGTCGTGACCATCGCGATGGACCGCGACCTGGACACCCTCGTGGCGATCCTGGGCGTCATGGTGTCCGGCGCCGCCTACACGATCATCGACCCCTCGCACCCCAATGCCCGGCTGGACCATATGCTCCGGGACACCAGGAGCCCGCTGGTGGTCACCCGGGAGGCCGCGCTGGGCGACCTGCCGGAGTCGTGCGGGTGGGAGAGCGTCCGCATCGACGCCGACTGGGAGCTCATCGAGGCGCAGCCGGACGACGAGCCGCTGGAGGAGTGGGCGCGGCCGGAGTCCCTGGTCTACGTCCTCTACACCTCGGGGTCGACCGGGCGCCCCAAGGGCGTGATGATCGAGCAGCGGGGCCTGCGCATGTTCGTCGAGGCGTATCGGCGCAGCTTCGGCGAGTGGACCAGCGAGGACCGGCTGCTCCAGCTGCCCGCGCTGACCTTCGACATGTCCCAGGGCGAGATCTTCGCCGGGCTGATCAGCGGCTCGGCCATGGTGCTGGTGGCGCCGGAGGACGCCTCGTCGCCCGAGGCCCTCGGTGCCCTGATCCGCGACCAGCGGGTCACCTACGCCGGTCTGTCCCCCGCGATCCTGTCCGTGGTGGAGGCGGGGCCGTACCCGGATCTGAAGTACATCATGGGCGGTGCGGAGGCGCTGCCGGCCGAGCTGGTCAACAAGTGGAACCTGCCGGGTCGTATGTTCCTCAACCTCTACGGCCCCACCGAGGCGTCGATCGCGACCACCGAGTACCTGTGCGAGCAGAAGGAATGGCTGTCCTCGCCGCCCATCGGCAGGCCCGAGTTCAGCCGCCTGCACTACGTGGTCGACAAGCAGTTCAACCTCGTGCCGGTCGGTGTCCCCGGCGAGTTGCTGATCGGCGGTGACGAGGGTCTGGCCCGCGGCTATCTCAACCTGCCGGAGCTGACGGACGAGAAGTTCGTCCCCGACCCGTTCCTGGGTGAGGGCCGGGTCTACCGCACCGGGGACCTGGTGCGCTGGACCCGCGATCTGCAGATCGACTTCATCGGGCGGCTCGACAACCAGGTGAAGCTGCGCGGACTGCGGATCGAGCTCGGTGAGATCGAGTCGGGGCTGCTCACGCACCCGAAGGTCCGCATGGCTCTGGTGCTGCTGCGCGAGGACTACGGCGAGAAGCAGCTGGTGGCGTACTACACCGTTCTGGGCGACACCTCGCCGACCGTGGCCGAGCTGCGCGAGCACCTGGGCCGCACGATGCCCGAGTACATGGTGCCGACGGCCTGGGTGGAGCTGTCGGAGTTCCCGCTGACGGCGGCGCGCAAGATCGACCGTGCCAAGCTCCCCGCCCCGGTGTCGGGTACGGGTGACGGGACGGCGAGCTTCGTCGCCCCGGTGACCGCGACCGAGGAGAAGGTGGCCGAGGTCTTCGGCGCCGTCCTGTCCGTGCCGCACGTCAGCGCCGACGGCAACTTCTTCGAGCTGGGCGGCAATTCGCTTCAGGCGATGCGGGTGGTGAGCCGGCTCAACAAGCACTTCGGTGTCAAGGTCAACGTCCGGCTGCTGTACGGCGGTGCCACGGTCGCCACGGTCGCCACGGCCATCGACGCGCTGCTGGCGTCGAAGGAGGCGTCGGGCAACCGTGCTTGATGCCCCACGGGTACCCATCCCGTCCCCGCACACCGGGCCGAGCGGCTCCCGCTCCGGGACCCGGCCCGCCACCGGCTCCCCCTCCGACTCCGTTCCCTGCTTCGACTCCGGCTCAGGCTTCGACTCCGCACAGGCTCTGCTCCTGCGCCGCGGAGCGACCCTGCTGAGCCGGACCGATCCCGAACTGGCCCGGGTCCTCGACCGCGAGGTGGAGGAGCAGGCCGGCACCCTGGCCATGGTGGCGTCCGCCAGCGTCGCGAGCCCGGCCGTCCTGGCGGCCGGCGGCGCCGCCCTGTCGAACGTGACGGCCGAGGGCTATCCGGGGGCCCGCTACCACCCCGGCGCCGCGCGGTTCGACGTGGCGGAGCGGCTGGCCGTCGAACGGGCCAGAGACGCCTTCGGCGCCCGCTACGCCAATGTGCAGCCGCACTCCTGCTCCTCGGCCAACCAGGCCGTACTGGCCGCGCTGCTGCCCCCGGGCGGCGTCCTGCTCGCCCTCGACCTGGACTCCGGCGGCCATCTCACCCATGGCTCCGCCGCCTCCGTGACCGGTCGCCACTACAAGGCGGTCCACTACGGCCTCGACGACGAAGGGTTCATCGACTACGACCAGGTGGACGAGCTGGCCCGGGCCCATCGCCCCACGGTGCTCATCGCGGGAGCCAGCGCCTACCCGCGGACGCTGGACTTCGCCCGGTTCCGGGCGATCGCGGACTCGGTCGGGGCCTACCTGGTGGCCGACATCTCGCACATCGCCGGTCTGGTGGCCACGGGGGAACACCCCAGCCCCATCGACCTGGCCCATGTGACGACCACCAGCACCTACAAGCAGCTCGGCGGGCCGCGTGGAGGCTTGATCCTCATCGGCCGGGAGCACCGGACGCCCGGCCCGGACAGCCGCGGCACACCGCTCGCCCGGCTGATGCAGCGCGCGGTCTTCCCCCAGTCGCAGGGAACGCCGAACCCGGCGTCGATCGCGGCCAAGGCCCACGCGCTCAAGCTGGTGGCGGAACCGGCGTTCAAGGCGACCATGCGGCTGGTCGTCGACGACGCCGCGGCGCTCGCCGACGCCCTGGCCGGGCTCGGTCACCGGGTCCTGACCGGTGGCACGGACAACCACATGGTGCTGCTCGACATGCTCGACCGCGGCATCACCGGTGTGGTCGCCGAGCGCGCCCTGGAGGAGTGCGGCATCCTCACCAACCGCAACCGCATCCCCAAGGACACCAAGCCCCCTCTCGTCGCCGGCGGTCTGCGACTGGGCACCAACGTGGCGGCGCAACGGGGCATGGGGCCCGACGAGATGCGGGTCTGCGCCGGTCTGCTCGACGAGGTGCTCGCCGCCACCACCGTGCTCGGCGACACCGAGTTCCGCACCGACCCCGAGGTCCGCGACCGTGTCGCGGCCCAGGTCGCCGCCCTGTGCCGCACCCACCCCCTGCCCTTCGGAGCCGCCATCGGCGGCGTCGAAGGCTCCGACCGCGAGCCGGGAGAGAGGTCTTGAGCCGGAACACCGCCCCCCTGAGGCCGCCCGTACCGGCGCCGCCCGCACTGCTGCCGGCCGACCGGCCCCGACGGCCCGGAACCACTCCGGACCGTACCGCCCGCGTCCGCGTACGGCTCGGTCCCTCGGCCGGGACCGCCACGGAGGAGATGCTGCTGGCCGGATTCACCGCGCTCCTCCACCGCTGGAGCGGACAGTCCGCTTTCGGCTTCGCCGTACGGACTCCCGCGCGGGGTGCCGTCCGGCTGGACCGGACCGTCACGGGGGAGGCGACCCTGGCCGAGCTGGCCCGCTCCGGTGACACGGGCGCCGGGCGGGAGCCGGTCGCGGGGCCGACGCGACAGGACGAGTTCGAGCTGGTGCTGCGTCCGCCGGGCGAGGACGACGACGGCCTTCCGCCGGCGGAGCTGCGGTACGCCCCCGAACTCTTCGACCAGGCCACCATGGACCGTCTCCTCGCCGGCTACCGCACGCTGCTCGAGGACGGGCTGGCCCACCCGGACAGGCCGGTGTCGCGGCTGCGCCTGCTCCCGGAGGGCGAACTCCACCGGATGCTCGTCGAGTGGAACGACACCGAGGCGGATCTTCCGCACGGGGTGTGCCTGCACACCGCGTTCGAGGCCCGCGCCGACGAGTCGCCCGACGCCGTCGCCCTGGTGGGCGGTGCCGGGACGCGGACGTACCGCGAGGTCGACGAGGCGGCGAACCGTCTCGCCCACCATCTGCGGGAGCTGGGCGTCGGCCCCGACCGACGGGTCGGCATCTGCCTGGACCGGTCCGCCGAACTGCTGGTCGCCATCCTCGGGGTGCTCAAGGCGGGCGGCGCGTACGTGCCGCTCGACCCGGACTACCCGCGCCGGCGCCTCGCCACGATGGTGACCGGCACCGACTGCGCGGTGGTGGTCAGCCGGAGCGGTCCGGCCGCGAGCCTCCCGGACGCCGGACCGGGCACTCCGGTGGTGCTCCTCGACCGGGACGAGGCGCTCCTCGCCGGGCGCCCGGCCCACCGGCCCCGGGGCGGCGCCACACCGGACGACCTCGCGTACATCATCCACACCTCGGGCTCCACCGGCGCGCCCAAGCCGATCGCCCTGCGCCACCGCGGGGTGATGAACAACATCGCGGATCTCAACACCCGCTTCGGGGTGGGCGCCGGCGACCGGGTCCTCGCCCTGTCGTCGCCGAGCTTCGACATGTCCGTGTACGAGTTCCTCGGGCTGACGGCCGCGGGCGGCACCGTGGTCCTGCCGGAGCCGGAGCGGGCCAAGGACCCCGAGCACTGGGCGGAGCTGCTGGCCGCCCACCGGGTCACCGTCTGGAACTCGGCTCCCGCCCTGCTCGACATGGTCGTGGACCACCTGGACAGCACGGGTGCGGGGCCGCTCGGCGACCTGCGCCTGGCCCTGCTCGGCGGCGACTGGATCCCCGTGTCGCTCCCCGACCGGGCCCGGGCGATCGCCCCCGCCCTGCGCTTCGTCGCCCTCGGCGGGGCCACCGAGTCGTCCATCCACTCCACCCTCTACGAGGTGGTGAAGACCGACTCCCGCTGGACGAGCATCCCGTACGGGCGCCCCATGGCCAATCAGCGCACCTACATCCTGGACGAACTCCTCCAGCCGGTGCCGCCGGGTGTTCCCGGCGAGTTGTTCCTGGCGGGGATCGGGCTGGCCCGGGAGTATCTGGGCCGGCCGGAGCAGACGGCGGAGCGGTTCCTCGAGTGGTCCTGCGGCGAGGTGTCGGGCGAGCGGCTCTACCGGACGGGCGATGTGGCCCGCTACGGGCCCGACGGGCTGATCGAGTTGCTGGGCAGGGCGGACTTCCAGGTCAAACTGCACGGTCTGCGGATCGAGCTGGGCGAGATCGAGGCCGTACTGCGCTCCCACGACACCGTCCGGGAGGCGGTCGTCACCGCCCACCCCGACGGGACGGGCGACCGGCGGCTGGTCGCCTACGTCGTCGCCGAGGCGGGCCGGACCGTGGAGCCGGGGGCGCTCGGCGAGCACGCTGCCCGGTCCCTCCCCGGTTTCATGGTGCCGGGCACCGTCGTCGTCCTGGAGGAGCTGCCCCTGACGCCCAACGGCAAGGTCGACCGCAAGGCGCTGCCGGCACCGCCCGACGACACCGGCGGGCCCATGGGGAGCCGGGTCGCACCGGCCACGGCGACCGAGCGGAAGGTGGCCGAGATCTTCGCGGCCGTGCTCGGGGTGCCCGGGATCGGCGCGGACAGCGGCTTCTTCACGGTCGGCGGCAACTCCTTGCAGGCGATGCGCGCCGTCACCCGGCTGAACAAGCACTTCGGCGTCAGGGTGAACGTACGGCTCCTGTACGGCGGGAGCACCGTCGGCGACATCGCCTCCGTCATCGACCAGCGGCTCGCGCAGCCCGCACCGGCATCGACATCGACATCGACATCGAAGGGAGCACCGGCACCGTGATCGAACCCTCCGTCGACAGTCTCGTCCCCCTCCGGGCGGGGGGCGACCTGCTCCCGCTGCACTGCGTCCATCCGGTCTCCGGCTCGCCGTACTGCTATTCGCCGATGGCGCACCGACTGGACGCCCGGCGCCCCGTGTTCGGGTTCGAGGCGCCCGGTTTCGACGGCGTCTCCGAGCCCGCCACGTCGATCCGGGAGCTGGCCGAGCTGCACACGGCCTCGCTCCGGGCGGCCCGCCCGCACGGCCCCTACCAGTTGCTCGGCTGGTCGCTGGGCGGTGTCGTCGCCTATGAGATGGCGCGGCTGCTGGCCGCCGCCGGGGAGGAGGTGCCGCTGCTCGTCATCGTCGACGCGGCGCTGCCCGGGACGCAGGCGGTGCCGCCGGAGGACCAGCTGGCCCGCTACTTCCTGTACGACTTCCTCGGCGTGACCCGTGACCGCGCACCGGCCGTCGACAAGGCTCTGGCGGGCATGGGGCCGGAGGCGGAGCCCGGCGAGATCTTCGCCGCGGTGGAGCGCGACGGCGCCGTGCCCGAGGAGTTCGACGCGGAGTTCCTGCTGGAGCGGTACGCCCTGTTCCGCACGCACGTCCGGGCCATGCGAGAGCACCGCCTTGACGCGGTGCACCAGGGCCCCGCGATCCTGATCAAGGCCACGGAGTCGACGGAGAGGCTGCTGGACTGGCGTCCCTATGTCAGCCGGCTCACCGAGCACACCGCCCCCGGTGACCACCATTCCGTGTGGCACGGGCCGGGGCTGAGCGCCATCAGCGCCATCGTCGACCACGCCCTACGAGAGGCGACTCCAGCATGACGGAGCACGGCACGCCCACCGCGCCGGCCGCCGGGGCCCAGGCGGCGGGCCCCCCTAGGCCGCTCTGGCGCAACAGGGACTTCATGGTGTTCTGGGCGGGCGAGGCGCTCTCCCTGTACGGCACCCAGATCACCCATCTCGCGCTGCCCCTCACCGCGGTGCTGGTCTTCCAGGTGGGGGCCGAGGAGCTGGGCCTGCTGCGCTTCGCCCAGCTGGTGCCCTTCCTCGGGCTCGCCCTGCTCTTCGGCGTATGGGTGGACCGGGTGCGCAAGCGGCCGGTGATGCTGGGCGCCAACCTGGTCCGGATGGTGCTGATCGGCCTGGTCCCCCTCCTCCACCACTTCGGTCTGCTGACGCTCCCGGCGCTGTACCTCCTGGCGCTCGGCATCGGTGTGGCGTCGGTCCTCTTCGACGTCAGCTGGATGTCGTACGTTCCGGTGCTCGTGAAGGACCGGCGCAGCCTGCTGGAGGCGAACACCAAGCTCAACGCCACGCTGTCGTCGGCGGACATCGCCGGACCGGGGCTGGCCGGCACGCTGGTGAGCGCCTTCTCGGCGCCCTTCGCCATGACCGCCAACGCCTTCTCGTACGCCTTGTCGGTGCTGTCGCTGCTCCTCATCAGGAAGCCGGAACCCGCCCCGGAGGCGCCCCGGACCCAACGCCGGCTGCGCGCCGAACTCGCCGAGGGCCTGCGCTGGGTGTTCGGCAACCGCTGGCTGCGCGCGATGGGACTGGTCGGCTGCTCCTGCAACTTCCTGCTCACCATGGTGCAGACGCTGTTCCTGCTGTACGCCGTGCGCGACAGGGAACTGTCCGCCGCGGCGGTCGGCTTCGTCATGGGAGCGGCCGCGGTCGGAGGTCTGCTGGGCGCGCTGGTGTCCGGCATGGTGGTGCGCCGGCTGTCGGTGGGCACCGCCTATCGGGTGTCGGTCTCGATCATCTTCCTGGGCCCCCTGCTGATACCCGTGGCGGGCGGACCGCGCTGGCTGCTCATCGGCCTGTTCGTGGCCTCGTTCTTCCTGGAGTACTTCGGCAGCAGCGTCTCGAACGTCCTCATCGTGAGTCTGCGCCAGACGATCACTCCGCAGCATCTGATGGGCCGGATGACGGCCGCGATGCGCATGCTGCTGTACGGCGGCGGCGCGCTGGGAGGGCCGGTCGGCGGCCTGCTGGCGGTGATGGCGGGTCTCCACGGTGCGCTGTGGATCGCGGGCCTGGTCTCCGCCGCGATGCTGGTCCCGATCTTCCTGTCCCCCGTCGGCAGGCTGCGCGCCATGCCGACCGGGCCCGAGGACAGTGCGCTGACCGTGCGGTGAGATCCCCGGCGGTCCGGGGGCGGGGCCACCGCGCTACGCCGGGGCGACCGCGAAGACCTCGCCCCGGTCCTCGGCCGCCGCCCCCTCGTGCGGAGCACCCGGACTCGCCTCGGCCAGGCGCGCCAGGGCGGCCCTCCGGTTCAGCATCGGTTCCCGCTTCGCGCACTCCGCCGCGTAGATCCCCAGCAGGTCGTGGAGGCGGTAGCGGTGCCCGTGCTCCTCCAGGAGATGGCCGGCGACCAGCAGATCGAGCTGCCGACGGGCGGTGTCGCGGTCCGTGTCCGCGAGCGCCGCCGCGACGGAGACCGTGATCGGCCCGTCCTTGCACAGCCCCAGCAGGCGGAACATCCGCGCCGCTTCGGCGGACAACGTCTGGTACGAGGTCTCGAAGGCGTCGCGGACGCTGGCCAGGGCGTCGTCCTCCACGGTGAGGCGGTCCAGTCGGCCGCTCTCCGCCGCGAACCGCTCCACCAGCGTTCCCAGCGGGACGCCCGGGTTCGCGGTGAGCCCCTCCGCGGTGATGCGCAACGCCAGCGGCAGTCCACCGCACAGCGCCGCCAGTCGCCCGGCGGCCTCGGCGTCTGCGGCGAGCCGTCCTCCGGACAGGGTGACGAGCAGGCGTGCCGCCTCCTCGTCGGGGAGCGGTTCGACGGTGACCATGCGCGCCCCGTCCCGTGCGGCCAGTCCGCCGAACCGCTGACGGCTCGTGGCCACGACGCACGACGCGCCGCGCGGGATCAGGGGCCTGAGCTGATCCGCGCTCAGGGCGTCGTCGAGCACCACCAGCATGCGTCTGCCGTACATCAGGCTGCGGTAGAGCGTGGCACGGCCCGCCACGTCCCGGGGTATCCGCGCGCTGTCGGCTCCGAGGCTGGTGAGCAGGTGCAGCAGGGCGTCCGAGGCGCTCAGCGGCCGCCCGCGCAGCCCGTTGCCGCACAGGTCCACATAGAGCTGACCGTCGGGGAAGCGGGGCGCGAGCCGGTACGCCAGTTCAAGTACGAGGGCCGTCTTGCCGACACCGGCGGGTCCATGGGCCACGATCACCGGGGTGCTCCGCTGTGCGGAGGCGTCGGCCAGGAGACCCTCCAGCTGTCTCAGCTCCCGGTCGCGTCCGGTGAACCCCCAGGCGGTGGAGGGGAGTTGTGCCGGCTTGGGGACGCCGGAGCCGGGCCCCTGCCGGGGCCGGGGGGCCATGTGCCCGCCGATGGGCCGCAGCTCTCGTTGCCCGGCGAGGATCCGCCGGTGGAGGTCCTGGAGTTCGGTTCCCGGCTCGATGCCCAGTTCCCGGCGCAGCAGCCGCCGGGTCTCGGTGTACACGGCGAGGGCGTGCGCCTGTCGCCCGGCGTGGTAGAGGGCCAGCATCAGCAGCCAGCGGAGCTTCTCGCGCAGCGGTTCCTCCGACACGGCGCGCGAGAGCGCGTCGACCGCCTCGCCGTACCGGCCGGCCTCGAGCATGACGGCGGCCCACTCCTCGACCGCGGTCAGTCTCAGGTCCCGCAGGCGGATGCCTTCCATGGCGGCGAAGGGCCCCGGGATCCCGGAGTACGCCTCGCCCCGCCACAGCGCCAGAGCGTCCTCGTACAGCCGCAGAGTCGTTTCCGCACTGCCGCCGTCGCGTGACCTGCGCGCGTGGCCGTGCCGCTCGACGAAGAGCGCGGCGTCCACCCCGGCCGGGTCCATGCGCAGGCAGTAGCCCCCGGGTTCGGAGGAGAGGACCGTACTGGCCGCCCTGGCGCCGCGCCCGGGCTCCAGGGCGCGGCGCAGCCTGGCCACATAGGTGTGGACGCCGTTGACCGCCGTCTGCGGGGTGTCGCTGCCCCAGAGGGCGCTGGTGATGGTCTCCCCGCTCACCACCTCGCCCGCCCTGGTGGCGAGCAGGCTGAGGACAGCACGCTGTTTGGGTGAGCCGAGCGCCACCTCCTCACCGTGCCGCCAGGCACGTATCGGTCCCAAGAGCTGGATGCGCAGAGGTGCCCCCGTGCCGGTCATGTTCCCGTTCACCCCTCGGGCTCGCGTGTTCTCATGTCGGGTCCCGGTGGTGGCCGTTCGGGCCCCGGGGTCGCGAAGGCGGCGGGTCGCGCCGCGTATCGTGCGTCCATGGAGAGCCGGTGCGTCCGGCCGGCGGCGGCCGGCGGCGTCTCGGCGATGCGTCAATGCCCCGGGCCGGTCACCAGGGCGCGCGCCGGGAGGAACATCCGGACCACGCACCGGGAGTCCCGTTGCCGTGCAGGTGCGTCTGGCAGGGCGTCACTCGAGGCATGGCGGCGAATGTAATCCGGCGACCGGGGCCGCACCATGCCCTGCAGGGAGCATCGGGCGTACTCCGAAAGGCGTACCAGCCCCCTGTGACGTGCGGCCGGTCACCGGGCCGCGCGGTGGCGCATCCCCCGGCCGAGTTCCGTCCTCCCACGCGGGCGGAGCGCCGTCTCGGTGATCAGCCGGGGGTACGGGCCTTTCCTGGCGGGCTCGATGAGCCGGGCCTCCACGGCCATGTTGACGGCCTCGATACGGGAGGCGGCGCCGAGCTTCTCGAAGATGTTCCGCAGGTGCCGCTTCACCGTCCCCTCGGTGATGCCCAGTTCGCCGGCGATACGGCGGTTGCTCAGCGCACCGGCGACATGGGCGAGGACCTCCCGTTCGCGAGGCGAGAGGGACTGCCCGGCGCCGCGGAAGGCGCTCTCCGGGGAGGTGCTGCACGGCAGGGCGATCATGACTTGTGGGTGAGGGGCCATGGCGCCGCGCAGGGCGCACAGCAACGAGGCGCGCGGGGCGCTCTTGTGCAGATAGCCGTGGGCCCCGCGGGCGAGCAGTTCGTCCACGAGCGGGCGGTCGTCGTGCATCGACAGCATCAGCACTCGCAGGCCGGGGAAGCGTGTGGTCAGCTCGCTGACCACGGTGGGCGCGTGGTGGTCGGGCATCTCCACGTCGAGCAGGACGACGTGTGCTCCGGTGCTCTCCACCAGGTCGCCGAGGCCTCGGGACGTGTCGGCCTCGGCCACGACGCGCAGGTCGTCCTCCGCGTTGAGCAGCTGGCAGAGCGCGCCGCGCAACAGCGAGTGGTCGTCGACCGCGACGATACGAATCGGCTCGCCCGGTCTCCAGGGTCTCGGCTCGTCATCCGTCCGCATGCCATTCCTCCCCCATCGGCACCGAGAGCTCGATGGTCGTGCCGCCCCCGGGTGCGCTCGTGATCTCCAACCGGCCGCCCAGCGACCGGATCCGTTCCGTCATGGAGGCGATGCCGTTGCCGGCCCCGCCCTCCCGAGGCAGACCGATTCCGTCATCGCTGACGGTGGCCCGTAATCGTTGCCCCTCGCTCCACACGTCGACGGTCACGCGGGAGGCGCGGGCGTGTCCCAGGGCGTTGCGCAGGCCTTCACGCAGGACGAGGAAGAGGTCGTCGCCGACGGTGTCCGGCAGAGGGTCGTCGATGTCCTCGATCCGGATCTCCACCACGGGCCTGTCGATCGCCATGGCGGTCACGAAGGCGGACAGGGCCACCCTGAGCGAGCCGACGGAGTGCGTACGGCCGCGCAGTTCGGTCACGATGCCCCGGGTGCAGTGCATCGTCTCCAGGATCGCCTGCTTCACGCCGTCCAGCCGGGGGTCCGTCGCCGACGAGACGTTCCGGGTGAGTTCGTAGAGCTCCAGTCGGCGCAGGGCGAGGCCGGCCGCGCTGCCGACGCGGTCGTGGATCTCCCGTGCCATCGCCTCGCGGCTCCGTCCGGTGGAGTCCCGGACGGCTTGGAGCAGGCGCAGGTCGTCCGCGGCCGCGCGCTCCTCCAGGCGGCGGGTGACAGCCTCCTGGACCATCACCATCAGCCTTATCGGGCGCAGGGAGCCGTACGGCCGGGCTGCGGCGGATCGCCCCAGGAGCTCGGCCACGACCTGGACCAGCGAGGACCCCGCGCGCAGGGCGTGGACCGGCACGGAGCCCCGGGCGATCCGGTCGCCGTCCGGAGGAGGCGTGTGCCGGGCGGGAGGCCGATGGCGCGGCGTACCGGCGCCGTTCGCCAGCGCGTCACGGCATTCGGAAAGGATGGCGCGGGCCTGGTCGCGACAGGATTCCCAGGCTTCCGCATTCATTCCCAGCGGATTGCGCTGCTCCACGAGCCTGTTCCGATAGATGTCGAGCAACTCGGACTCACAGGCCAGTAATTCCGCCGCCAGCCTTTCGTCCTCGACACAAGGATCTTGCGATGGATTTCCCCGCGCCGACGTGTCGGACACAGCTCCCCCTCCCACCCCTCCCCGCGGCCGGCTCTCCCCCCACACAGAAGGTGCAAAACGGAGAGAAAGGCCGGAGATCGGCATGATCATGCCGTACCGCCTAAAGGACGTCAAGTGGCTCGCCTGCGCTATCCGCACCCCTCGGCACCGCGGCCCGGCGATACAAATCCGCCGAAAGAACCCGGACGGTCACGAACGCCCGGCATATCGACTTCTGGTCCACACCAAAGATCACCGAGTACGGCCGAACGACGGGCCGGCGTCCGCCGACACCGCGACGGGGCCGCGGTGTTCACCGTGAATCGCCGATCCCTTCACAAAGCACGCTCCCGCCCTTACGCGCATGAAATTCATACGTTGCACCGGTAAAGGCACGTCGGAATATCCAGGGGCTTCGGCACGCCGGCTCGCGAGGATTCATACAGCTCGTGGAAGAGGCAACGGCCACCGGGCCACATCAGACCGATGTGGCCGTGCGGCTGGTACCAACGCGGCGCCGCGCCATGCGAGTTGTGGCGAATGTGTTCACAGAACCCCCTTGAGATCGCTAACTTCCCCTCAACTTGTCCGCACCGGGAAGGACTTCTGTGCACGCATCCCCTCGCCGAGCCGTGGCCACCCTCGCCGCCGCCGCACTCGCGACCCCGCTCCTGCTGGCCTCCGCCCCGCCCGACCCGGCCCGCGAGGACACGCCGGGCAAGGACGCCGCCAAGCTCTCGAAGGCGCTCGTTCGCGAAGCGTCCGCGCGGGACGCCCACCGGCACCTGCGGAAGTTCCAGGAGATAGCCGACTCGGCGGGCGGTCACCGCGTCGCCGGCTCGCCGGGCCACGAATCCTCGGCCGCGTACGTGTACCAGCAGCTGAAGAAGGCCGGCTACGACGTCTCGTACCAGAGGTTCGACTTCGTCTACACCGAGACGCTGGCCGAGAAGCTCTCCGCCGTCACGCCCGCACCGCACGACATCGAGATCAGGGCCTTGACGTACACCAGGTCGACTCCGGTCGGCGGCGTCCGGGCCGATCTGGCCGCCGTCCCGGTCGACGCCGACGGCACCACCGGCTGCGAGCCCGGTGACTACGCCGCGGGCGACTTCACCGGCAGGATCGCGCTGATCAAGCGGGGCGGTTGCAGCTTCGCCGCCAAGCAGGCGCAGGCCGCCGCCGCGGGCGCGATCGGCGCCCTCATCTACAACAACATCGACGCCGGCTACGGCCCGCTCTCCGGCACCCTCGGCGACCCGTCCGCCGCCAGGATCCCCACCGGCGGGATCAGCAAGGCCGAGGGCGAGAGGCTCGCCGCCGACCTCGCCGAGGGGCCGGTGAACCTCTCCTTCGAGCTCCGCCAGCTCCAGGAGAGGCGCTCCACGCCCAACGTCATCGCCGAGACACCGGGTGGCGACGCCGCCGCGACCGTGATGCTCGGCGCGCATCTGGACTCGGTGCCGAAGGGGCCGGGCATCAACGACAACGGCTCCGGCTCCGCCGGGCTGCTCGACGTCGCCCTGAAGCTGGCCGCGAAGAACAAGAGCCCGCGCAACAAGGTGCGCTTCGCCTGGTGGTCGGCGGCCGAGAGCGGCCTGATCGGCTCCCACCACTACCTCGCGAACCTCACACCGCTCGCGAAGCGGCAGATCACGCTCTACCTCAACTTCGAGATGATCGCCTCGCCCAACTACGGCCTGTTCGTCTTCGACGGCGACAACTCGGACGGTGCCAACACCCAGATCGCCCCGGAGGGGTCGGCCGCGCTGGAGCGGGACATCGCCGGGTTCCTCGGCCGGCGGAGCCTGCAGCACGCGGGCACGCCGTTCGTCGGCCGCTTCGACCACGGCCCGTTCGTCGACGCCGGCATCCCCTCCGGCGGTACGTTCAGCGGCGCGGAGGCGATCAAGTCGCCTGCCGAGGCCGCGAAGTTCGGCGGTACGGCGGGGATCGCGTTCGACGTGAACTACCACGCGGCCGGTGACACCGTCGAGAACATCAGCATGACGGCGTTCGACATCAACATCGACGTCATCGCCCACACGGTGGGCACGTACGCGCACGACCTGAGCTCGCTGAGGAAGCCGGCCGCCACGGCGCGGACGGACAGCGGCCACGGCCCCGGCGGGGGCCCGCGCACCGAGCGCGGGACGAACACGACCGAGTAACCCGGCTCGCACCCCCGGGGCCGGCGCCCGACCGCCACCCGTGCGCCGGCCCACCGGGGAAGCGCCGCACACGCCGGACAGGCCAAGGCTTCCCGGGGTGGAGTGTCTCCTTCCGAATTCACCGCCCATGGGCCGTTCTTCTCCCCCTCTCAGGGGTAGCAATCGCTTTCTGTCCCCGGCATGCTGTCCGCCAGACCGCCCACCCCCAGGCGTTCCTCCCCAGGAGGTCAGCTCTGCCATGCACTCCTCCGTCCCCGCCTCCCTGCTCTCCCGACGCGGCCTGCTGCGCGCGGCCCTGGGCGCCACCGCCGCCGCACCGCTCGCGATCCCCGTCCTCGCCGCACCCGCCCACTCCGCCGACGCCTACGACGCGCTCCGCCTGACGTGGCGCGGCCTCCTTCTCGGCACCGGCTTCGACCCGGCCGCCGAACCCTTCGCCTCCACACTCGCCGCGCTCGGCGCGACCGCCCGCGATCTGCGCTCCTCCATGGCCCCGGCGAACGGCTCCCTCTGGCCCGACCTGCCCTACGCGGACCCCGAGCCGGACACCGACGCCGAGTCGTACACGTACTCCGGCAATCTCCACACCAGCTTCAACCGCCTGCGCACCCTCGCCGAGGCCTACTGTCAGCCCGGCACGGGTCTCACCGGTGACGCGGCGCTGCGCGCCGAGATCCTCGCCGGTCTCGACCAGCTCCACGACCAGGCCTACCACGCGAGCCGGGCCCGCTACGGCAACTGGTACAGCTGGCAGATCGGCATCCCGCAGGCGCTGCTCGACATCGACACCCTCCTGTACGAGTTCCTCGGCGCGGCCCGTATCAGCGAGCACTGCGCCGCCATCGACCACTTCGTGCCGGACAGCGCGGTCGCGAACTACACCGGCACCTCCACCGGTGCCAACCGGGTCGACCTGTGCCGTGTGCTCGCGCTGCGCGGCGTCATCGGCAGGTCGGCGGCGAAGCTGGCCCTCGCCCGCGACGCGCTCTCGCCGGTCTTCCCGTACGTCACGTCCGGGGACGGGCTCTACACCGACGGCAGCTTCATCCAGCACACCTACGTCCCCTACGCGGGCTCCTACGGTGCCGTCATGCTCGGCGGTCTCTCCCTGCTGTTCGCGCTGCTCAAGGGCTCGGCGTGGGAGGTCACCGACAGCGGCCGGCAGATCGTGTTCGACTCGGTCGAGAAGGCGTACGCGCCGTTCCTCTTCAACGGCCTGGCCATGGACGCCGTCTCGGGACGTGCGATCAGCCGGGGCGTGCAGCGGTCGGACACCCGGGGCATCCGCCAGAGCGACCATCTGCGCGGCCACGCGATCATCGCCTGTGTCGCGCTGCTCTCGCAGAGCGCGTCGGCCGCGGAGAAGACGCGCTGGGACGGCATGGTCAAGGGCTGGATCGCCCGCGACCACTACAGCCCGCTGCTCGCCAGCCCCGCTCTCGGCGTCTCCGCGCTCGCCCGCCTCAAGGCCGTCGACGACGGTACGTCCACGGCGAGTCCCGAGCCGTCGGGGCACCGCCTCTTCCCCGGCATGGACCGTGCCGTGCACCGTCGCCCCGGCTGGGCGGCCGGTCTGTCCATGGCGTCGAACCGGATCACGTACTACGAGAACGGCAACGGCGAGAACCTGCGTGCCTGGCACAGCGGATCCGGAATGCTCTACTGGTGGGGCGGCGACTTCGCCAACGGGCAGTACAGCGACGACTTCTGGCCGACGGTCGACCCCTACCGGCTGCCCGGCACCACCGCCTCCCGCAAGCCGCTCGCCGACGGCGAGGGCGGCGTCTGGGGCGCGGCCCGGCCCGACGTGCGCTGGGTCGGCGGGACGACCGACGGCACGTACGCGGCCGTGGGGCAGTACCTCAAGGGGCTGTCCTCCACGCTCCTGGCCAAGAAGTCGTGGTTCTTCCTGGACGACGCGGTCGTCTGCCTGGGCGCCGGAATCCACGGCCGGGACGGCACGGGCGTGGAATCGGTCGTGGACAACCGCAACCTCGGGGAGAGCGGCGTCCACGCCTTCACCGTCGACGGCATGGCCCAGCCCACCACCCTCGGCTGGACGGGCACCCTCACCGGCGCCCGGTGGGCGCATCTCGCCGGACACGCCGGGTACGTCTTCCCGGGCGGCGCCACCTCGTTGAAGGCCCTGCGCCAGGCGCGCACCGGCGCCTGGTCGGACATCAACAGGGGCGCCGTGTCCGACCCGGTCACCCGCCGCTACCTCACCCTCTGGTTCGACCACGGGACCGATCCGACGTGGGCCGCGTACTCCTACGTCCTGATGCCGGGCGCGAGCCAGGCGCGGACGGCCGCCCGCGCCGCCGACACGGGCTGGCTCACCGTCCTCGCCAACGCCAACGAGCGGCAGGGCGTACGGGTCCCCGCGCTGGGCTTCACCGGCATCAACTTCTGGTTCGGCGGCACGGTCGGCGACGTCACGGCCAGTGCGCCCGCCTGCGTGCTGATCCGCGAGTCCGGCACCACGGCCACGGTCTGCGTCTCGGGACCGCTGCGAGACGGGGCGACGATCGACCTGACGTGGAACCGGCCCGTCCCGGCCGTGGTGTCCAAGGACCCGACGGTCCAGGTGCTGGCCACGGGTTCCGCGCTGCGGCTGCGGATCACTCCGGGAACACTCGCCGCCACGCACAGGGCGGTGGTGGCTCTCGGCTGACGGCCTGGCCCCCCGCTCCCGCGCCCGTCGGTATCGGCTTGTCCGACGGTTCAGCGGCTCGGTGCCGCGCCGGTGTCCGTGCGGCTCGCGGTGCAGTCCGCGGGGGTGGGCCGGCCGGTCGGCCAGGCGAGGCCGACGAAGCGGATGCGGCCGGGTGCGTCGGGCGCGAGTTCCACCACGGAGACCGCCTTGTTGTAGGGGTTGCCGTAGTTGTCCAGGCAGATCCAGCCGCTGGCCCCGTCGACCTTCCCCATGCCGTGCAGCCGCAGCCAGGCGTCGCGGATGCGGCCGAGGGTGGGGATGACGGGGTCGTGGTCGTCGCGCATCCGGATGGCGGTGATCGCGGTGAGACCGGCGTCGTAGAACGTGATGGTGCGGGAGTCGGTGAGCTCCACCGGGCCGATGTTCCCGACCTCGTCGCCGGTCGCCAGCGCGGCCAGGGTGCGGAAGGCCGCGGCGGAACCGCCGGTGGGGGGCGCCGCGGGGCCGGTCCAGGCGTCGGGGTGGGCGACGGCGGCGTACTGGAGGGTCACACCTTTGCGGAAGGCGTCCCAGTCGAGGAGCTTGTCCGAGGAGAGGGTGGAGGCGCCGGAGCCGGTGATGACGGTGTACTTCTTCTCCGTGCATCCCCGGTTGCCCAGTTCGTTGACGAACTGGCGCAGCTGGACGGGCCGTCCGGCGAAGTAGATGACCTTGGCGGCGGAGGTGCAGATGGTGTCGACCATCTGGTCGAAGGCGTTGGCGGTGGTGCCTTCCTCGTGGAACTCGTCGGGCGCGCGGTACTGCTCGGGTGCGCGGGGCGATCCGAGGGTCCGTTCGGCGAAGGCCCGCTTGAGCGCGTCGACGTAGTTGTCGCCGGTGCGGATGTCCTCGACGACGAGGGTCTGCCGGGGGTCGATGCCCTTGTGGAAGTGGGCCAGGGCCTTGGCCTGGTCGGTGGTGGTGGGGACGACCCGGGCGAGGCCCGGGTAGGCGTCGGGCCTCGCCGCGCTGTTGCCGGAGTCGTCGGCGGTGATGGGACCGCCGACGACGGGAATGCCGCGCTCTCGGGTGAGGTAGCCGATGGCGGCCTGCGTGGTGGCGGTGGAGACGTCGAAGCCGATCACGGCCCGGAGGTTGTCGGTCGTGGACTCGGACATGGTGCCGAGCTGTTCGGCGACGGGCTTCCAGTGGGCGTGGCTGCGGCCGGGGTTGGCGAGCAGGAGCCGTATCGCCGGCTTCTTGCTGTTGGACTCGTGGTTGGCGCGGTACTGCGCGAGGTAGGCGCCCTGCACCTCGTGGAGCGTCTTGCGTTGTTCGAAGGCCTGGACGGGTGCCATCGGCAGCATCACGGCGACGGAGACGTGCGGTTCTTTCGCGATCCGGTCGTTCTCCGCCTTGATCCGGGCGCTGACCTCCTTGAGGTTGGGTGCGAAGACGAAGCTGCCGTCGGTGACGCCCGTGCATTCCCCGGCGCCTTCGGGGCCGCGTTCCTCGATGCCCTTTCCGCAGGCCGGATCCGGTCCGAAGAGGACGATGCCGGTCCACACGGCGGCGCCGAGCACGGCCAGGGCGACGGCCAGCACGGCCGCCTTGGTGATCGGCCCGCCGGGGAGTCTTGCGATGAACGACGTCATGACACGGCGCCTTCCGGGAGGACGGGCAGGTCGGGGGCCTGTGCTCCGGCCCGTAGACGGGCGGGCCAGGCGGTGGACGCGTCGCGGTAGGCGGCGTGTGCCGGCTTGTTGCCGTACAGCGTCTCCAGCGCGATGCGGACGGTGGTCAGCTCGTCCTCGCGCGGGGCGAGGGTGAGCGGGTCGGACAGCCGCCACAGCAGGGGCACCAGGGAGGCGACGGCGTCGTGGTGGGGGCCGGGGGTGTCGCTGCCGCAGGCCGCGCACGACAGGGTGGGGCCCGCGGCCGGGGGTTGGTAGCCCTCGCGGGGACGGGGGGCGGCGCAGATCCGGTTGAGCGTGGTCAGCCATGCGTGGGGCGGGACGACGGTGAACCGGTGGTGCAGGACGCTGACCACCTCCTCGACCCGGCCCAGGGCCAGTGTGTGGTGCAGATAGGTGTCACCGCGCGGGTCGCACAGCGAGCGCAGGCGCAGTTGGGTGTCACGCCAGCGCTCGTGGCTGGTGGTGGCGGCCAGCCGGTGCCGCAGCAGCAGATCGAGGGCGCGGTCGCCGTCGAGGCAGGAGCGTTCGCGGTAGTCGTCGGCTTCGCGGACGCGGGCGGCGACGAGTTCTTCGGAGTGGTCCTCGGGGTGGGCGAAGGTCCACAGTGCGCGCCGGGTGCCCGCGTCGACCGCGGCGCAGAGCAGGATCAGGCGCTCGCGCATCACGGGATCGGGCAGCAGTTTGGCGAGGAGTGCGGGCGCGGCTGCGTCGAGGAGCTCCCCGGCGCGTATCGTGCCCGCCTCCTCGACACGGCGCACGGCCGCGTCCGCCAGGGCGCGGGCGCTCGCCGCGCGGCCGCCGCTGTAGCGGGCGACGACGCGGGGCAGATGCTCGGGATAGTCGACGGGGCTGAGCATCTCCGAGATGTCGGCCGGTTCGATGGCGGGGATTCTCAGCACCAGGGGCCGGTCCCGCGGTGCGGCGGCGCCGCCGACCTCGCTCAGGGGCGGGTGCCCGTGGCCCGTGCCGAGCAGGGTGGCGAGGACGGCCGGCCGCGTCGGGGCCTTACCGGGGGCGCCGTGTCCGGCGTCGAGCAGGTCGAGGAAGTCGCCGCCGATGTCGGCGTGGGCGTTGTCGAGGAGCAGCAGCGGTCGGGGCTTCCTGTCGAGCCGGCGCAGTCTGCCGTAGTTGCCGTCGATGTCGTCGAGGAGGGCGGCGACGAGATGTTCCTCGGCGGTGCGTCTGCGGTCGTCGAGCCGGCGGAAGACACGGACGAACTGGAAGAGCCGCTGCAGGGAGTCGCCTTGGTAGCCCTGGGAGCGGTGCAGCCGGCCGCCCCACCAGGCGAGCGCGCCCTTGTCCGGCTCGCTCTTGACGAGCTGCGCCCGGGCGGTGTCGAGGACGATCCCGGCGATGGCGTCGAGGCCGGGCACGGCGGACAGGACCTGCGGGAGGTTGCTCGTGACGACGTCGAACCAGCGGCCGAGGCTCTCCTTGCGGCGGCGTACGTCGGGGTCGTCGGCGGTGATGAGGGTCCGCAGATCGGCCTCCGCCCGGCGCAGGTCGGGCGGCCGCACATCGGTCTCGTCGCTGTTCAGCGGGCGCCAGGCGGTGACGACGAGGAGGCCGAGCGACAGCCGTGGGAAGGCCATCGGTCTGCCGAAGTGGCGTACGTCGAGCCCGAGTTTGTAAGCGAGCAGATACAGGAGGTGGGTGATGCGGGAGGCGTTGGGGACGTCGGTGTCGCCGTCGGCGACACCGGGCTCGCCGAACCCCGGAGCCTCCAGATCGACCCGCGCGAGCGGCACCCGCCCGTTGTACGCGTCATGGACGGCGCCCAGCAGGGCGGTCTTGCCGCTGCCGCGCCCACCGACGATCCGCACCACGGGGGCGCCGTCGGGGTAGGCGAGGGGGACGTGGTACCCGTCCTTGTGGTGCAGCCCCACCAGCCGGGGGACGAAGCTCTCCTGCAGGGCCTGCTGACCGTAGAGTCTCCCGCCCATGGCGCTCCCCCGCCTTCCCCTGCCAGCCGCGCATCATGAGATCAACTCGTCGTGCACACAGGGAACTTACCCGACGGACGCCTGCTGGACAGAGAGTTGTGAACGAACAGCGTTCCGTTCCCGCTCCGCGACCTCCGGCCGCCGGTCGAGGGCCGTCGCCCGGAGGTCGCCGTCGTCGTCAGCGGGCGGTGAAGGAGTGCACGGTCGTCGAGCGGTAGGTCTGGCCCGGGCGCAGCACCGTCGAGGGGAAGGAGGGGTGGTTGGGGGAGTCGGGGAAGTGCTGTGTCTCCAGGCAGAGCCCGTCGCTCTGGCGGTAGACCTGGCCGGATGTGCCCGCGAGGGAGCCGTCGAGGAAGTTGCCGCTGTAGAACTGGACGCCCGGTTCGGTGGTCGCGATCTTCATGACGCGGCCGCTGACCGGTTCCGCCAGTGTGACGGCGTGCCGGGGTGTGCCGGTGAGGCCCTTGTCGAGGACGAAGTTGTGGTCGTAGCCGTTGCCGGCGAGGATCTGCGGGTCGGCTTTGCGGATGTCCCGGCCGATGGGCTTGGCGGTACGGAAGTCGAACGGCGTGTGTGCCACCTTGGCGAGTTCGCCGGTCGGGATGAGGGTGGAGTCGACCGGGGTGTAGCGGGACGCGGCGATCCGCAGGGTGTGGTCGAGGATGCCGCCGTTGCCCTCCCCCGCCAGGTTGAAGTACGTGTGGTTGGTCAGGTTCACGACGGTGGCACGGTCGGTCGTGGCCTCGTACTGGATGCGGAAGTCGCCGCGCGGTGTGAGGACGTAGTCGACGCGGACCCGCAGCGTGCCGGGGTATCCCATGTCGCCGTCCGCGCTGACGTGGCGCAGCGTGAGACCGGTGTCGGGCCCCTCGGCGTACGGTTCGACGTCCCACACCCGCTTGTCGAAGCCCTTGTCCCCGCCGTGCAGGCTGTTGGGGCCGTCGTTGCGGGGCAGGTGGTGCTCGGTGCCGTCGAGGGTGAAGGTGCCGCCCGCGATGCGATTGCCGTAGCGGCCGATGAGGGCGCCGAAGTACGGGCTGTGGGAGACGTAGTCCTGGAGCCGTTCGAAGCCCAGCGACACGTTCGCGTACCGCCCGTGCCGGTCGGGGACTTCGAGGGACTGGACGATCCCGCCGTACGACAGCACGCGCAGCCGGGTGCCCCCGGCGGCCACGGTCCAGCGGTCCACGCGGGTGCCGTCGGCCAGGGTTCCGAAGCGCTCCCTGACCGGTCTTCCGCCCGCGCTTCCCGCGCCTCCGTAGTGGTTCGCGGCAGCGGCCTGGCCGCTCCCGGCGGCGGCCGCCGCGGCTGCCATGGCTGCGGTGCCCGCCGCCATCACCGTACGTCTGCTGATGCTCATGTCGTCACGGCTCCTCGAAACTCTGATGTTCGATATTTCGTCACGCGTTCGAAATGGTGGCGCGACCGTAGTGACGCGGCGCGGGGCCTGTCAACGGTTCGCGCACGGCTGCCCCATGTCGGCGGGGACCTGGCAGCCCTGTGGAGCAGACGCGCGATGGGATCGATTCATCGCATTTAAAGTGCGGCAGTTGATCGGTTTATGGGCCTGAATTGTTCAGTGGTGGCCGCCCTTTCAGCAAAGCCACCTGGCGAACCCGAACTGACCATGCTCCCACATGTGTTGCGCTGCGCTCACAGCGAGTCATAAACGCTGTGGTGCGCGCGGACGGCACCCGGCTGCGGAGTGAAGCGACCACGGGCGCGACCCCGAAGCGACTGGTCGGCGCCTCTTCGGAGCATGTCCGCTCACCCGGGAAAAGCCCGGTCCGTTTTTTGTCGCGCATCACATTTCAGCCCGCTCATCTGTCTCACCACCACCGACCTGCGGATCGGAAACACCACTGGCCCCCAAGCCCTCGCCGTCGCTCTATGGCCACTGGACGAGATCGCCGCCCGTCACCACCGGCTCGCGGCCTTCGCCGAATCCCGCCTCACCCAGCTCACCCGAGGCCCCGAGCCGTCGGACGCCGAGCAGCTCACCACAGCCATCGAGCTCGCCGCCCACTTCACCGCGGCAATGGCCTCCGACCCCCTGCTGCCGCCCGAACTCCTGCCCACCCCCTGGCCGGGCAGCCACGCCCGCCGCCTGACAGCCGACTGTTGGAGACACCTCCGCGAAACCCGGACGACCGGCAGGACACCCGAGCTGCGCCTGTTCGCGCTGTACGCCGACGCACTGGAGACTTGAGAGAACCGACGCTAGGGGTGACCGCTCCAGCAGCCTGCTGATCAACGGGTGCCGGCAGCCCCATCGAAGCGACTGACAGCCGAAGAAGCTCGACCGCACCTGGCACTTCGGGCTGTCCTTGTTGGTCTCCGCCAGCCTCCGCAAGGACAACCCCAACCGAGTGGAGCCACAGCCACCGGCCAAGTGCTGCCCCGAGAGGCAGCATGCGATGGGCAACGCGGCGGTGGGGTGCGTCGGATCAGCGAACGTGCGCGGGAACGGACGCCGGGGTGACACCAGGGCGCGCTGACGACGACTGGGGGCCGCAGTTCCCGTGTGGTGTCCCGGTTGGTTCACGGAGCTGTCGCGGTTGGGACCCGGCCGTCCCCTGTGTCGTGGAGTGACGGATAGCGTTCCTGAACTCGGGGTCGCACGTCCGTGCGGCGCCGACCATGCACCTTTCTGCTCTGACGACTCCACGGGGGTACGGCTACATGACCATGCGACGAGACGGCATGCCGGGTGACAGGTTCTCCCGGCGGCGTGCACTACGACTGGCCGGCGGCGGTCTCACGCTGGCCGTGCTGACCGCGGGTGCGGCCGGTTGTCGTGAGGACGGCTCCGATGCCGGCGGCTCCGGGGGGTCCGGGCCGGCCGGCGGAGACAAGCCGGCCGGGGGCGGCGCCGGTAAGGACGGCCAGGCTCCTGAGCTGCTGTGGACGAAGACGACATCCGCCCAGACCTACGGCGACAACGACGAGCTCGTGGCCGCGGGCGGTGTGGTGATCGCCAGCGGTGCTCCACTGGTCGCACTGGACGCGGCGTCGGGCAAGGAGCGGTGGTCGCTGGAGGACGGCGCGACCCCCGGGGCACCGATGCTGCTCGGCAGCGGCACGCTGTACCTGGCCAGCGCTGCATACGACGGCACCGTCGCCGGCTACGACCCCGCCTCGGGCAAGCAGACCTGGCGCAGCCACCTGGGCAAGGACTACCGGCAACCGAGACCGATCGCGGTGGACGACGATCAGGTGTACGTCGTCGCCGAGATCCAGGAGGCCGACGGCTCGTCCAAGACCAATGTGATCGCCGCGCTGAACAGCAGTACGGGCAGAGTGGCGTGGAAGGAACAGCGCGACTTCGGCACCGAGCAGAACGGTATCCACGCCCATGCCGAGGGTCGCCACCTCGTGTACACCGACTTCAAGAAGAACCTGACGGTGCGCGACACCGCCACCGGCAAGCAGGTGTGGACGCACAAGACCACCAAGACCAACTACGGCTTCTTCGCCGTGTACAAGGATCTGGTGATCGTTCCGCAGGGTCCGGATCTTCTGGCTTTCGGCCTGGCCGACGGCTCGGCGAAGTGGTCGGTGAAGACCGGCGAGAGCTACGTCGCTTTCAAGGAGCCGGCCGTGCTGGACGACGTGCTCTACATCGTCGACAGCGACCGCACGATGCGTGCCCTCGACCCCCGTACGGGCAAGGAGATCTGGCAGTCGACGGCGCTCGCCGACGCGAATCTCACGGTACCGCGGCAGTACGTGAAGGCGGGCGATGTCCTGTACGCGGCCACAGACCTGGACGAGCGGGGTGGCGTGATAGCCATCGACGCGAAGACCGGTGCCGTGCGATGGACGTTCAACGACAAGACCGGTGACTATCACGCGTGGCTGGTGGCAACGGACGGGAAGCGCGTGTTCGCCCTGCACGGCAAGAGACTGCACGCGCTGCCCGTCTGACACCCGCTCAGACCCTGCCGGCCCGGAACCGGCGCGGGCCCTGGGCCTGCGCCGGCTGCCCTTGCCCCGGCGGGTGCGCCCGAGGCCGCCGGGCGCCTGCCGGTCGTCCGGTCAACGGGCCTAGGGCCTCTCGTTCGGATCATGCCGGGCTCGCGTGCCCTGGCACCGCGCCTCGCCGCGTTGTCGTCGGTCGCCAACGCTCCGCGTTGGCTCCCTCCTCCGCCTTGCGAT